>DASYKW010000237.1:0-35056 GCA_035995005.1 Pyrinomonadaceae bacterium
TCGTACCGCCGAAATCATCAACGTTATGAGATATGTATTTACTTTCGCCATTATCGCCGCCTCGGTTTCACTGATCGCTTTCGCCGGCTGCCGCGAGAGCTCAACTGTCGAGGCTTTGAATGCAGAAGCTCAGCCTACGCCAAAACTGGACGCAAATAATACGGTCCCGGCTTCGGATGATGAGTTCGACGGCACCGTGATCACCAAGACCAAGGCAGAGTGGAAAGCACAGCTAACAAAGAGCCAGTATGCGATCCTACGCGAGGCTGACACCGAGGCTCCGTATACAGGCGACACTTGGGACAATCATGAGAAGGGGACCTACTATTGCCGTGCCTGTCATCTAAAGCTTTTCAGCTCGGATACGAAGTTTGAAAGCGGCACCGGTTGGCCGAGCTTTTACCAGCCTATCAATAAGAAGAATGTGCTTGAAAAGACCGATAGCATACTCGGCGTGGAACGGACCGAGGTACTATGCGCCCGATGTCACGGTCATCTTGGACACGTCTTTGACGACGGACCGGAGCCGACACACCTTCGGTATTGTATGAATTCAGGGAGCTTGAAATTTGAAAAGAATTAGTTAGAACCGCCTGCGTAAGTGGGCGGCCAGTTTGGAGAATAAAGAGAGCCGTGGAACGAATCCACGGCTCTTTATCCGTGGGTTGACGATTTTGGTTTGCGCGGAGACTGACCGTCCGCGGTTCCGGTTACCAGTTCACCTTTCCTTCCTTTGAGGTGTCGATCTGGGCAAGCTCGACGCCCTCGTTGTAGAAAAAGATCTTCATATTGTCGAAAAGGAACTGATGCGAATCTGGGTTTGAGACGTCGAGCCCAAAGTGGTTGATGAGCTGCTTTTGCTTCTCTTGCCACTCGCCCCAACAGCCTTTGCACATCTCGGCCCCGATCTGCTGGCCGAGCTCCGTCGGTATAGGAGCGTAGCCGATGGGCTCGGTCTTTTGTCCGCAGCGGCCGCACTTAAATTTATCGCCAAATAACGCCATAAGTTGATTCTAACACGTCAACTTTTACTTGCCGCTCGCACTGCAGCGAGGACGTCGTCGTCGCTTGGCCGGAAAAGCCCGATCGGACGGACCTTTTTGTACGCAAGCTTGCCAGCAGGGTCGATCACAAATTCCGCTCGGCCCGTACGTCCCGGTATAAGCGAATTCGCACCATACAGATCGCGGATCTTGCCCTCGTTGTCCGACAACAGCCGCAAAGGCAGGTCGTATTTGGTCGAAAACCGGTCATGCGACTCGACCGAATCTGTCGAGATGCCGACGACCTCGGCTCCCGTGGCCTCGTAATCCGACCAGTGATCGCGGACAGAGCACATCTCCTTTGTACATACCGGAGTGTCGTCGCCGGGATAGAACATAAGAACGACCGTGCGCCCTTTGTAATTACTTAGTGACCACTCTTCCCCGCTCCCGTCGCTAAGTGTGAAGTCGGGTGCTGTATCACCTATGTTCATTTCGTTTTCCCTCGTGGATAAAATTTTTCGATCGCGAACTTATCCGAAAAGTATCTTTTTCGCCAATTCTTATCGACACGGTCGAGGACCAATCCCTCGGTAGCACCGAAAGGATAAAAAACCGTGCGTCCCCAGTTTGTGAGATCCAGCTGTTTCAACTCAGAGATCGTTGTTGTTAATAGTCTGTCAGTCTCGGCCTGAAAAGGTGTGAAATCAGCGAGGCGTGAAAACTCCATGCTCGGTCGCACTTTACGGGATGCGATCGCCGCGGTCCGATATTGCGTGTACCGTGCGATGCCCTCTTGCCAGATCTGGAACGACGCGTACTTGGCGTTGTCAGCCCCGAGGGCGTCAAAAAAGCGCTGACGCGACGCCAGATATTCGCTAAGCTTTGCTCGTTGCTGAGCACGTCCCTTTGCTTCATAAACCGTTAACAAACGATCAGTCAATGCGCGAAAGTCTGCGGCGGCTTTCTTGTCTTCATATGGGAAAGGAAAGTTTAACTGCCACATTCCAGAGGTATCTCCGCCGGTGAGGCCAAGTGCATTTACGTCATCAAAATACCCCGGACGCGAATACTGCAGTTGATGAAAATGCTCATGCAAAATAACGAATAGCCATCTGGTCGATGTTTTGTCAGTTGTATTCTCCGCCTTGCCCGCCACGATCACCGGCGTTGCGCTAAAGGCTGGAAATGTTGCGAGAAAATCCTTTTTGAATTTGCGCGGCCGCCAAAAAACTTCGGACTTGAGCAGCTTGTCGTAGCCGATAGATCTGAATTCGTCATTTGGCTTTGGATGACGGATCAAAAATTCATAGTCGTCAGTAATAAAATCCATCGCGAATGGAGCATCGCTCCAATTTGCCCACAGTTTGTTCTGGACCTTTTCTCCAATACGAAACGCCTCGGCGATCCTGATACGGTCGATGTTAGCAATCGTTGGATCAGCAAATAAGGGGACAGCAGCCGCGACCACGAGGAAGACTGCACCGATGAAAGTGTTTCTCCGCATAAATATCTAAACGACAAAATCGCGAATATCCTTGAAAGGCTTTTCTGCGTCTGTAAAATCCGGCCGGTAGTAATGCGACGTGCCCTCGTACTCCTGCATGAAACCCTCTTCCATGCCGAGCTCGTCGAGCAATGAAACCGCCTCAAACCACTCGCCCTCCGAGATCTTTCTCGAGAGCAGGATGTAACGAGGATCGGTCGCGGCCTTGCTTGTGGCGTAGTATTGGGCCATGAGCGAGATCGCCTGTTTTGGTCCAAGCTCTTCGCGGATCCAGCGAAGATTGCCGGCAAGACCGGCGATGTCGTTTGGCAGGACGAGCAGGCGGATCAGCAAGCCTCGCTGCAATATTCCGTCCTCGCCAAAGACAAGAGACTCGCTCATTTGGCGTGACATCTCCTTGATCGCGGCACGGGCATGCTCCGCGTAGTCACGCACTTTCGAGTATTGAAAGCCTGCGTCCGAGTCCGCATATTTAAGATCCGGCAGATAGACGTCAACGATCCCGTCGAGCAGTTTTAAGACCTCAACCGAGTCGTAGGCATTCGTGTTGTAAACGATCGGCAGCCGTAGGCCTTGCTCGGCGGCGATGAATATCGCTCTCGCCATCTGCGGAGCGAAGTGCGTCGGCGACACGAACCCGATGTTGTGCACCCCACGCTCCTGCAGCTCGAGCATCATCTCGGCCAGCCGCTCGTGCGTGACCTCGTTCTTTTTCTGGATTTTCCAAGTTTGGGAGATCTGATAGTTTTGACAGTAAACGCAGCGTAGGTTGCAGTTGCCGAAAAAGATGTTTCCCGCACCTTTCGTCCCCGACAAACAAGGCTCCTCGCCAAAGTGCGCGGTATAGGACGAGACGATCGGCAGGCGCCCCGAGTAGCAGGCAGCTATCTCATCGTTGAGGCGATCGTTGCCGCAGTCCTTCGGACAGACAGTGCACGAGCGCAGCATCGCCTCTAGGCGCTCGACGCGCTGTTCGAGCTCACCCTTCTGTAGTAGTGTCAGGTAGTTCGGAGACATGTTTGTCTTTGAGCCGTGCCGCTCGCATTCCTCGGCTGCGGCCTTTGCGGGCGTACTTTACGGCTACGTGCTTGGGAGCCACCTCGCGAGCGAGTTGCCACGTGAAATCCATCTCGGCGTTCACGGTTGCGGTCGCCATTCGCGTCTCGCGGAGCATCAAGATCGAGCCGTAAAGCAAAAACAAAATACCGACGATCCCGACCGGTATCGGCACCACGCGATAGCTGTTAAAGAAGGCTGCGACTGCGATCGTGACGCTCGTCAGCACAAACATCCCGAGTCCGTAATAGAATGCTGCCATCGCCCGCTGCAATATTCGCGAGCGGCTTGTGACCTTGTCCAGAAGATCAACGATGACCTCAACGCGTCTCTCGTATAAAGGAATGGTCTCCTTATCTTCCGCGTAGATCAGATCACTGAGACGCTCCTCGAGCGCTCTTACGCGATCGACCACACGCCCCAACCGCGTCGACGTCGACAGCACAAGCGAACCGGTCGCGGAGATCAACAACGCCGGCGTCACCATCGCCGTCAGGAACTCAATGGTCGAATTGAGGGCATTCGGATTGACGAGATCGTTCGAGGGCATGCCCGCTATTGTAGCGTGTTTTTGACGCGGCTGACCTCACTGGCCATTCGGCCGGTGATCATGAACCACATCATCTTGAAATCGCTAATGAAAGACCAAAACGGGTACTGGAATGTCGCGGGCCGGTTTTTCTCGATGGCAAAATGAGCAAACCAAGCAAAGCCGTAGCCGACCAAGGGAAAGATGAGAAAAAAGTACCACCGACCAGTTAGGAGGAAATATATGAGCAGCGCGACCCCTAGGGATGTGCCGATAAAGTGGAGCGTGCGCGTTAGCGGCTTGGAATGCTCACGTACATAGTGGTCCCAGAATTCTGAGTAGTTTTGCAGTCGCGCCGCGTCCATGGCGGGATGGTAACCCGTTTATGCGGCTCGCTTCAACTCAATCTGGTTGGGGTCGATATTTGGAAGGCGTACGTTTCGCGCCCATCCGACGTATTCAAGCACGCGGATCGCGATCCAGTTCATATCAAATTGGTACCAGCCCAGGCCATGCCGAGCCGAGGTCGGGTACATATGATGATTGTTGTGCCAGCCTTCGCCAAAGGTGAGTAATGCGACAAACCAGTTGTTGGTCGACTCATCGCCGGTCTCGTGTGGTCGCGAGCCGTAGATGTGCGACAACGAGTTAACAAACCACGTCGTGTGCCAGCCAAAGACCACGCGGGCAAAGACGCCCCATATGACCATGCTCCATCCGCCGATCGCGAATAGTATCGCCGCCGAGATGATGATCGGCACCACGTAAAAACGTGAGATCAGCGCATGACCGCGATCCTTCAAAAGGTCCGGGATATATCGCCGGAGCGTCTTTTGATCGTGGTCCTGGGCAGTTCCCCAAACGATCCAGCCGATCTGCGCCCACCAAAATCCGGGCCGGATCGAATGCGGGTCTTTGTCGGTATCAGTAAACGCGTGATGAATGCGATGCGTCGCGATCCATTTGTTTGGCGAGTCCTGGATGGACATCGTAGCGAGAATACTGAGAGTGTATTCGATCCACTTCGAGGTCTTGAAGCTTTGGTGCGTGAGCAGGCGATGCCAGCCGAGGCCGACGCCGAGGCTGCCGACTATCCAGTTACCTATCAGGAGGGCAGCTACATTTTGCCAGCTGAACGTCCAAAAGACGGGCAAAGCGGCAAGGTGAAAAGTGGTGATGATCGCCACGTTTTTCCAATTGATCCGGTGCTGCGCTGGAGCGAACGCGAAAACATTTTGCATGAGAGAAAAAAGGGTCGATGGTGGCCATTCAAAGGATAGCAGTCAGATTCCCGAAGTGATTGTATTAGTTGTGTCTTTTGATCGCGAGGATCCCTTTTGCTCAGCAAGATCTTGCAGTTGGATGTTTCGTCGTGTTACCAACTCCCTCATATGCCGAATGAGGAAGAGCCTATCGAACAAACGGCCGACTATGCCTAAGGGTGATTCCCATTCAAGACTGTCTCGCATGAACGTAATTCCATCACGCTCCTCAAACTCGTGAGCATGAACAAAGAACCGGAACGATCCGCCTGTCATCGCATCCACGAAACGCCTCGGGCGGTCGAATTCGATGACCCTAACCGTGAGCCGCTGAGTAAGACCAAAGTGTCGTCCTTCGAACGTGACTGTTTGGCCCAAGCCGATCATTCCGACCGTTACGCCGGCCACGGCGCGCTCACTTGTTTGCGCGGTTGTCTGGGTGTGGATACGTATGTCGCGCATAAGATCAAAACACACCTCGGCAGGAGCGTTGATCTTTGTCTCTAGAATGATACGCGGCACCTAATCGGCAAAGGCGACACTCAGTTTCTTGAGCGGCATCGAAGTCGAGCTGTCGAGATCATCGACGCCAGGACGGTCGACATAGTTGTAGAGGATGTCACGCTGCTGCGGGCGATAGCCGGCCTCACGGATCTGATATCGAAGCTCGGCCTCGTTGGCACATGTGGACGCGCCGGCGGCCGAAACAACATTTTCCTCGATCATGATCGAGCCCATATCGTCGGCACCGAATCGAAGACCGGTCTGTCCGAGTTTTAAACCTTGCGTCAGCCATGACGCCTGGATGTGTCGGATGTTGTCCAGGAACAAACGCGAGACGGCCAGCATTTGCAGATAGTCGATCCCAGTTGGCTCCTCCGTGATCTTACGTCCGAGAGCCGTATTCTCACGCTGGAAAGTCCACGGTATGAAAGCGGTAAATCCACCGGTCTCGTCCTGTACGTCGCGCACTCGTTGCAAATGGCGAACGCGATGCTCGACACGATCGCCTATCCCGAACATCATCGTCGCGGTCGATATCAGCCCGACCTTATGGACGGCTCGCATCACGTCGAGCCATTCCTGCGTGTTGCACTTAGTCGAGACGCGCTTGCGGACCTCGTCGTCGAGGATCTCGCCGCCGCCACCGGGCAGTGAATTCAATCCTGCGGCCTTTAATCGCCACATGATCGTCTCGTAATCGAGTCCTGAGATCAGGTGGATATTGTGTATCTCGGGCGGCGAGAAACAATGAAGCTGAAACTTCGGATACTTTGTGTGGAGCGTCGATAAAAGCTCCTCGTACCACTCGATGTTGAAATCGGGATGGAGACCGCCCTGCATCAGTACGCCGGTTCCGCCAAGCTCGATCGTCTCGTCGATCCGCTTCTCGATCTCCTCGATAGAGTGAACGTACGTGTCGGGCTTGCCCGGCCGCCGATAGAACGCACAGAACGTGCACACGACGTTGCAGACGTTCGTGTAATTGATGTTGCGATCGATTATGTAGGTGACGATCGACGGCTCGTTCTTTCGCTGACGGACCTCATCCGCAGCGACGCCAATGCGTGCGATATCGCGAGACTCGAGCAGTGCGGTACAGTCGTCACTCGTCAGCCGTTCGCCGTCGAGAGCTTTGTCGAGAATGGGCTGGATTGAGCTGGGCATTTTACTTCTCGGCTATAATTTTAACAGACCTTCATTCACCCGATGAGCGTACCTAAGGCAAAGATCGTGTCGCGACTCGAGCTGACGGACAGCAAGCCTGCCTATCACATAATAAAATTTCCAAAGGCCCTACTCGCCGAGTTTAACTTCAAACGCAACCTGCGGCGGGTGATCTGCTCGATCAATGGTGACGCACCTTATCATTGCGCGGTCTTTCCGGCCAAGAGCAACTACATGATCACCGTGAATAAGGAGACACGCGATCGCCTCGGCCTCGCGGTCGGCGACGAAGTGAGGTTGGAGTTTGTTAGGGACGAGAGTGAATTTGGCATGCCGATGCCCGAGGAATTAGCAGAAGTGCTTCGGCAGGATGACGAAGGCGAACGGCTGTTCCGGGCTCTTTCGCCGGGTAATCAGCGGATAATGATGAAACTTATCGAATACAGCAAGGACGAGGAGAAGCGGATCATCCGCTCGCTAACGGGTGTTGAGCTTTTGAAAAAGAATGACGGTAAATTCGACTATCACTTGCAGAACAACGGCATGCGCGTAGCGTGCTCGATGGGTATGAAGTTCGAGCGCTGACAACGATCTTAAATATAAATGGTGCAAAAGCAGGTAAAGGTGAAGAGCGAACTGGTCAAGTCATCCACTGGCTCCGGTTGGCATTTCCTCATCTTTGACGGCAAGGTCGCGACGCGGCTCGGTTTTGAGGACAAATTTCGGCGCGTGCTGTGCTCAATGAATGGCGCCAAGAAATTTCACTGCGCCCTTATGCCGTGGGGCGACAAGTTTTACATTATCGTCAATAAGAAACGCCGTGACGAACTGGGTCTTACTGCAGGTGTCAAGGTCGACATTGTCCTTGAGAAGGACGAGAGCAAATACGGCCTGCCGATGTCCGCCGAGCTCAAAGAGGTCCTAAAGCAGGACCGCGACGGCGATCGGCTTTTTCATGCGCTGTCGCCCGGTAAGCAGCGATCGATGCTTTACTGGCTATCGCGGACAAAGGATATCGACCGGCGCATTCACGAGGCTCTCATCTTTATTGAACACATGAAGAAAAACGACGGCAAGATCGACGGACGGAAGTTGATGGAGGAGATGAAGCGGACGATCGCGGAGTGGTAGGCCAAATTGACTAGACCGCGAAGTCGAGTGCTTTGTTCGTCGCGATCAGTCCGTATTTTTCAGCGAGCTCAAAATACAGCCGCATCCCGGCGAGCATCGAGGTGTCGGGCGTAAAGGCTATATTCTCCGTCAGATATTCCAGCATCTCGTCCTGAGACAAGGACAAATTCGCGGCGTAACTCGCCGCGATCGAGTCTACATTGGCAAGGCCCTCGTCGCGGGCCGCGGCAAAGTCGATCTCTACCTTGTTTTGCCTCGTCATCCACATCGCGAAGATAAATCCAAGACCAGTGTGCGCACGCCACAGCTCGGCGAGATCAAAGACGAGCCGGCCGCCCGGCTCATTATCTACGGCCAGCGACGGATCGCCGATGATGAGTGCTGCGTCGGTGTCGGCGAGCATCCTGTCGATGTCGGGAGCCGCATCGCACCACGCGGGTTCGAATCCGAGGAATTCGCGGAAAATGATCTTGGTTAGTGCGACCGAGGTGCGCGACGATGAATCGAGAGCGACGCTGCGAACATCGGCCAGGTCTTTGCCCTTTGTGACGAGACAGACGCTCCTCACTTTTTCCCTGGCGCCGACACAAACGCCAGGTATTAGCCGCACGCCCTTGAGCATTTGATATGCAATGACCGGCACGAGTGCGGCGTCGACGCGGTCCTCCTCTAAAAGTTGTGCCGAACGCGCGGGCACGTTGTCGAGGATGATCTCAACTTTCCCATGATTTTGGCCGTAGAGAAACGACCATACGAGCGGTGCGGTGTTTGAGTAGCTTGAGGCCGAAATGCGGGGCGTTGTCATCATTATTAGGCTAAAGACTCACGGCCCGGCGCGCAAACGTTGTAGGCAGCCGACTTTTGAATTATCCTCGTCGAATATGGGACCCCGCAAATTTCTTCTCGCCGCAGCGATGAGCTGCGTGCTCGCCGCAAGTGCCACCGCTCAAGCCCTTGTTGTCGTCAACGACCCCACGAACGATAGCGGCGATCCTACCCAGCTCAGCACGACCGAGCAGGCGTATTTGGACAGAGCTCTTCCGTCTGTCCGCAAGCGTCTTCCCGAGGATGTCTGCGGTGAGTCTCTGCAGCCCGCCGGCGCCGTGAAAGGGTCATTCACGCGGGCGGGCGCAAAGCAGATGCTGATTTTCTACGAGTACTGCCAGACGGGCAACGGTTTCGGTTGGAATGGCCTCGTCATCGTCGAGGGCGGCAAGATCGTCGGGAATTTCGTCTCGGAGGGCGGCTGGGGTTTCGTGATCGGCCGTGTCCCGGACATCGACCAGAACGGCATAGATGAGTTTACCTTGGCATATTCGGGCGGGCTTCATCAGGGAGCGGGCGGCACAGGCGTAGACCTGATGCAGTTCGCCAACGGCGTTCCAAAGGGGATCGGATGGTACAAGGCCGAGGAATTTGGGGAGACCGAGGCATCCTCGATGTGGAAGCTTTGGGCGAAGCCGGGCAAGGCTCCCGTCTTCTACAAACAGAAGTATTTCTCCGGGGAGAACCGTCCGGCAAAGCCCGTCGGCAAGCGGGCCGTCACAAAACTAGCAAAGGTTTTCGTCAGCAAATTCGAGGTCGTCAAATGAGTCGAATTTACGACATAACAGTCACGATCAGCGCCCGAACACCGATATATAAAGGCGATCCCGGCGTGGAGATCGAGTCGTTCAAAGCATTCGCGAAAGGCGACCATTCCAATGTGTCACAGATCGCGATGGGTGTTCACACCGCGACACATGTCGATGCGCCGAATCATTTCGTCGACGGCGCGCGCCGAGTTCATGAGCTGGACCCGGCAAAGCTTATCGGCCCTTGCCGCGTTGTCGAGGTTCCGGCGGATGTCGTTGCGATCGAGCCCGATCATGTCGGCGATCTCGACGGCGTCACGCGGGTAATATTCAAGACGCGGAATTCCGAGTTTTGGGCGACGCCGGAGGACGGCTTTCGTGCGGACTTTACCTATCTGGTGCAGGAAACCGCAAAGATGCTCGTCGACGCGGGCGTTGTCTTAGTCGGGATCGATTATTTGTCGATCGAGAAAAGCGGTTCGCCCGGCCATCCGGTACATGTGACCCTGCTTCAAAACGAGACCATTATCCTCGAGGGCGTCGACCTACGCGACGTTCCGCGGGGAGATTACGAGCTTATCTGCTCGCCTCTAAAATACGATGGTGGAACCGGCGACGGCTCGCCGGCGAGGACGTTTCTCAGGGATATCTAATACTTAATTTTATGAACAACGATCGATCGACAACTCTAGGCTTCGGAACGTACGCCCTTATGCTCTCCGTCATCCTTTGGGGAGTTATGGCAGGCGGCGGGATCTATGCTGCGATGGTGTATTTCCCAGCATACTTATCGCACCTGCCGGAGTCGGCCGTCGTGGTCACCGGGCCGTATGGTCTGAACGAAGGCATATTTTGGCTATCGATACATCCGCTGTTGATCTTGTCCCTAATCATCAGCCTGATCTCAAACTGGCGGTTTCCACCCAGACGAAAACTCATCACATTAACGTTTGCTGTGTATGTAGTTGTGCTGATCATCACGCAGCTCTACTTTTTACCCGAATTATTTGCGTTTGCCCGAAGCTCACAATCCAGTCTGACCTCAGACGAATGGCAAATGCGAACAAATCGCTGGCAGCTCCTGAATATTGTGCGAGGCGTGGTGATATTCGCTAACTTTTTCCCTCTATTGTTCGCGCTCACGAGAACGCGGAACAACGTCGGCGAATAAATTGACAATAGTCGACGACAAGGCATACCGAGAGCGCGTCTTCGCCGTTGTGCGGGAGATCCCGAAAGGCTACGTAATGACGTACGGCTCCCTGGCGATCGTGTGCGGTGACGGCTATACGCCGCGGACCGTCGGTTACGTGATGCACGGCTCGCCAGACGATGTGCCGTGGCATCGTGTGATCAATTCTCAGGGGAAATGCTCGACCGGACGTCTCACGATCCCGCTTAATTTACAGCAGGAGCTTCTTGAGGCCGAGGGCGTGGAGTTTAGCCCGACAGGTAAGTGCGACCTTAAAAAATACCAATGGTGGCCCGATGGTTATGCAAACGATGAGGACGTGCAGACCAGTCTTTTCGGGTAGGACTCACCTTCCCCACTTTAACTTGTCCCGCAAGACGTCGAAATAATTCCGGTTCGGTGGTTGGACGAGGTTGAGGGTCGTTAGACTCTTGCGGATCTTGACGCGGTCGCCGGCGACGAGCGGATAGCCGATCTGGCCGTCGAGGCTGAGGACGACGCCCTCGTTCTCGTCTTTTAACGCAAGCTCGATCTCGGCTCCGTCGGGAACGACAATAGGTCGATTTGTCAGTGTGAATGGACAGATGGGGGTAAGAACGACGGCGTTCATTGAGGGAAAGACGATCGGACCGCCGGCGGAGAGGTTGTAAGCCGTCGAGCCTGTCGGCGTAGCGACGATCAGGCCGTCTGAGCGGAATGAATTCACAAACAGCCCGTTGAGCCTCACATCGATCTCGATGATGCGGGCTAGGGCCGCCTTGTTGATAACGACATCGTTCAGTACGCGTCCTGCCGAGGGCGTCGCATCGCCTCGACGAAGCTCGACCTCGAGCATCACGCGGCGGTCGATCTCGTATTGACCGTCGATTATTGCTTCGAGGGCCGGAAACATCTCCTCGATGCGAAAGTCCGTCAAATACCCAAGACTGCCGTAGTTGATGCCGAGAACAAGCACGTCCGAGTCGCCGACCATCCTCGCCGTCGAGATCATCGTGCCGTCGCCGCCGAGGACGACGATGAGGTCCGCATCGAGAGCTTCCTTACTCAGAAGCTCGCCGGCCTCGAACGGCCGATCGCACACGCGGACGTCATGCTCGGCAAGCCAGCGCGCTAGCTCGCCTGCCGTTTCATGCGCCTCAGCGTGACCCGGTTTGACGACAATTCCGACCGATGTGATCCTGCTCGATGCCATATCAGACCCTAATCATCAAGTAATTACGGGCTTTCTGCAACTCTTATTTTGCCGCGGTTATCAACGCGCAAACGTTGGAAATGACAGGTCTTTTTGTTAAACTCACCCTTTGTCTCTGCAACGCTAAAAACTGGAATTCTCTATATAAGTACAGGTAGTCGCTGATGTTAAAGTTTTTCAATCGTCTCGAGAAGACACGTAATTTTGTCCTTTTGATCTTTGCCATCCTGATGGTCGGCAGTCTTGTGTTCTTTTACACGCCGGCGCGCAACACGTTTACGACCAATCTGTCGACGAGCGACGAGACGGCGGCAAAGGTCTCGGGCGAGAAGATTACCGCCGGCGAGGTCGTCAGGCAAAAGGAGCAATACAGCCAGTTTGGCGGCGGCCGGAGCTTCCCGTCAAAGATGATCCTCGACGGGCTCATCAACAGCCGTATCTCGCGTCTTGAGGCCGATCGGCTCGGCTTGACGGCAAGCGATGCCGAAGTAGCCGACCAGATCCGCCAGCAGCTCAAGAAGCCCGACGGCACGACTGTCGATCAGGCGACGTATCAGCAGAATGCCATAGACCAGGCGGGCAGTGTGGCGGCCTATGAACAGGCTATTCGCGATGACATCAGCTCACGTAAGCTCGACGCCTTTATCACCTCCGGCGTGACCGTCTCGGAGCAAGATGTTCTCGACGATTTTCAGAAAAAGAATACGAAGTTTGACCTGAATTATGTCGCCATCAGCAGCACGGATCTTGGAAAAAAGATCGTCCCGACCGACCAGGAGTTGCTCGACTATTTCAACGCCAACAAGGCGAGCTACTACATCAGCGTCCCGCAGAAAAAGGTCAAATACGTCTTTGTCAACACCGACAAGATCGGCCAAAAGCTGCAGATAACCGATGCCGACTTGCAGGCCGAATGGAACAACGTCCCGGCCGAGCGTCGCACGGCCGGTGTACTCGGTCAGGAGATCGTCCTGCGAGTGCCGAAACCGGAGGAGGATGCGACCGTCCAGGGACGAGCAACCGATATCATTCAGGAATTGAGAAAGAATGGTCCAACCGTGTCGGAAGACGATTTCGCGAAGGTGGCGAAGGGCCGATCAGAGAACCCGCAGTCGGCCGGAAACGGCGGTAAGCTTTCGGGTCCGGTCCGCGAGAACACGAACAAGCCCGACGATCCGTACCAGCGCCTGTTAAAGATGAAGCCGGGCGAGATCACCGAGCCGATCAGCTACCAGAGTCGTTACTTTATCCTTCGTCGCGGTGATGATGTGCCCAAGACGTTTGAAATGGCCAAAAAGGAGCTCGAGGTATCGCTTCGCAATCGGAAAGCTTATTCGGTAGCCGCCGAGCTCGCCCAGAAGATCGCCGATTCGCTCAAGGAGACAAAAGACCCGGTGAAAACGGCCCAACAGTTCGCGGCTCAGGCCAACATGACTGCGGCCGAGATGGTAAAGGAAACGGGCTATCTCAAGCCGGGCGACGATGTTGCGGGCATCGGCATTTCGCCGCAGTTTGAAAGCGGGATCGAGCCGCTTGCTTCGGTCGGTGACGTCGGCGATAAGACGCCTGTACCGAGCGGCTTTGCCATACCGATGCTGGTGGACCGAAAGGAACCTCGCGACGCCGAATTTGATGAGGTCAAGGCCCAGATCGTCGATGTAGTAAAGGTCGAAAAGGCACGTGCTCAGGTGGAACAGATCGCCAAGGATGTCGCCGCTGCTGCCACCAATGCAGGGGCTCTCGGCGGTGCCGCAACTGCAAAGGGTTTCGAGGCTAAGGATCAGAAAAACTTTGTTCTCGGCTCACCCGTTGGCGAGGGTCCGACGGCCGGCACCAACGAGGAGCTTGAAACCGCGATCTACGCGATGAAAGCCGGCGAGGTCTCAAAAATCCCATTCAAAGTTGGCGACAACTGGTATGTCGTTGGCGTCACAAGCCGAACGGATGCCAACACGGCAGATTTTGCCAAGCAGCGCAGCGGCCTTCTCGAGCAGATGCTTTCGACAAAGCGTGCCGGCGTCTTTAACGACTATTTGTCCGCGATACGTCAGCGTTACGAGAAGGACGGGTCGATCAAAGTATACAAAGAAGTCTTGACAAAGATCGACGGCGAGGACAAAGACGCGATACCGGGCGAGGACGAAGACAACTCCTAACTTCAAGTCATCGAATTAAAAGCAGAGCGATGCATTGACCATTCTGCCTTTTATTCGGATTTAGCGAGCGGGACGGCCGATCCAGCAAACCGCATCAACTCGGCGTTTGACTTGATGCCGAATTGCTCCATGATCGAGTATTTGTGGAATGCCACGGTGCGGGGCGTGATCTTGAGCACGTCTGCGGCCTCCTTCATCGACAAGCCTTCGCCAAGAAGCTGCAGGACCTCTTTCTGCCTTAACGTCAGCTCGTTTCGCCGTTCCATCTGTTTGAAGACTTGGACGAACGACCCGACCATGCCTTCGGTGAGGACGGGCGATGCGTAGTAACCGCCGCGCAACACCTCGCGAAGAGCACCGATAAGCTCGGTCCCGGCCGCATTCTTAAGGATGTAGCCATGAGCGCCGAGACGGAACGACTCAGCCGCAACGTCGATATCGGGATTCATCGTTAGGAAGACGATCCTCGCCTTCGGCACGAGCTTCTTAAGCTGCTCGGCCGCGACGAGTCCGTTCATCAAGGGCAGTCCGATATCGAGCACGATCACATCGGGTGCGAGTCCGGCAGCAGCGGCGAGCAGTGTTTGAGCGTCCTCAAAGGCGCCCACGACCTCAAACTCGGGCTCGACGAGGGCCTTGATTGCATCGAGCAGGATGCGGTGGTCGTCTACAAGAATGATGCGGGAGCGTTGCATAGGCCAATAGTATTGTAGCCCAACGACGCCATGCATCACTTGCAGGCTGCACAACACGACTTGTTGCAGATAGGGTGTCAATGCGGTAACAATGGACGGGATATAGCCGCCCACCGATGCCATTTGTTACCGCAGCAAGCCTGATCGCCGCAACGGTTTGTTTTACGTTCGCGATTATTTATGTCGGCGTTTGGGCGCGACAGCCGCGGCGCCTGGACCACTTTTTCTTCGCGGTCAGCGCCCTTTCGGTCGCGACATTCACGCTCTTTGAGTCCGCGGCGATGCATGCCGAGTCTCCGCAGCACTACGGCGATATAGTTCGCTGGGCCCATGTTCCGGGCTTTGGAATGATCGTCGGCCTCGCGTGGTTTCTGCATTTTTATATGCGGGCGGGCCGTCGATGGCTATTGTGGACCGTCACGGGACTGAGGACCTTGACCGTCATCATTAACTTCATCCTCACACCGAACATCAACCAGCGAGAGATCTCCGGCATTAGTTACGTAAACGTTCTCGGCGATCAGGTCTCGGTCGCACACTTTGTACCCAATCCGTGGATGGTCGTGGCGCAGGCGAGCCTTCTGCTGGCCATCGTTTACTGTGCGGATTCAACACTGACCGTATGGCGCCGCGGTAACCGGCGGATGGCCATCGCCGTGGGGGGCGCGACCACATTTTTTCTACTGGTGAACATGGCGATGGCCGTGCTCATACTCTGGGGCCTTTTGTCCTTCCCTTACACGCTGAGCGTTTTCTTTACCGGCATTATTATCTCTATGGCCTTTGGACTGAGCTCGGACCTGCTCAGCTCTTTCGGGCTGATGCATGCCCTCGACCGGACGAACGCCCGCCTGCGCGAGACCGAGCAGAGGATGATCCTATCCGCTGAGGCCGCAAATGTTGGGGCTTGGGAGCGACGCATTGGTGACGGGACTATCTGGGCGAGCCCGAAGTGGTATGAGCTTTTCGAATTAGACGACGACGGGCCGATCGCATTTGAGGATATTTTGAAGAAGGTCCACCCCGACGACCGCGCATTAATAAATGAGCGTGTCGCGGCTGCGCTCACTGGCGGCCAGTTTTACGAGACCGAGTATCGGGTCCAGCTTGCCAGCGGAGGTACGCGCTGGATCAGCGCTCGCTTCAGGGCCGATCGTGACCAGAAGGGCGTCCAGATGTTGCGAGGCGCGTCGGTCGACATTACCCGCCAAAAGGAAGCCGAGACGGCCGCCCGTGCACTTAGCGGAAAGCTCATCGACGCCCAGGAGGCGGAACGGTCCCGCCTGGCCCGCGCGCTTCATGACGACATTAGTCAGCGGCTTGCTTTATTGTCGATCCGTTTCGCGGGCCTGGGTGATGGGTCGGGCAACGCCGAAAGCGATATTGCTGCGATCGACGCCCAGATCCAGGAGCTCTCCAGAGAGATCCACCGGATCTCGCACGGGTTGCATCCGGCCAAATTGGAGCAGCTCGGGCTCGAATCGGCTCTACGCGGCTTCTGTCGTGATGTCGCTATCGCCCGGGAGCTCGAGATCGATTTCGAGTCACTAAATGTTCCGCGAGAGCTGCCCGACGACATCTCTTTGTGTCTTTATCGCGTTGCGCAGGAATCCCTCCAGAATGTCGCGCGGCACAGCGGGGCGTCGGACGTTACCGTCAAGCTCGTGGTATCCGATAACACGGTTTCTATGTCAGTGAGGGACAATGGCTGCGGGTTCGATCCTGATAATGCGAACTCTAACGGCTGTCTCGGACTCGTGAGCATGCGGGAGCGGATGCGGCTTGTAAACGGATCGTTCGAGATCGACTCCTCGCCGGGGCGAGGTACGACGATCAACGCCGTCACGGCTCTTCCACACTTGTAGCCTCCGACGAAGTCACCTGTCATTTTTGACAGGTGACAGGCGCCTGCGGGGATGAAAGAATTCTTTGTCGTATCGATTCCCCCTAGGTTGAGGTACGGGCCCTAACGGGCTGGAGAGGTCGACCCGGGAACAAAGGTTGCAGACTTTTGCTTACCCGCCGGGCTCTGCACTACAAAAAGGCACCGCTCATGGATTGTGGGAGACATGAGCGGCGCCTTTTCTATTCGTTCTACCACCACCCAAGCAGCTTCCACCAACCGACGCCGATGGTCGCCCATATCGTTATATTGACGACGGATGCGATAAAACCGATCTTCCACCACGTGCCCTGCTTTGCGTAACCGGTGCCGAAATAGATCGGGCCGGGCGTCGTGCCAAAATGCGTGAGGCTGGCGCTAAGTGTGGAGAAATAATTGAGAAACAAGACCGCAAGGCCCGCCGGAGCTCCCGCCGTTAGCGTGACGATCAAAAATGGAACGTACATCGCCAGAGCGTGCGCCGTAACCGAGGCGAAAAAATAGTGGGCGTAAAAGTAAACGAGCAGCAGAATGGCGAGCGCCGTGATCCAGGACATTCCAGTCGTGTACCCAGCGACCGAGTTGGCGAATAGCTTAGGCAGACCGCTTTCGGCGAGAGCGGTGGCCATATTTACGAGACCGCCGTACCAAATGAAGGTGGACCAAGCGTTTCGCTCGCCCATCAGCTCGCTCCACGTTACGACCTTGGTCAGCAGCAGAAAACCGATGCCGCAAAGCGCGATGATCGCCGGGTCTATCGAGTGCAGTCGGCCCTGCATCGTCCAAAGGAATATCACGCCGACGAGCGTGCCGACGACTATCGACTCGTCGCGTGTCATGCGGCCTTGCTTTACAAGCTCCTCCGCGGCAAATCTTGATGCTCCCGGCGTGGCTTTAACTGCGGGTGGGAAGAATCGATATATGATCGCGGGTATCACCGCAAGCGAGACGAGCGACGGGACGATCGCCGCCGCAAGCCAGCTGAAGTACGTGATGTTCGGCCCGCCGTTTTCGGCCGCGAGCTTTTGCATCACAAAGTTCCCCGCATGACCCGTCAGAAAGGTCGCACCGATCACGACCTCACACTGATACATCAAGTACATCAGGTATTCGCCGAGACGCTTTGCCGTGCCATCGTCGGGCCGCGAATCGTAGCTCTCGCTCACGGCTACCGTGATCGGAATGACAATGCCGCCGTTCCGGGCGCCATTCGACGGAACGACCGACGCGAGGACAAAGTCCGTAGCGATCAGGGCATAGCTCAAGCCGTATGTGCTGCTGCCGATCGCGCGGATAAAGATGAGCGCGATCCGACGGCCGAGACCGGTCTTGATCACCGCAACGGAAAGGAAGAATGCGGACAGGACGATCCAAACGACCGGATCGGCGTAGCCCTTCAACGCGTCAAAAGGCTTGAGGACGCCGAAAACGGCCGTTGCCGTCACCCCGAGCAGAACCATTGCGCTTCCGGTCAAAGGCTGCACGATCGACCCGACGATCGTCGCGATAAAGATCGCGAGCAGCAGCCACGACCTGTATTCCACGCCGTCCGGCGGCGGGATGATCGCAATGATCACACCCGTACCGACGACGATCAGCCATTTGAGCCAGCTTTGCATACAAAAATGCCGCAGAGTCTACAGAGAATTTCGACAACCCTGTGATCTGTGCGGCAAAGAGGAAACCCCCGTGCGCCTTTTACATCCCGGGACTGTGCAGGGTCGCGAAGTACCACCATGTGATCCCGATCCAGATCACGAGATTCGCGAGCGATGCGAACAGGCCGATATTCCGCGTCTTGGAATCGCGTCCAGTCGAGCGGTCGCCCTTGCCGTACATCAGCACCGCGACAAGCACACCGGTGATGATCCACGCGAAGAGCCGGATGCCGAGGTTTACGCCGAGACTGTCAGACGGCTTTGTCTCAGGGTGCAGGTCCATCAAATATGGCACCTGATACAGCGTCAACGCGATCGCGAAGATTATCGACAACAGCGCGGCGAATGGCGGTTTGTAATCCGCCGGGACCTCGGTGTTCTCAGCCGTGTCCGCGAGCTTGCTGTGGTTATAGCTGTAGCCAAAGTAGAGCACGAGACCGATAGCCATCCAGTCGATCAAACGGATCCACGTGTCGAGCGGCAGACTGTTCATCAAGTACGCGGCCGATAGAACCGTCGCGATCGGAATGAACGGCGAAAGAGGCACCCGGAACGGGCGATGGAGCGCCGGATTCGACGATCTCAAAATGATAATGCCCGTGCCGACGATCACAAATGCAAAGAGCGTTCCGATACTTACCAACTCGCCCAAAAGGCTGATCGGCACGAATCCCGCGAGAATCGCTACGATCGTTCCGGTGATCGCCGTTGTGATATGCGGCGTCTGGAATTTCGGGTGGATCTTAGCGGCCCATCCGGGCAGCAAACCGTCCTTTGACATCGAGTAAAAGACGCGGGGCTGACCCATCGTCATCACGACCATCGTCGAGCTAAGACCGAGAACGGCGCCGACCTTAATGATCGTCGGGAAGACATAGAGGATCGTCCCCATCGTCGTGCCCTGCGCCTTTTGAAGGGCGGCGTCGATAGCGACTGCGATCGGAGCAGCCGCGTTAGTCAGCAGTTTGTAGTCGACCAGGCCGACCATGATACCGGCGACGAGGATGTAAAGGACAGTACAGATCGCAAGCGAGCCCATGATGCCGATCGGCATATCACGCTGCGGATTCTTTGCCTCTTGCGAGGCGGTCGAGACGGCGTCAAACCCAATGTAAGCAAAAAAGATCACCGCGGC
The DNA here is from genome assembly GCA_035995005.1 of Pyrinomonadaceae bacterium. Taxonomy (GTDB): domain Bacteria; phylum Acidobacteriota; class Blastocatellia; order Pyrinomonadales; family Pyrinomonadaceae; genus OLB17. The sequence continues at coordinate 19,621 of DASYKW010000237.1, forward strand.
TCCCGTCACTACGCCGCTAAAGCCAAAGGGCATGAATTGAGCACAGCCTGGAGCACCAACGGTGCAGCCGATGCCGATGTTATCCGTATTCACATACCCGATGCCCGCGACGATAAAGAGCAGAACGACGACGACCTTAACCATCACGATGACGGTGTTAAAGCTTGCCGACTCTTTGATACCGCGAATGAGCAGCATCGTCACGGCGACTGCAATAAGAGCTGCGGGCAGGTTAAAAATGCCATGACCCAGAATGGCTCCGTCAGCGGCTTTTATCTCCATTCCTGGAGGAGCAGCGAGTGCGATCGGATAGTTGATATGGAGCGTATCTCGAAGAAGACTCACCACGTAGCCCGACCATCCGACCGCTACGGTCGCTGCTCCGAACGCATATTCGAGAATAAGGTCCCAGCCAATGATCCACGCGACGAATTCGCCGAGCGTGCCATAGCCATAAGCATAGGCCGAGCCTGAGATCGGCACCGAGGCCGCAAACTCCGAATAGCAAAGTGCGGCGAACGCACTCACGATACCAGCAAGGATCATCGAGATGATCACGGCCGGACCGGCGTGTTTGCCGGCTGCCTGGCCGGTCAGGACAAAAATACCGGTTCCGATGATGCCGCCGATACCGAGCATCGTCAGGTCCAATGCACTCAACGTTTTCTTGAGTGTATGGGCGCCTGTCTCCTCAGCCTCGGCGATGATCTTGGAAATTGGTTTAGTCGCAAAAAGTGACATCGAAACCTCCTAAGGTCTTGTTGTTACGCTTCGTCGGACGCGGCCTTGGCGGCAGCGGTCCTTCTCCAAATAAAGTAGACGGGCACGCCCGTCAGCACGATCAGCAGCCCGGGCCATGTCGCGGTCGTCTGATAGACGAATAGCACGACGAGGATCACGGAGGCGCCGATCACGTAGAGGGCCGGAATGATCGGATATCCAAATGCTTTATACGGACGCTCGGCATCGGGTTGTTTCGCCCTGAGCACGAAAATACCGATGATCGTCAGAATGTAAAAAATGAGAGCGGCAGAAATGACGTATGTCAGGAGGTCGCCGTAAAGGTTTCCGTAACTGATCTTGCCGTCTGATGCGGTTTTTACAGTGCGGGGTAAGACGTAAAAGGCAGCCCAGATCCCTTGGATCAAAAGTCCCCATGCGGGAACGTGAAACTTGTTGAGTTTTCTCGCGGACTGAAAGAATAAACCGTCCCTCGCCATCGCGTACGAGGCCCGTGCACCTGCGAGGATCAGTCCGTTATTGCAGCCAAATGTCGAGATTATGATCGCGACCGCCATTATCGCGGCACCCGCACCCGGGAATATCACATTTGCCGTCGCGGTCGCCACGCGGTCATCCGCCACCGTCTGTATCGCCTCGAATTTGAGTGTCACGAGATACGCGATATTCGCCAAAAGATAAAGCGTGATGACGAGGCCGGTGCCAAACGCGAGCGAGAGCGGGATGTTACGACGCGGATCTTTGACCTCGCCTGCGGTGAACGTGATGTTGTTCCACGCGTCAGCCGAAAAAAGCGAATTGGTCTGCGCGACGCAGATGCCGACAAAAAGGCCAAAAGCTATGGCCGCTGTCAGTCCGCCGCCGACATCCTGCAGCGTGCCTCGAACCGTCCACAAGTTTCCAAAATTCGCTGCCGCAATGTCACCGTGCCAGCCTAAGCCAACTACGATGCCCAGAACGATCAACGCGATCAGCGAACCGGTCTTAGCAAATGTGAATACGTTCTGGACGAGCTTGCCGAGCTTGAGTCCGCGGGTATTTATCCACGTCAGCAGGGCGATCATGACGATGCCGACGAGCTGCGCGGTCGAGAGTGAGAATGCGTAACTGCTGGAGCCAACCCGGATCGGAGAGATCAAATAGTTATCGACCGAGATCGCGGGCACGAGTACGCCGATGAACTTTGCAAATCCGACAGCCACAGCCGCGATCGTCGCGGTCTGTATGACAAGAAAAAGCGTCCACCCGTAGAGAAAGCCCCAAAAAGGAGAGTAGGCTTCCCGAAGATAGACGTATTGGCCGCCGGCCTTTGGCATCATCGCGGCCAATTCGCCGTACGAGAGAGCTCCGACCACGGTAAGGAATCCTGTTACGAGCCAGACGACGAGCAGCCAGCCGGGCGAGCCGACTTGGCGCGAGATGTCTGCCGAGACGATAAAAATGCCCGAGCCGATCATCGACCCGGCGACTATCATCGTCGAGTCTAGAAGGCCGAGCCCGCGGACAAAGCCCTCGCGAGTCGTCGTTTCCAGTTCTGCCGCTTCAGCTGCCATGAGTTCTGATAGCGAGTATTCAGCCGCAACTGCTGTGGAAGTAGGCGTCCGAACAAGCGTAATTACAACTAATTAATGGTCGTTGGCGAGAAAATCGTTGGTGTTATTATACGTGTATTATAAAAACTGTCGAGTGTTTATGTCGATTTGACAACATGTCCTCAAATTTTGTTCCTGCTATGTCTGACGAGAAAAATGCTCTTGGCGACATGCCGGACGACGAGTTTCGTCGGTATGGCTATCAGCTTGTCGATTGGATCGCAGATTACTTTCATAACATCGAGACCTTTCCCGTACTATCTCAGGTCGAGCCCGATTGGCTAAAGAACAACCTTCCGAAGGAGGCACCCGAGAAAGGCGAGGACTTTGGCAAGGTCATCGAGGACTTCGACAGACTCATTTTGCCCGCGGTCACGCACTGGAACCACCCCAATTTTCACGGCCTGTTTTCGACATCGACCAGCTCTATTGGCGTATTTGGTGAGATGCTGGCCGCAGCCTTTGACATGAAGGCGATGCTCTGGCGGACGTCGCCGGCGTCTACGGAACTCGAGGATGTCGTTCTCGATTGGCTGCGGCAAATGATGGGCCTGCCCGATACTTTTGAGGGCATCATCTACGACACTGCGTCCGTCTCCACGATGCATGCGATCGCTGCCGCTCGCGAGCGGGCGAATTTGAATGTTCGCGATCTTGGGCTGTCTGGCCGCGACGACGTTCCGCTAATGCGGATCTACGCGAGCGAGCACGTGCATTCGTCGATCGACAAAGGCGTCATAACACTTGGTCTCGGTCTCAAGAGCCTGCGAAAGATCGAGTGCAATGAGCGGTTTGAGATGATCCCCGAAAAACTTGCGGCTGGGATCGACGAGGATATTGCGGCCGGTTATTTGCCGATCTGCGCGATCCCGACGGTCGGCACGACCTCGACATCGAGCGTCGACCCCGTCGACGCGATCGCCGATATTTGCGAGAGACACGGCGTTTGGCTGCACGTCGACACGGCCTATGCGGGGTCGACGGCCATCGTGCCGGAATTTCGGCACTACTTCAAAGGCTGGGAGCGTGCCGACTCGATCGTCGTCAATCCGCACAAATGGCTTTTCACGCCGTTCGATCTCTCGGTGTTGTATTGCAAGGACCTCGGCGAGCTAAAACAGGCCTTTTCGCTTGTGGCGGAGTACCTGAAAACTAGCGACAAGCAAACGGTCAAGAATGGTATGGACTACGGCATCCAGCTTGGACGCCGTTTCCGCGCTCTTAAATTATGGTTCGTAATTCGCTATTTTGGCCGCGAAGGGCTGATCGCCCGCCTCCGTGAGCATTGCCGGCTTGCAAGGCTGTTTGCCTTGTGGGTCGAGAAAAGTCCGGATTGGGAAATGATGGCGCCCGTGCCCTTTGCCCTCGTGTGTTTTCGTGCTCGTCCACTTGGCGTCATGGACCTTGACGCCCTCAACGAGCGGATCATGAACGACTTGAACGCGTCGGGCGACGCTTACTTGTCGCATACTAAGCTCAATCGGCAGTTCACTTTACGGCTCTCGGTTGGCAGCATTCGCGTTGAGGAGCGACACATCGAGAAGGTCTGGCGGCTGCTCAACGAGCATCTCGAAACGGCGCGCGAGGAGAAATAGATGCTTGTCCACATCGTTTGCTGGAAATATCGCCCAGACGTACCTGAAGAGGCTCGCGAGGCTCATCGCTCACGGCTGCGAGACCTGCAGCGACTTGTTCCCGGTGTCGAGCGTCTTGATGTTGGCGCCGACGTTCTGCATCTCGATCGCTCTTTCGACACGGCATTGCTGGGGGAATTTGCCGATCGAGAAGCCCTCGATGCCTACAATGTCCATCCCGAGCATCAGGCCGTCGTAGTGATCGGCCGTGCGATCGCGGAAAAGGTCGTGTCGGTGGATTTTTACCGTTGATCGAGCGGCGAAGCGGCGGGGGCAAACGATTTACTGGGCGCTAACATCCAAGAAACGCACTTTAATTACGGTTTTTATTAACCGAGACTGGACATGACCAAACTTATCAAAAGCGGGCTAACGGCCGCTTTTCTCACAACTCTCCTCTCGCTGCCCCTCGTCGCACAGGCGGTAAAACGCACGCCTTTTGACGTCACGAATTACACGATGGACGTTCAGCTCTCGCCTGCGGATCGCAAGCTCACCGCGACCGTGGATGTTGCGTTCACACCGCTGGAAGATACGCGGAGCGTTGCATTCGAGCTGAACGGCTCTCTAAAGGTCGATTTGATCACGAGACTCGACCGTGCAACGGTTGCGCCTGTCGCAACCGCAAATCCGCGAACCAAAGCTACGCCAACCGTCACCGCCGGCCCGGCGGTAACCTTCATTCAGGACCAGACAAACAGCAGCGATATTGGACCGCACGTTCGAATCGACCTCGGCGACAATGTCTTGAAAGGAACGCCGGTCGTTCTGCGCTTCAAATACAGCGGCATCCTTGACGGACCCGCCGGCGGTCCGCTGCTAAACAAACGACTTGCATTTGTCGGAGATCAGCAAGGTTATCTGATGTATGCGGCCAGGTGGTTTCCGTTTCACGATTACGCCGCGGACCAGGCGACCTCGGACATTACGATCTCGCTGCCCTCGGGATATCAGGTTCTTGGATCCAGCGACTCGCCCGTAACGAACACAGGCGGGCGTTACCACTTTGTTCAGGCGACGGCCTCGCTGCCCGGCAACTTTGCTTACGGCAAATACGCTGCTAAGCCGCTGCGTGTTGGTGATTGGGACCTCAGCTTTGTCGCTAAGCCGGGCAACGACAACAACATCGCGAATTATGGCGAGACGCTCGGCAAAGCGATGCAGTATTATGCGAGCCGATGGGGCACGCCGGCGAGCGGTAAAAAGCTCGCGATCGTTGAGATCGACGACGAGAGCCTTGATTATTACTCGGCAAAGGGAATTCTCTTTGTCGCCCAGCGTCCTTTTGAGGAGGCCCGCGACATTACGACTGAGCGACTCGAACGCGAGGCCGCTTATCAGTGGTGGGGACTCACTGTCGGCCTAAAATCATTTGACGACGCATGGCTCTCGCAGGGACTCGCTGAATACAGCGCGTTCTCGTTCCGTGAGAGCACGCTCGACGCAGCAAAGGTAGATGCTCTGCGTCGGGAGCTGCTGGAGAAATCTTTGACATTCGAGCAAACGGCATCACTGTTACGTGCACCGGCGAATCTCGACGACCAGAGCACTGCATATCAATACATCATGTACGGCAAGGGAGCTCTCGTTTACAAGCTCCTTCGCGACACTCTCGGAGCGCAAAAATTCGATCAGTTGCTTCGAACATTTTTGGAGCAGTATCGCGGCAAGAATGCGGGGATCGATGATTTTGAAAAACTCGCGTCGAGCTCGTCGGGCCAGCCGATGCGCTACTTCTTTGCCCGCTGGGTCGAGTCAACCGGCGTGCCCGAGTTTTCGAGCGATTATCAGATCCTGAGGACGCGTGGCGGCAAGTTTGTGACGCGCGGCACCGTGAAGCAGAATTACGACAATCTTCGCCTGCCGGTCGATGTCCAGCTGGTTTCAGAGGGCGAGCAGGGGATGAAAACCGTCTCGATCGCGATGGACGAGGCGACCGCTGACTTCAATATCGAGTCCGACGGCAAGCCGCTCCGCGTGATCATCGACCCGAGCTATAAATTGCTCAGGATCTCGCCGGACCTTCGTGTCTCGTCGATCGCCCGCCGCGGTATCGAGCAGTTCAAAGAGGGTAATTACGCCGAGGCTCAGCAGCAATTTGAGGCGGCGCTAAAACTCGATCGCTCAAACTCGTGGATCTATTATCACCTTGGCCTGCTCTTTCTTGATCAGCGGAACTACGACATGGCGATCGATAACTTTAAGGCATCGCTCGCCGGCAATCTCAATCCGACCTGGCTCGCGGTCTGGTCGAATATCAAGATGGGAAATTCGTATGACGCTAAAGGCGACCGAACGCGTGCGGTTGCGTCGTACAAGCGTGCAGAGGCTCTCGGCGACAACTACGACTCAGCTCAGGAGGCCGTCAAGAAATATATGGCCACACCCTACGACCCAAGGGAAAAGCAGACGACCGCGGTCAGGTAATTTCTCAATTCAATTTGTTTCGTTCCAGCAGCTCATCCGAGCTGCTTTTTTATTCTTAACAGCTCCGCAACGCTCCATGCCTGGGCAGCGGCGCCTCGCGAAGCATGCGGCGGATCGCCGTCAAAGATCTCGCCGATCTGACCGAGCATCGTCTGCGAAAGCGTAGCCTCAAGTCCCTCGATGATCTCGCCCATCCGCCGCCTTGCGACGGAATCATTTGAATGCACCTTACGATAAGCATCCACAAACGGTCCGATCAGCCAAGCCCAGACCGTTCCTTGATGGTAAGCGGAATCGCGTTCGAAGGGCGATCCGATGTACGTACCGACATACCGCGGATCACCTGGACTCAAGCTCCGCAGTCCGACAGGTGTTAGCAACTCTGCCTCGACCTTATCGACGACCTTTCGTGCTTTCGCTGCCGGAAGCATCGTATGCAACAAGCTCACCGCAAATATCTGGTTTGGCCGAACTGACGCGTCTCGCCATTCCCCGTTGATCACATCGTAAAGACACTGATCCGCGTCGTTCCAAAACAGCTCGTTGAAATTCCGCTTCGCCTTTGCGGCCATCAACAAAAATTCAGATCTGCGTTCGTCGCCAACCTCTCTGGCAAGGTCGCACATCACGCACAAGGTGTTGTACCAAAGGGCTTGTATCTCGACGGGCTTGCCGGTCCGAGGCGTAATAACGAGATCGCCGACCTTTGCGTCCATCCAAGTGAGCTGCGAACCCGCCTCGCCCGCGTGAAGCAGGCCGTCGCTGTCGACCTTTATCCCGTAGCGCGTGCCGCTGACGTGCCAATCGATGATGTCGATGAGTTTAGTGTAGATCTCACGAACCAGGTCAAGATCGTCGGTAGCTGCCACGAATGCACGAATGGCCTCGAAATACCACAATGTCGCATCGACCGTGTTGTACTCAGGGGTTTCGCCTTCGTCGGGAAAGCGATTCGGAAGCATGCCGTCCGAGATGTGCCGCGAATATTCCAGAATGATGCTGCGAGCGATCTCAGGCCTATTTGTCGCGAGTGTGAGCCCATTCAACGCGATCATGGTGTCGCGGCCCCAATCCGAGAACCAGTGATAACCCGCGATCACCGTCTTGCCGCCGCCGCGATCAACGATGAATTGGTCAGCGGCAAGCAAAAGCTGCCGCGAGGGGTCGTCCGAGACGTTCGCCATCTCGATCAATGCTTGCCGCCTGGCAATTTCGCCTGTTGCAAATTCATTGCTGTCGGCGACCGTCCGATCTTCCGTAGATGCAACCACGACTGCGTCATTTGCGAGATCGAACCGCAGCATAAATGGCTGAAGGAGGTCCTCGTGAAAATCGAATCCGCGTTCCAGCTCGATCGCGTATTCAAAATTGCGATACCAGTTATCGGTCACCTCAACACCCCTCGCGTTGTGAGCAAAATTGACCGTTGGGGTATCGGCCAGCATCTGGTACGAGACCACGCGGTCGACCACGTCAGAGGTGGCCTCGACGTCTTCTCTTTCGTGCTGCAAATGATGATGATCTCTTGAGGCGATCAGCGGCCGCACCTCCAGCCACACGTCAGGTGTCGGATCAAGAAGGCTCCAGCGGCAAACAGTGGTGTTCTCGCCATGGACCATAAAGATCGACTTTTCGAGCCTGAGCCCGTGGATCTGGTAGGTCCAGATCGGGAATGGATCGAGCCGAAATTTAACAAGATATTGGAAGCCGGTCGGTGAGACAACGCCAGGATATCGGTTTGCCGACAATTCGTATTGGCGTCCGTCGATAATGAGTTTTTCCTCAAACTTTGAGAGCAGCACGAGCCGCCCTAGCGGTGGACGCGTCGCCGCAACGAGAAGCCCGTGATAGCGGCGGGTGTGAAGGCCGGCGACAGTACCGGATGCGTAGCCGCCGATGCCATTGGTCTCGAGCCATTCGCGCGTCGAGGCCGCAGTGAAATCGCTGGCAATGTCGGCGTCGAGACGCATCACGCGCTATTTGGCGCTAGGATTCGTGATCGCGGGGTTGTTTGGATTAACGCTTCGAAGCTCGTCGAGCGCCCTCTGATAATTTGCGGTATCGCCCGCCTCTTTGTAAGCGAGGACGAGGTTTTGAAGAGTTATCTCGTGCTTTGGGTCGATGGCGAGAGACGCTTTGTATTCCCTGATAGCGCGGTCGATGTCGCGCGGTTCGCGCAAGAAAAAAGTAAGACCCAGATCAGTGCGAACGTTTATATCCCTTGGATCTTTCACCAATGCTTGCGTATACCATTTTTCGGCTTCAGGATATTTCTCGCCGTCGAAATAAGCATTCCCGGCCTTTACCATCGGTTCTTTTTCGGCAGGCTTGAGCTTCGCGGCGGCCTCGTAGAATTTCGCGGCCTCTTCGAATCTCTGTATCTGATAGTAGAGATCGGCCGCCGTCATCTGCGCCTCAAAATCCTGTGGACTCTGCTTCGCCTTTTCGATCGCTTGCGCGACCTGTGGCTGCATTCCGCCGCTGCCCGGCCCAGCCGTATCACCCCCCGTGGTCCCGATCGGCGGATGATTTGGCGGCAGCGACGAGTTGGTTGAATCCGCGATATCTGCGCTCGTCGTTGCGACCGGCGCGGCCGTCAGGGCAGAGCGATTCATCCAGTTAGTGGCAATAAAGCCGACGATCAGACCCACGAGCAGCCCGATCACCCCAAACATCACGTTATCTTTTTTCATCTACTTGATGGTAATACCTATCGACTCTAAAAATCGATTTGGCCGTTCGCCGCCGATGAGGGCGAAGACGAAGTCGTTCGGGATCGTCATCACTTCTTCCTTGGTCACGACATTCTCGAGGACGACTTCTTTCTCGCGCATCTCCTTGATACCAACACCAAATTGCAGGTCCAAAAGTCCATCATCCGCGCAGTTGTAGAGCTGGAACTTGTTGCCAAATTTCACCGTTGGCGCGAGCGAATCGCGAACTAGTAACGTGACGTGATTCATGTCCTCTGGGTTTCGAGGCGTGATCGCAGCTCCGTCGCGAACGGCGATGAGATCGACGGCGGCCTCGGCGGCGACATTGCCGCCGCCGACAACGACGATGTTCTTGCCTTTGAAATCCATGGGATTTGAAAGGCTGTAGATGACCTTTCCCTGCTCGCGACCGTCGATCATGGCTCGGAGGTCCTCATTTGGCAGGCGCAATTTATTTGGAGCTCCCCGCAGGCCGATCGCGATCACGACTCGCCGGGCCGTGTATGTTGCCGCGGCTTTGTCGCTGTCGCGCTCGCTTGTGATCGTAAAATAGTCGCCGTCCCCAGCCCGCTTTATGGCTTTACAGCTCTCAAATTCGTTGACCTTAACGCCTTTCGCGGCTAGGCTCGACAGCCAGACTGATAAAATATTCTCACGCTGATCGCCAGGAATTTTCGTCTGGAGCTGGTCGGAGATCTCCTCCCGAAACTTGGCAAATAGAGCATCTTTATTCGGCCCAAATTGGGTCGCAAATAGCGTTGGCCAATCGCCCGAGCCTTTGGTCCTGAGGTATGAGACCACGCGTTTCTTGAGCTCCTTGCCTATCTTTTCAAAAAGCTGCTGCGACAAGTCGTTCTGCAGCGGTGCCGGGATCTTGTCGATCAGCTCAGCGTGCAGGTGCGGTGTCTCGGTAGCGACTGCATTCTTTAACTCATCGCCAAGCGCCTCGATAACCTCGTCATCGCCACTCGTGTCCGTCCCCCCGTACTTTGCCTTGGCGAGGCCGAGGCCCGCGGCCGGAATGCCGCCAAACCAATCCTTTGTGTCCGGCTTGAAAAAGATGTACTTACCCTTTGGATAAAGGTCGATGGTAGAGAGCGTGTTGTTCTGCTCAAGTGCGATGAAGCTGAGCCCCCCATCTTGAGCCGTTGCGGCCGCCGAAGCCCCACCTGGGCCGACGCCAATTATCGCTAGATCGTATTGGACCCTTGGATCAGGAGTGCCCTTTGTAAGCTCTTTCCGTATGTGAGCGACGACCTCGGCGCCCTCTTTTACGGCATTTTTGATGAGAGGGACGCCAGACACGTCGCCGATAATGTAACAGCCGGGCACATTCGTCTCAAAGCTTGCACCGTCACGCGTCGGCGTCGGCAGAGAGCGCACCTCCTTTGCCGTGTTAATGATGATGCACGCCTTCGGATTGACCGGACACTCGGCCTGACAGGCTGTATCCTCCATGCAGAGGTCGGGAGCGACGGCCGCGGCGCGTCCGTCGACGATCGCCAGGACGTCATGTGGGCATGCGTCGACGCATGCCTGGCAGCCGATGCAGCGTTCCGGAAAGATCACCGGATGCGGATAGCTCGGGCCGCGGTATTTGTCGAGGTGAAGCTCGTCGAGCTCCTTCCGTGAGAGGACCCGAACATGGGCAGGGGCGGCGGCGATCTTGTCCCGCCTCTCAAAAAAACCAAACGCTCTCGCCGACTCGCTAAATGCGATAAAAAATCCGATCACGACCGCCATTCCGGCGATGCTCAGCCAGCCGATCGCCGAAAGCCCGCCAAAAAGACGAGCGTCCGCGGGGGCGAAGGCGCGATTAAGTATTATCAACAGAATGGCGAAGCCAAGACAGGTAATGAGTTGAAGGACCTTCATGGCTGCTGCCCTCCTGACGAGGTTTTGGCCGCGATCGTTTCACGGCGGCGGCGCAGGGCGTCCGCTGACAAGAATTCGCTCCAGCGTCCGCCGCTGAACGGATGCTGCGTGTGACACGAGATACAGTTTGCCGCGCCGGGCGTAAAACGCTGGTCACGGCCGGTATCGCCTGCCTGAGTTGTGTGACACGCCGCGCATGTTTGGCGAGGCTTTATACGGTCGATATCGACGCCGAATTTATCGTGACAGGTCGAGCACGAGACGCGGCCTTGAGAGTCGCCCTTTAGGCCGGAATTCTGCGGCACCATCAGCCGCGCTACATGAACAGTGTGAAATTGCCGGCTAAGCTTCGCCTGATCGTCTTTGTCGCCGGTGGCAGAGCTGTTGATCTCTGGAATCGCGTCGGCGACCTCGCGATAGACGCCTTTCCACGTCCACACGCCGTTCTGCACCGGATAGCCGTAAGTGCCGCCGTGAGCGGTGTGAACGCTCCGGTCATTGTAAGTTTCCTTGTTCGAATCATTGTGACACTGCGCGCAAGACTGGATCGCCGAGGCGTTAAGAGAGACGTCAGCGCCGCGATGCTCCTTGTGGCAGACGGTGCAGGTAATGCCGGCGGTCTCGTGAGCCCTGGTATTTGTTGCGTGAAATTGCTCGGCGGTATGGCATTGAATGCACGCGTTCTCGATCGGTTGGTTCGTGGTGTGACATGTCGTGCAGGAATTGCCGTTCGACCGCGCCGCGATGTTTGTCTCATCCACCTTTAGCGCGTGTGGATTGGACAATGCCCGCGGTTCATAAACTTGCGGGTATCTTAAGTACGCAAAAGCAGCGACAGCCCCGACGATAAGGATCGCCCAAACGAATAATGCGAATCGCCACGGTCGTCTCAGGTCGCGAGTCGGCCGCCAGTTGAACATCGCTTTGCCGGGCTTTGGTTTCTCGGTCGGCCGCAGACGTGTGCCCCAATCTTCTTTTTCGCGGCTGCGTTTCTCCCAAAACACTTTAAGGACATCGGCCGTCTGGGACACTGCGGGAGTGTAAGGAACCTCAACCGGTTTGTCCGGGATTGAAGTCGTTGCCTGCCGCTGAACGTTGAGTCGTAGCGCCTCGCCCTCAAGTGACACGTCGACCGTAAAAGGCCCGATCTGGATCGTGTCGCCACCGGCAAGTACGTCCGTTTTTTGCGGGCCAAGAACGCGCCCGTTCAACGTGATCGCATTGGCGGACGAAAGATTGACGAGGACGTACTGCTCGTCGAGAAAATTTATACCGGCGTGTATTCGCGAGACCGTCTTGTCGTCGAGCACGATCTCGCATGTCGCCAGCCGGCCGATCCGCACGCCCTCTTTATAAAGCGAACGCGGCTCATCGCCGGCAAACCGTATCGTGAAATTTCCCGTGCTGCGCGAAAGCATATTCAGCGAACGTTAAAATACACCACCTGAATGATGTGTATGACCATGAGCACGAGCATGAGCGATGTAAAGAGCACGTGCGGAGCGAGCCAGACCTTTAGCAAATAATGTAGATAAACGAGCGCGTCGACGCGACGAAGCGTGGCGGCATTCTCAACGGCCTCCATTAGGCGAGCGTCGTCGGAGCGACTGGATGTTGCCGCGGACTTAAACTCACTGCGGGCCGACGCGAGCATCGTTTGCAAGTCCTCCTGCTTTAGATACTGCCGCAAGAGATAACCGAGGCCGAGGAAATGGCGGCGGACCTTTTTCTCGATTATCGTCTTGAGCACTGGATTGCTTGCTTCGGCCGCACTGCGAGCAAGTTCTGCCCGAAGCTCGTCGCGTCGCGTCTCCAGGTCCTCCACGAGGAGCGGTTCGCGCTCGATGCGAGTCATAAATCGGGGCACGATCGTGTAGCATGCGGCCCCAAAAAGCCCCGATGCGATCACAAGATCGAACGAGATCATCAAACATGTTGTCAGTAATCCACCCGACGTCGTTCCGCCGTGGACGAGGATCAGTAAGCCGGCTAACACACCGAGATAGATGTGAGACAGCATCCAGTACCGCAGAGCTCCCATTCGTCGGCGATAGACTTGCTTTCGCATCGGATAGAGCATCACCCATATAATGCCGCCGAGTCCCGCGAGACCCGTGACCCAACGCATGGTCAGCCATCCGCCGGGGGTGAGTGCAACGTCCTGCGTATATTTAAGAGTCGCCCAGATCGCGAGAACGCCGCCGATCATAACGGCGGCAAATCCAACGATATGCCAGATCGTCGCCCAGAGATCGAACTTGTGAATGTTCGTCGCGGTCGCGTGCGTGGGGCTGCGCTGAACGAGGCCGATCGTCTCGCGGACCTCATCGAAATATTCTCGTGGATCTACGCGAACGAGCGCGCCAGTCGGGCAGTTTTCCTCGCACGAGTAAGCCTGCGTCTTCACGTTCGGCGGGTTCAGTCCCGTGCCCTTGCAGAGATTGCACTTGACCGCGAGCAGATTCTCGGTCTGCTCGACGGGCTTCGGAAGCGGAGCCTCGGCGATAGAGAAGGCGGTTGAGACAAACGTTGAGATACCAGATCCGCCGTCATCATTCTTTGCTCCCGGCCGGGCGATCATCGAGATCGCATTGTAGGGGCATTGCGTCGCGCAGTCGCCGCAGCCTATACACGTGCGGGGCTCGATATCGATCTCGCCGCTTGGATAGCGGGCGATCGCACCCGTTGGGCAGCCGGTCAGGCACTCCGGATCCTGGCAATGCATACAGACGCTTGGGACTAGCACGCTCTGTGTTGTGCGGCTCATCGGCCTTGTCGGGCGCTCGATGTGGATCCCGCGGCGAACCAGGCGTGAATTTCCGTGGACCTTGTGACATGCCAGCGAGCAGTTGCCGCAGCGAATGCACTTGGCCATATCCATGACCAAAAGATTTACCCCATCGACGACGCCGGTCTCGATCTCCTTGGTCGCGGCCGCGATGACACGATTGTCGGCGGGATGCTCTGGAACGCCCGACCGATCACGAAACGATGTCTGCAGGAAAGGGACAATGGCGGCACCCATTTCCGCATCCTCGCGAAGCCGGCTGACAGCGACCTCGATCACCTCTGCACGGCCCCAGACGGTGGCGGTGTATTTCCATTTCTTAGTTGGCGAAGCGACCGCGTCGAGTCCGAGACATGTGCCCGCACCCACGAAATCAAGCCCCATGCTCGCGTCGGTCTCGAGCAAAATGTCGGCCGCGCGTGTATTACCTTCGACACCGCTTACCCGCTGTATCCATCCGTTGCGGATGTAAAGAATGCGATTGACCGGATCGCCCTCCTGAAAAAGAACGTGATCCTTCTCGTAGACCGCGAAGCGAGCGGAGTCGTTTAGTTTCTTGAGGACGTCGGCGTCTAGCTGGCCACCAGCGAATTCACGAAGCTCGTTGAGCGTAAGCGAGAGGCCGTAGTCGCGATAGTTGCGATCGAGCCGTCGGCCAAATTTTGAGAGTTTTCTTAAAAGTCGGATCGCAGGACGCGTCAGCTCCAGCACTTGAGCAGGACCGGCGTCGGCCGCGACGGAAACTGTAGCTGTCCTCGGTGTGCCCGACAGCAGTGCCATCTCGCCAAAAGAATTGCCCGCGGGGATCTCGCCGACCTTCACCCGTCCGCCGCTCGGATCGGTAACGGACGCCTCAAGCCTGCCGGACACCAGAATATAGAAAATGCTGCTTTCCCAGGTGCCCTCTTGGACGATAGTTTCTGACGGGTCAAATTCGAGCAGCCGGCAGTACGGACCGACCTGCTTGCCGCGGTAGCTGCGGCCAAACAGGATAATGTCCATGTCGAGCTCATAGCGAAACTCGCCGTTGGGCAGCTGTTCGACAAGCTCCGAGACGATATCGACGTTTCGAAATGCCTCGATGACGGAAGCGTGCTGTTTTATCTCACGCGGCATATTCGAAAGAATTGTAACTGAAAGGGGCTAGGCCGGACCGGATCTGTAGTAAAAAAGAATTCCCGCTGCTGCGATGATGACCAGCAAAGCGAGCAGAACCGCGACGGCACCGACCGCGACAAGGATCCATATCGTACGGTTCCCGCTGCCTTTGATGGGCGGTTGGGGATACTCGACCGGAAGCTGAGGCTTGGGCATTCCTGTCGCTTTGGATGCAACTGGTGTCAGCACCTCAACTCGCTTCTCGGCGTCGGGTCTCGTGGAGATATTGAGCCCCATGTCCGACAACATCGCGTTGTACATGGTCTGGCCCATCTGTTGGGTGTGATCCAGGCTTTGGTAGGCGGACGAGTCGGTCCTCTGTTTTTCTTCTACAAAAGCGTGTCCGCAGCCGGGACAGAATGCCTTAGCCTCGTCGACGGTCTCACCACATTCGGGACACTGCTTATCGGCCATCGGCTAGTTTTTCTTATGGCATGTCATGCAGTCTTTGCTGCCGGCAAACCCAGCCTTGCTCTTCAATTCAGGTCGCAGGGTGACGGCCTGATC
>DASYKW010000238.1:0-5231 GCA_035995005.1 Pyrinomonadaceae bacterium
TAGATCTCACTGGTCGCAACCTTTGGATGCGGGTTCGATTCCCGCCGCCTCCACCATTACAAACACGATGTGGCGTCTGCTACTTCTAACAGTAGTTCTATGCTCAACCCAGATCGTTTTGGGACAGCGGAGTGATCTGCAAGAAAACATTGCTAGGCAGATCGAACAAATAAAAACTCTGCCCGGGGATACCGAGAACTTTCAGGTACCTCCTCTTGCGACAAAAGGTGTCTGGCCGGTTCAGGAACTGATCAAATGTGGGATGGATGCCATTCCAGAGCTGATCCCGCTTCTTGCCGATGACTCGTTTACGAATTCTTATTTTTCCGCCCACCGATTCCCGGGGGACATCCATGAACGGCTACGGGTAAACCGGTTCGTCATCTTCGTGATTGACCAGATCACCGATCACCAATTCTACCTTCCGGGCAAACCTGCTCCGGGTACGACTGCCGATCCGAATCTCCCCAAAACCATAAAAGAACTTCAAGATCAGGTCTACTCATGGTGGGCCAAGAACGGAAAGAGGACACTGCTGGAGAGAAAACTCGATGACGTAAAGGACCTCGAACATCCGAATCGATTTGCGGCGTACGAGTGGTTGGGAAAGTCAAAAGAGGAAGCAGGAAGGCTCGCTCTAGAGCGAAGGATAGACACTTTGCTTACAGGTGAAGTGAATTCTCTTAAACAAAGCGAAATGGTAGGCTGTGCCGAGGCATTGGCGAAAATTGGCGATCCGAAGTCCGCCCCTTATATTCAGAAGGTTTGCGAGCATCTGTCGTACTGGATCTATATGGCCTATCGACCTATCGAAGAGGGACGGGGTGGAATTGGTTCAAATCAGATCTCTAACTTATTCAGCGCATTTCATTCGCTTTCGTCGCTCGGTCGTAAAAGTGAAGCTCTGTCGCGCTTGCAGGAGATCGGGACAAAATATATGGGGGAAATGGAGTTGTCAACACAGCAGGAGTTTCTCCGGAGCATGGAAGCGGCTAACGACTGGTGCGATGAGGAACGGCTACCTGGATTGATGCTCAGCTGTTGCGGCGCACCTTTTGGATCTCGTCCAGATGGCGCGTCGTGTTGTCCGTTACGCTGAATGGCATTGCGGATGGAAGCTCGTTGGTGTGGACGGGTGGAAGGTCGTCCGGCTGAGGATCGGCACTAGGAGTAGTAAGCACTTTTCTGCTAATAACGACGCCGTTGAAGATCAACGCGAGACCGACCATGACCGGGATCAGACCGACGATCCAGACACGGCTCAGGATATCGGCGGCCAAAGCGGAGAGGTGACCGTTGATCACGATCGCCTCCATGATCACTGAGAGTACGACCGTGAGACTCACGCCGGTGGCCAAAGTGATCACGCCGGCTTTTATCTCGCGGCGGCGTTTCATCTCAGGCGTGAGACCACGGCGACGGTCTTTCTCGTCCTGCGTCATGACCATCTCGCCGAGCCACGTCTTGTTCCAGTCAAGCTTGTCGTCGGCAGGCACACCTTTCACAAGCGCACCACGTACGGCCTGCAAATTGGAACCGCAGGCTTTGCAGTAATTCAGGTCGTCAGCCTGCGTCGATCCACATTTGGGACAAAACATACGCGTTTCCTCGGATCAGGATACGATCTCAGTCGGCGTATTGTTCGCAGTCCGGCGCTTGGCAAGCGTGTAGATCGCCCAGCCGATAAGGTTGGTTACCACGATCAGACCGCCGATCTTTAGCGCGAAACCCGCCTGGCTCTCGACTTTCACTATGGGCACGATCGATAATCCCACGTAAAGGAGTGTTGTCAGCAGACCGCTTGCGGCAGCGATCTTTAGCCCTAGCGGGACCTTTACACCGGCGCGTTTTAATCCAAAGATCGGGATCGCGAACATCACCACGTACGCGAACGCATAGAAGACGCCCGACGCATTCCACAGCAATTGAAAGGCCTCCTGCTTGCCCACACCGATCAAGCCGACAATGCCCATAAAGAGCGTCGCCGCGCCGACGAAGAGTACTGAATTCACCGGCGTTTTGTATTTTGCGTGCAGCGTCGTGAACCATTTCGGCAGGAGATCGTCCCAGCCCGCGACCATCGGCAACCGCGTCGTCCCGCCAAACATCACGCTTGCCTGTGCGATGCGTATCGATGCCAACGCGACGATCGTGATCGAGGCAATACCAGCCACGATGCCGAATGGACCAAGTCCCACGCTCAATATCTGTGGGATCGGAGCGATGAGGTCGATCTGGTCCTGTGGGATGAGCGCGAGCATTGAGCTCGTGCCGAGGATGAACATCAACGCGATGATCGGTGCCGCTACGAGCACCGAACGGCCGATCGAGCGGCCCGGATCGCGCGCTTCGCCGGCGTGGATCGCGACATATTCAAAGCCACCGAGAGCTCCAAATCCCATCTTTCCGAGCAAATTGAATGTGAGTAACGTCATCGCCGGCAGTTCAAATGAGATCGGATGATACTCGGTGATCGTTCCCTTCGCCAGATTGATGAGGGGCAGGGCGAGTATGGCGATAAAGATCGCGATCATCAGAATGCCGCCGAATTTGTGCACCCATTTCCCGACACTCAAGCCGACCACCGTGACGGCGACAAGAGCACCGATGACGACGGCATTTGTTGCCGCGACGAACCAAGGATTTTCGGCGAGAGCCTTCCCAGTCTCACCGCCGACGTATTCAAGATACTGCGTCAGTTGAATGCCGATCTCCGAGGTGTTGAGGATCGCAAAAAGCCACAGATTCCAAGCGACCATAAACCCGATGAGATCGTTAAAGCCGAGCTTTGCCCACTGGTAAACGCCGCCCTCGAGCGGCATCTGCTTGTTCAGATATATGACGGTCGCGGCGGATGGGATGTAGAAGATCAGGATAGCGGCGAGCCACAGTACGACGTGTGACGGCCCTTGCTTTGCGGCGACGCCGATCCATGGGAGCCCGACAATAAAGAGGATCTGCGTCAGGACAAGATCCGTTAAACCGAGTTCCTTTTTGAAGGTTGCGCTCTGCTCGGTGACGCGTTTCTCCTCGGCATCAAAGCTCGCCGCATCCGCGCTTCGTTTGTTGTCTTCCATCATTTGTGTGCGGGAATAATAGACCACTTTCGGCCTGCTGGGAAGAGGGAATCGGCTGGAGACGCGCTTTCCGGCAAATGCGGTATGATTTTTTGTTGTGAATATGATCACGAATGAATCGCCCATAGGCATCTTCGACTCGGGCGTCGGCGGCCTTACTGTGTATAGAGCTCTGCACGATCGTCTGCCGAATGAGCGATTCATTTACCTCGGCGACACGGCGCGCGTGCCCTACGGGACGAAATCCCTTGCGACGGTCGAGCGATACGCGGTGGAGAATTCGCTTTTTCTCGCCTCACGCGGCATCAAGATGTTGGTTGTGGCTTGCAACACGGCCTCGGCCCTTGCTCTCCCAGCGATCAGAAAGGCCGTCGGTCTCGATGTAGCCGGCGTGATCGGGCCCGGCGGGCGTAAGGCAGTCGATATCACCCGTGACAGGGGACACGCGAAGATAGCCGTCATCGCGACGGAGGCGACGGTGGCGAGCAACGCCTATTTCGAGGCGATACGCCGCGCATCGGACACGGCGGAGATACTGCAAGGAGCATGTCCCTTATTTGTGCCTCTCGCCGAGGAGAATTGGACGGCCGAGCCGGAGACCGTCTCGATCGCGGCAAGATATCTGGCCGAGATAAAGGCTTTTGGGCCAGATGCGCTCGTGCTCGGCTGCACGCATTATCCGATCCTGCGCGACGTGATCCAACACAGCGTCGGAGCAGGTGTTAAACTTGTAGATTCCGGCGAAGCGACGGCCGCTGAGGTCGCGGAACTATTGCGGGCCAAGGGCCTCGCGAGCAATGAGAAGCCCAAGGGCGAAAGACGTCTGTGCGATGATCTTGACCATTTTTACGTCACGGACGCGGCCGATAGGTTTGCCCGCGTGGCCGAACGGTTCCTCGGCGTGCAGCCGTCGGTGCTCGAGGCGATAGAGGTTTACGGGGTCGATGCTTTGAAAGGATAAAATGGATTACACACGACCGGACAAACGCGCATTTGACCAGATACGCGCGACCAAGATCACGCCGAATATCTCGCCCTACGCCGAGGGCTCGGCGCTCGTCGAGGTAGGCGGGACAAAGGTGATCTGCGCCGCGAGCGTCGAGGACCGAGTGCCGATGTTTATGAGAAATAAGGGCCTCGGTTGGGTCACGGCCGAGTACGCGATGCTGCCGCGCGCCACGAATACCCGCACGCAGCGTGAATCGCAGCGTCCGTCGGGTCGCACCGCCGAGATCCAGCGGCTGATCGGCCGCAGCTTACGGGCGATCGTCGATACCAAGCTCCTGGGCGAGCGGCAGATCTACCTCGATTGTGATGTCATCCAGGCAGACGGCGGCACGCGCTGCGCTTCCATCACCGGAGCCTACGTCGCGCTTGCTCTCGCGTGCCGTAAGCTCGTCAAGCAGGGAACGATCAAACAAAATCCGATACTCAGCGAGGTCGCCGCGATCAGCGTAGGCATCGTCGAAGGCACGCCGGTGCTCGACCTAGCGTATGCCGAGGACTCGACCGCCGAGGTCGATATGAACGTCGTCTGCACCGGTGAGGGAAAATTCATCGAGCTACAGGGAACTGCCGAGAGAGAGCCTTTCTCGCGAGAGCAGATGGACGAGATGCTGCTCCTGGCCGACAAGGGCATCAAGGAGCTTTTTGCGATCCAGCGCTACGCACTGAATGGCTGAGATAGGTTTGTGACCAACACCTACGGAGAGAGATCTTGAGCGAAAACACAACGTTTAAAGGAAAGGCGGCGATCGTCACGGGTGGGACGCGCGGCATCGGCAAGGCGATAGTCCTCGAGCTCGCGCGACGCGGAGCCAATGTCGCATTCAATTATTCGAAGAGTGCCGACGCGGCCGAGGCCTTGAAGGCGGAGGTCGAGAAACTTGGCTCTCAGGCTATTGCCGAGCAATGCGACGTTGCCAACACTGAGGCGGCGGCGGAGTTTGTCGGCAAGGTCAAGGACGCATTCGGCACGGTCGACTATCTCGTCAATAACGCCGGTATCACACGCGATCAGTTGATCATGCGAATGAAGGAAGACGACTGGGATGCAGTGATCGATACGAACCTCAAAGGCGCGTGGAATTTCTCAAAGGCCGCGGTCCGTCCCATGATGCGTAACGAGAACGGCGGCTCGATCCTGAACATCTC
>DASYKW010000239.1:0-9679 GCA_035995005.1 Pyrinomonadaceae bacterium
GCCCGCGCCCAGGATGCGGTCGATGATCTTTCCCGAGTTCCCTGCCCGAACCGCGTCGGGCTTGATGATTCCAAAAGTAAGGTTAGACATAAACAATCAGTGTAGGATCCAGCCTGCTTAGAAGCAACATCTGTGGGACAAGAGAAAAACTCCATTTCCCATAAATGTTGTCCCGACAGGAGCTTACCGGAAATAAACCTCGACCTTGTCCCAGCTGTCCCAGGCTTGTCCCAAGGCATCCTGGGACAGGGAACTTATTGATACCGTTAGAGTTACGCCGCAAACAACCGGTAAAATCGCGTTTTTTAAAAAAACTTTTTTTGAAGGGCATCTCGTGAAGTTGTCAAAGATCGGCGGCCTAGACCACGGGCAGGCTATCCAATCATAGCACAGTGTTGCATCTATGACAATCTTTTTATTGCAGGTCGAGGCGGATGTTGGGTCAAAACTTGAGAATCACTTTTCGGCATCGATCGTTCCCGTGATCCGAGTGGCCCTCCACGGTGATATCGAAATTTACATATCCGTTGAATTTCGGGACGGGGTAACTCCAGATCTCCACGACACACCACAGCGTATTGCCACCGCCAAAGCGGATTGAGTATCGACCAAACGGCAGAGCTAAGGAATACTCGCCATCCTCGTTCGTAGTCGCCTCGATTTTCTTTCCTTTGTTGGCTTCGACAACGATCGGGAGGCCGGGAATCACTGCGCCATTAACATCAAGAGCACGGCCCTTAAGACCTGTGTTCTGACCCTGAAGACAACTCGGAACGAAAAGGAGAAACGCAACCAGGAACGCTATCCTCATACTCATGCCGCTGCTGAGACGCCGAGAACCTCGGCTACTGCGGTACCGATGTCGGCCGGCGATTGCACGACCTTAATACCGGCGGCGGTGAGGGCGGCCATTTTTTCGGCGGCGGTGCCTTTGCCGCCCGAGATGATCGCACCGGCGTGGCCCATCCGGCGTCCTGGAGGAGCAGTCTGGCCTGCGATGAAGGCGACGATGGGCTTGGTGACGTTGTCCTTTGCGTACGCTGCGGCGTCCTCCTCGGCTGTGCCGCCGATCTCGCCGATCATAACGATCGCGTCGGTCTCGTCATCTTCTTGAAACAGTTTAAGAGCGTCTGTGTGCGTGGTCCCGATGATCGGGTCTCCGCCAATGCCGATGGCCGTCGATTGACCGAGGCCGAGAGCGGTGAGTTGTCCGACCGCCTCGTATGTGAGCGTTCCCGAGCGTGAGACGACGCCGACGCGGCCTTCCTTATGGATATGGCCCGGCATGATGCCGATCTTGCATTTTCCGGGCGAGATGATCCCAGGGCAATTTGGGCCGATCAGCCGCGTACTTCGGCTTGCGAGATACTCTTTTGCCTTGACCATGTCGGCGACCGGAATTCCCTCGGTAATGCACACCACGAGCGGGATACCGGCGTCGGCGGCCTCCATGATCGCGTCCGCGGCGAATGCCGGCGGTACATAGATCACGCTCGCGTTAGCACCCGTCTCCTTGACGGCGTCGGCGACGGTGTTAAAGACCGCAACGCCCTCGTGCATGGTTCCGCCCTTGCCGGGCGTCACGCCGCCAACGACATTTGTGCCGTATTCGCGCATCGCGAGCATATGGAAAGTGCCTTCCTTGCCGGTAATTCCCTGCACGATCAAACGCGTATCTTTATCGACTAAAACGCTCAATTTAAGTCTCCTTTTGCGAAAGTCGAAGTATAACACGCGGCCTTTTTGTGAATAAAAGGGCTTTTGTCAGAACATTTTGGACTTGAGCGACGTTTTGCAAGATATCAACCGAGCGACCGTCAGCTCAGATCTTGAACAGAGGCAACCTCCGACCGCTCCGCGACACGCAGGCGGCACCGACAATGCGACAGCTCTATTCATTCTATTTCGACGCCTTTTGGATCGCCGTCAAATCGATACTCGAGCATAAGCTGCGCGCGTTTCTGACCCTGATCGGGATCATTATCGGCGTCGCGGCGGTCGTCGTCGTGGGCGCAAGTATCTCGGGACTCAAGACCTACGTCGTCGATAAGGTTGCCAAGGTCCTGGGTGCGAATCACTTCATGATCACCCGCATGGCATCTACCGGGCGGATGTCGGATGAGGAGTTTGAGCGAAAGAACCGCCTTAATAAGGACGTCAAATGGGACGAGTACCTTTACGTCAAAGAGAACTGTAAGCACTGCAGCCAGGTGGGTGCGCAGATCAACTCGGGAGCTGATCTCAGTCAGGACGGTATTGAGATGCCGTCGGTCCGCGTCTTTGGCAACACCGAGAACATGGTCGAGATCGAAGATAAGACCATCGCGATAGGCCGCTACTTTACGGCCGACGAGGTTACGCGGGCGGCAGCTGTTGCAGTGATCGGCACGGACGTTCAGGAAAAATATTTCCCTACCGGATCGCCTATCGGGAGGACCCTAAAGATCCGTGGCGTACCGGTGCATGTCATCGGCGTCGAGGAGAAACGCGGCTCGTTCCTCGGCGAGTCGCAGGACCGGCACATGTATATTCCGATCACGCTCGCGGCCCAGATATTCAACCGGACGGGCGGCATTCAGCTGCACGGTAAGGCCGCGAAGAAAGAGGACTTCATGGACTCGATCGACGACGCGCGTCTCGCTCTTCGCAATAAGCGCCAATTGATGGGCTACGAGGAAGAGACGTTCAGTATGGTGAATGTCGACGAATTTAACTCGCAAATGGACCAGTTTACGGGCGCCATCGCTGCGGTAGTGGTGCCCATTACGATGATCATCCTGATCGTCGGCGGCATCGTCGTGATGAACATCATGCTTGTGTCCGTGACCGAGCGAACGTTTGAGGTAGGTCTAAGAAAGGCGCTGGGCGCCACTAAAAAGCAAATATTGCTGCAATTCCTGATCGAGTCGTCATTGCTGTGCGTCATCGGCGGGATCATTGGACTCGCTCTCGCAACGGCGGTGACGCAGCTCATCACGCTCCTGGCCGGAATGACGATGACGATCACGCTAGGTTACATCGTTCTGTCGGTGACCGTATCGAGCATTATCGGTGTTGTCGCAGGACTCTATCCCGCATGGAAGGCGGCGAAGCTCGATCCGATCGTGGCACTTACACAGAGCTAATATGCGTTGGTCAACCTCATTACCCCGCGAAGTTCTGAAGATGGCGCTGGACTCGATCCGGTCGCATAAGTTCCGTTCGTTCCTGACGATCCTCGGGATCGTCGTCGGCGTGATCACCGCGATAGTTGTCGCATCGATCCTGACCGGGATGCGGCAGTCTATCGTGTCGATCGTTGAGGAATACGGGACCAACAACATCTACGCGTTTCACCTGACGACCGGCCCGCACGCGCCGAACCGCGACGAGCGCAATCGCAAGGTACTCACCGAGGACGACGCGATGGCGGTCCTGACCCAGTCACAAAGCATTGAGGACGTCGCGCTAGTCGACCCCGGGATCGGCAACTTTGGTCCGAGCTTCAACGACAACATGACCTACGAGGGTCGCAATTATCGCTGGGCAAACGTGGACGGTGTCTCGGCCAACTATGAAAGGATCAGCAATCTCGCGGTCAATGAGGGCCGCTGGCTCACAGAGGCTGACGACCTTCAAAGACGCAACGTCGTTGTGATCGGCGTGAACGCCCGCGAGGCGCTTTTCCCGAATCCCGACGAATCGCCGATCGGAAAGGTCATGCGCATGAACGGCGCGACCTGGGAGATCATCGGCGTCGTTGCAAAGCGGAAAGCAGGCTTCTTCGGCGAAAACGAGGAAGACAACAAGGTATTCATGCCGATCCGGACCGCCCGCAAGGTGGCGCCTCAGCGCGATTTTCTACTGCTCATCGCCCAGGCAAAGGAAGGGCAGATACACGACGCCAAAGAGGAGATCGAGGGTATTCTCCGCCAGCGACGCGGCATCAAGTTTGGCGATCCAAATGATTTCGATATTAAGACGGTCGATAGCTTTACCGCTCAGTTTGACGGGATCATCGGCGGCGTGGGCCTGGCGGCGATCGCGATCTCGTGTCTTGGCCTGCTCGTTGGCGGCATTGGCGTGATGAACATCATGCTCGTATCGGTGACCGAACGGACCAAAGAGATCGGTATCCGCAAGGCGATCGGTGCTACAAAGAGCGCGATCGTGCTTCAATTCCTGCTCGAGGCAATGACGCTGACGTTCTTTGGGGGGTTGATCGGCGTGATCGCCGCCCTCGGCATAAGCAATCTGATCATGCTGTTTATTCCGAGTCTGCCGGCACAGGTCCCGCTGTGGGCGGTCCTCGCAGGCCTTTTTACGTCGATAGGCGTGGGGCTGATCTTTGGCGTGCTGCCCGCCCGAAAAGCCGCAAAGCTGGATCCGATCGAGTGCCTCAGGTACGAGTGATCTACACGCTGGCGAGTTTATTCTTACCGGATAATCGGCGGTATACCGAGTAAATAAACGCAAGCCGGCCTTGGTCGTTCGGGTAGTCAAAATACCAGTGCGGCGGGCTCGCAATGATCATGTCGAGGTCCTCGCCCGAGATCCCGAGCTTTTTCGCTACATACCGCTTTTCTTCGCCAATCTCTTCGTCCGCGTAAGGTTTTTGCGTCAGTTGGTCCAACGCTTCGTCCCGACTTAGAGCACCATCCATTATCTGCGACGAAAACGTTGCCCGGCGGTAGTCGATACCGAACTTTTCAAACAAGTAATAGCTTTGAATAAATTTTGTGTATCGGGACTCATGATGCTTCTGCCCGTAGTATCGGAAGTCGAGGTCCCTGGCCAGCCTCGCGACAACGTCGTTCTTTGAGAATGGCAGGTAGTTGATCGGATACACGGTCTTAATTCCTTTGAAAAACTTATAGAACAGCTCGCTCTTGTAGTCGAAAAATCTGAAACCGTTTTTCTCACGTTCGCCAAAGGTCTTGCGGATGTGCTCGAAGTACCGGTAGTCCCTGGCATTGTAATGCCAGCTTTTCGGCAGGATGCCTTCGGTCGCGAGATTGCCTGCACTCAACACATATTTGATGCCGTACTTTGCGGCGACATGATGCAACGCGACCGGGATCGCCACGTCCGTCGGCGTCTCGGTCTCGGGTACCGAGGCCCGTAAGAATGCGAGCTGCAGGTCACGGAATTCGTCCCAATCAAGCACATAGCTCTCGTACGTGAGATCGAGCCTCTTTACGATGTTGCGAATGTTGATGACGGCATCCGGCGAGTCCCAGCCGTTATCCATATGCACGGCTACCGGGCGAAGTCCGAACTCGTTTTTCGCGAGGTGGGCAAGGTAACTGCTGTCAACGCCACCGCTCATGCCGATGACGCAGTCGTGATCGCGATCGCGGCCTGAGGCCTTGATCTCATCAACGATGCGCTCAAGATCGGCCCGAAGAGCTCCACCGTGGTGCGTATAACCGGAACGAACAGCGAGGAATTCCCGACAGTGATTACAATGGCCATCCCTATCGAAGAGTATCTCCGGGTCCGAGGTGTCCATTACGCAGCGTACGCAGATCTGATAGGCGCGGGGTTGCCGTCGCGTGCCTGTGGGCGTCGATCGTTTGCTCGAATCCGCCATCTCTCCCAGATCCATCGTCATACGGCAGCTAATTCATTGCGTTCCGGGTAGTTTATCAGGACGCCGCGCGCCGTCCCCTGGTAAACGAACAGACTGCCGGCCGCCGCGGCACTCGCGTAGCCCTCACGTGTAACCTTAACGAGGTCCTCAGTATCCGCCGCACCACCTAGCGCGACCACCGGTATCTTGACGGCCCGCGAGACCTCCCTGACAAGATCGATGTCAAAGCCGCTCATCGTCCCGTCCCGATCGATAGATTGCACGATCAGCTCGCCGGCGCCATGCTCTTCGATCATCTGGGCAAATTCGGTCGCGCTCAAACCAGCCGGTTGACTTCCATTGAGCACCCAAACCAGCGGTTTGTCATTTTTATCCCGCCTCACGTCTATGCAAACAGCGACGGCCGATGAGCCAAACTTCTCGGCCGCTTCCTTGATCAGGTATGGGTCGCTCCACGCAGCCTTACCGATGACCACCTTTTCCGCTCCCGCAGCGATAACGGCCGAGACATCCTCGACGGACGAGATGCCGCCGCCGATAGTGACCGGGATCCGTACCTCTTCGGTTATGTCGCTAACAACGCCTAGCGAGATCGATCGCCCCTGTTTAGAAGCGTCGATGTCGAGGATCACGATCTCGTCCGCTCCAAATTCGCTGAAAAGTCGTGCCGCATTCACCGGGTCCCCGAGATACCGGTGGTCGCGAAACCTGACCGATTTGACGAGGCGCCCGCCGCCGCTGAGGAGCAGGACCGGAATTATTCGAGGTCGAACCATTAGATCTCTACAAAGTTACGCAGTACCCGCTCGCCCGCGTCGTGACTCTTCTCTGGGTGAAACTGCACGCCAAAGATATTTTCCCGCTGGATCACGGACGGAAACGCCGTCTCGTATACTGTCTCACCTGCTACGACCTTACGGTCCTCGATCTCAAGCTCAAGCACGTATGAATGCAAAAAATAGAACTCTGCGTTCTCGTCGATCTCACGCATGATCGCGGCTGATCGCGTGACATTGACCCGATTCCAGCCGATATACGGTACCTTGAATCGCTCCGGGTCTCCCGGACGGAGCTTTACGACGTTCCCGTTAAGCCACCCAAGACCCTGCGTGCCGCTCTCCTCGCTCCTATTTGCCATCAATTCCATACCGAGGCATATGCCGAGTATAGGCTTTTTCTTGATCTGGACGGCTTCGTTCAGCGCGTCAAGAATGCCAAGCCGCGTCAGTCCTGACATCGCCCGGCCAAAGTTGCCAACGCCGGGCAGAATGATCTTGTCGGCAGACCTAATACCGCGCGCATCCGCGACGACCGACGCGGCCACACCGACGCGGTTTAAGCCACGCCAGACAGACCTCAGATTGCCAATCCCGAGATCAACAATAGCTATTGATACTGCCACGGATACTAACGGCCCACTGCAGGCTGTTACGGAGGTGGAAGGCTCGCAACCGCTCGGACATGCCGCTACGCTCGTAAATTAGAGCAACAGCGCATCAGATGCCCAGGGACGCAAGAACTATAGACCGACAGGGCGTTTTAGGCAAGCCCCGAAAAAGTCTCAGAAAAGTGCCTAGAGAGGCACGGTTTGACCATAGACCGGCACGACAACATTCCAGCCAAACTTGTCGCGTATGTGCTGAGCCATCGCTTCGGCAGCTTCAGGTTCTCCATGAGTGGTGAATACCAGCTTCGGAGTGGTTCGCAGACCCGAAAGCCAACGTAAAACGCCCTGCCAATCCGCGTGCGCCGAGAAACCTTCGACCTTCTCAATATGACAGCGGACCGGTACCCAATGCTTCATGATCCTGACCTCCGAGGCTCCGTCCTGGATCTTGCGGCCATTCGTACCCGCCGCCTGGTATCCGACAAAGACCAAGGTTGCGTTCTCGTTCGGCAGCACGCGCATCGCGTGATGTAGAACCCGGCCGCCGCTTAGCATTCCCGACGCCGAGATAATGATCCTTGCGCCGTGCAGTTCGTTCAGGCGCTTCGATTCATCGCGAGTCGACGCCGTGGTCATCGCAGCGGTACGCAGAGGATGACGCTTTTGGGCGAGCACCGATGCGTACTCGTTGTCATGCTCCTCGTGCCATCGGTTATAAACCTGCGTAGCCTGGGCAGCCATCGGTGAATCGACCACCACGGGCAGGACGGGTATGCGTTTCTGCTCCTCAAGCTCCCGGATCATATAAAGGACCTCCTGCGTCCGGCCAACGGCAAATGCCGGGATCAGGATCGGCCCGTTCCGATGCGCGGCTTCGTTAATGACGCGTGCGAGCTGGTCCTCAGACGAAACATCGCCATGCAGCCTATTGCCGTACGTGGATTCGCACATGAGGTAATCGCAGTCGGGCGGCGGTGCGGGGTCCCGAACTATCGGCTGATCGTAGTGGCCAAGATCACCTGAAAATAGAAAGCGAGTCGGCCCCATCTCCACCAGCACAAGACTGGCACCCATGATGTGACCCGCGACCTGAAAGCTCGCACGGAATCCTTCGCAAATGTCGACAAATTGACCGTCGTTCGGCACCGGCCGCAGCCTTTCGAGGGCTGCCCTCGCATCCGGTTCGTCATACAACGGAAGTGCCGGCGTGTGACTCGTAAGGTCGTGTCGATTGCGGTAATCCGCCTCCTCCTCCTGCAAACGGGCAGAGTCGGGCAGAAGTATCTTTAGCAGATCTGCGGTTGCTCTTGATGTCGTGATCTCGCCGGCGAAGCCGAGCTTTACGAGGCGAGGCAGCCATCCGGTGTGATCGATGTGGGCGTGCGTGATGATCACAGCATCGATCTCAGACGCGTCAAATGGCGGATCTTCCCAATTACGCTTGCGAAGCTCCGGCAGCCCTTGAAACAGCCCGCAGTCAACCAGGACCTTTTTGCCACTGTGCTCCAGCAGATACTTCGATCCCGTGACCGATCCGACACCCCCGTAGAATGTGATCTGTGGCATAAGTGCCTAAAATCTAGCACAAAAAAGCCGAGCTTGTGCCCGACCTTTCGTAAGCTGCGTAATAGATCAGTGTGCGTGTTCCTGCGGGAACCACAGGACGCGGCCCGGCATAGCGGCGCGGCTTTGTTCTTTTCTCTCTCGAGCGGTCGCAAGTAGCGAAGTCGGCGTCTCGCCGTCCGCGCCGAACGACGCCCAGCCAAAGTTGAGCTCTATCTCAACAGCATCGGTATCCGAGACCTTTACCTTTCGGCCAAAAAATCCGGTTTGTATTCTCGCTATGATCTCGTGCGAGATCTCTTTGGACGCCGTTGGCATGATCGCAAGAAATTCATCCGCGTGCGCCCGAGCAAAAAAATCCATCTGTCTAAGGGTGATCTTGACATTCTGCGCGACGAAATTCAGCAGACGGTCAGCTGTTGAATGACCGTACTTGGCGGCGATCTCGTCAAAGTCGCGAACGTCGAAAGCAAGGATCGTCAGCGGGCGGGAACTGCCCTTTCGCACCGACTCGGCGACCTGATTCTCGAGGATGAGGTGAAAAGCACGTTCGTTCGGCAGGTCGGTTGTCACATCTGTAAGTGCATTGGCATGGCTCCGCTCAAACGCGAGCGAGCTCAAGATCAACGGCGAAACGCGCTCGCCGACGGCTTCAAGGGTTGACGCATCAACGCTATTCAGAGTTTCTTCGCTATCGAATTCGAAAAGCAGTACGCCGTAAACATCGACGTCACGTCGAAGGGGTATGGCCGCCGAAAGCGTGGATGTATCAACGATGACATCTCGTTCGCGAAGACATTCGCCCGCCGCCCCGACAGCTATACCACGCCTTGTGCCTTTGGCTTGTGCGACAGCGCCTTCAGTCTCGGCAACTGTGAAGTCCTCGCCGGCCTCGTCGAGAAGCAGCAGCGACAAGCCGCTGAGATCGACCAGCTCGCCGACGCGGCTGGCAACGAGCCTGAAAGTATCCGCGGCCTTCAGGGAGCCGGCAAAGAAGTCCCGGGCATCGTCGAGCATGACCAAGTGCCGCTCGATGTCTGCTTCTGAAACATGGAATGCATCGCTCGCGTCAGACTCGCGACGACGGGTTTGCCATAGATACAGGCCGACCGCACCTGTCAAAAACAAGGCTATAATGGCTGAAAACCCGCGCGTCT
>DASYKW010000240.1:0-9639 GCA_035995005.1 Pyrinomonadaceae bacterium
TTTGCCGTCTTCTACTCTCATGATTTTTCGTTTAGCAGCACAGATGAACGGTGAGCCGTCCGGGTGCCATAAGCAGCGTCTCTTCGCCGCAATCGACCGTCGTTATTCGTTTGTACTGAAGCAGGTCGTGCTTCTCTACAACTGTGTCAAAACCAAGTCGCGGCTCGTCTTCAAAGCCGTTGTAGACATTCGTGCGAATGATCGAGAATTCCTCGTCAGAGTTTTCGCCGATCTTGCCGCCGCCGACGAAACCGTAAAAACCGACGATGTAATATTCCTTGACGATCTTCGATCGCTGTCCCGAGCCTTTCCGCGTCGCCCCTTGATCGGCCTCCATGATCATCCAGCCGTGGGCCGTGCCGTCATCTCGGCGAAAGTGTCCCGGCCACTCGGTAGGATCGTCATTGCCGATGACATTGAACGGCCACACGATCGCGTCGGCATATTTACCGAGGATGATCGTGCGGCACGCGGCCCTGATCTGAATGTCGAGGTTTTCGTTCATCGTGGCCTAGGTGAAACTCGCCGCAGAATTGTTTGCAGTGGTAAGCCTTGAGCGTCGGGTCCCGCAGCTCGTTTGCAGCAAACTGCTCGGCGTACAGTTTCGTCGCAAAGGCTCGCTTCCTGGTGCATTGCCGCTCTCTCAACCACTCCTGCTTTTTCACACTCCATGTACTTCTTGCCGGAGGATCTGCTCCAATGTCGGCAGGGCTTCTTTTGCTTCAAATTCCCACAGCGGGCGTTCCATTTTTTCCTCGAGCCACACCGGGTAAGGAAATCCATCAGCTGAGGCGTTGGTCCCGAGTAAACCTTCCAGCGGTGACGGAAAGACCTGCTGGATCGAGCCGATGTAGTTGCTGCTGTCGATCGCGGGCGACTCGCCCTTTGCCGATGCGATGTGGACCTTACCGCCTCGCTTGTACGACCGGCCGTGCTTCGGCTTGGCCATCGAGCCCTTGATTTCGCCTTCGAGATAGCCGATCCCTTTCTTGACGAATCGCTCAACGCCTTTCTCCAGGCCGGCGAATTTCGCTCCGGTACGATCGGTGATCTTGATCGTGATCTCGCTCATATTGCGGGGTCCCCTGCCGCGGCATCCGCGAGCGGGGTGCTATTGCATTTGTGCTCGAGTCTTAAAGACGGGACTCAGGCCGACCGGCTTTTGGCCTTTCTTAAACCTCCAGCGTTGATCGCCGATCGAGAACGCTACCGCTTTTAGCATGAAAGCCTGCGTCTCTTTCCAGTTGTCGTCGAGGATGATCTGGAACTGCCAGGAGCCGGTGTCGCGATCGGCAAAACCTGTCGTCGTATCGACCACGCGATGAGCTTTCCAGCCCTTCAGAAACTCCCCTGCTTCCACTTCACCGCCCGTGGGCGACGTCGTATAGACTTTCAAAGAACTATCGCCAAAGAGCCGTTCCCGGTGCCGGTCAAAGGCGTCACTCAAAAGCTGATTCTGCAGCGACATTTGTTTCGCCTACCGTGATCGATGTGCCCATCGCAGGGCTGGCCGTGCCGGCGTATTTGCGGACCATCCGCTCGCAGTGATCAAAGATCTGGTTGGCACTCATCCGGTCGCCGTCGAGGTCCGATGAGATCAGGTCCGACGCGGCTGCCATCTTCCATCTCCAGCCCTCGGCAGCAGCTCGCCTGAGATCGTATGTCGGCGTCCAGTCCTCAGCCGTTGGGGCGAGGCCGTCCACGTCCTCCTTGCTGAATTTCGTCAGCAGGCCGTCGATCTCAGTGTCAGAAAGCGTGGGTTTTGAAGCCCACGCCAGCATCCTCTTGAGTGTCAATTTGGCGACTGAATCGGCCATCGGATCGGTTAGACATCCGCCTTCGCATCGAGTGCAGCCTGCAGGTCCGTCTGGTCCTCGAGGTCGCCGGTGATCTCGCCCCAGGCCACGTCATGCGGCACCGGACGAAGGCAGGGCGTATCTGTCGGACCGTTCGCCTTGAGCAGACCGATCGCCATCGTCTCGTCTTCCGGATCCAGCTCGAATGCAAATGTGCTGCCATCCTCGAGCCGGGCGTTCACGGTCTTGATCTCGGTCGCGTTATTAAAAACCTCGATCGAGAAAGCACCATCGCCGTCCGTCTTGCCCGTCACACCAGGCGTTGTCACGCCCGCGAACTGCAGCTCGACCGACGTAGCTTCCCACAGCGTGCCGCCCGTGTCCTTGACCGTGCCTGTGATCGTCTGGATCGCCATTTATTTCTTTTTCGCGGACGGCACCTTCGGCTTCGGAGCCTTGGGCGTTGCCGTCTTGGCTTTCGCTGCAGTCTCCGTTGCGGGAGCCGCGGGAGGTGCATCGTCTGCGGACGAGGTCTCGTTCTCGGCTTCCTGGGTTGACGGCTCGACCGGGTCACCGGCGTCGTTGATCTGCTGAAAGCCGTTCTGACGCATGATCGTTGCCGCCATGCTGGTCTCCTCGACCTCATGCTCGACACCGTCGCCGCTGATAAATTTGACTAATGACATCTTTGACTCCTTCAAAAGGTACCGGGCGACGCGTTGCCACGCCGCCCGGAGGAAATTACATCTTCGGCAGCCGGTACGCCCGGATCGTTCCGGCCGGCGTCGACGACGCTGCCAGGAAGTTCACTAGGACCGTGCCGTCGTCCTGGAGGAATCGTGCCGACTCGAATGGGCCGATGATCCGCTTCGCGGTGCCGCCACCGGTTGCCGCAAGGGCAACAGCGAGGTCTGCTGCCAAAGGCGAGGGCGGATTGTCGCCGGCCTTGATCGTGACCGTGAGTGCGGCACCCGCGGTGTTGATGATCTCGAGGATCAGCCGGTCCATCCTGCCGCCGACCGCGATCGGGATGTCGCCATCCGTATCGAAAGCCTGCGTCGCCGGCTGAGTGACCACGCTGTTCATGAGGCAGTCTGTGACTGTGATTGCTGCTGGATTTGCCATAACTATTTAGGGTTGGGATGGGACGGTCCTCTTTTTGTCGAGACCGTCCCTATGCGGCTCCCAGGCCGCTCAGTTGTGATCCTGATTTAGGAGGCCGCGTTGGTGACCGTGCCGACCGCCCACGCTGTCGGGCGAACGAGCTTGCCGCCGTAGACGTGCAGGCCCTTGACGCCGTCGCCGAAACCCTTCTCCTTGCGGTAGGTCTCGACCTTCGAGATCTGCTCGGCGTAGCTGTACGCCATCGGGTGGCCGGCGATGATCTTGTACTTCGTGCTCGCGGCGATCGGAGCGTTGTTCGACTTGAGGATGCTGAAACCAGCGGCCTCGCCGATCTGCCCGTTTCTGAGCGTCTGCTCAGCGTTCATTCCGCCCGTTCCGACAAAGCGTGTGTCCTTCAGGAGAGCACCGTGGAAGAATGGCGGCACGACTGCAAAGCGTCCCTCACTCGGGATATTCGCCTCGTCGAGCTTCACCGACAGGTTGACCAGGTGGTCGTAGGCTGCCGAGGCCGCAAGCGCCGCGATCGGTGAGCCGTCCGAGCCGACCAGGTTGCCCGCGGGCACCAGGCTGTAGTTCGCCGCGATAAACTGGTCCGCGACGTCGCGCAGCTTGTAGGCTGCACGGCTCATCGCCTCGTCCATCGCATTGACGTTCTGCTGCGTCTTGTCGAGGTCGTCCACGACAAAGTTGAAATACTTCGCCTGGTTGATCAGCAGCGTCATCTCGGCGTCGGTCAAAACCTGAGCCGTGATGTCCACGTCCTTGACGTAATCGCCGATCGTAGGATCGCCGATCGACCCGATCTTCACCGTGTCGCCGGCCGCCGTGATCTCGCCTTCGTAGTCGCGATTGACGACACCGGTCTGACCGTAAACGAGAGCTTTCTCGAGAGCGGTAAGCAATCGCGAAGCCCAGACTGATGAAATAAAATTGAGCATAATTTTGGATTATGTGTGTGGCCCGTTAGTCAGCGGCCATCACTTTCTTGACGTCTTCCCAGTCAAGAGCCTGGATCTCCTTCGGAGCCATTTTTGCGAGCTTCTCTTTCGTAAGCCCTCCGGTAGGTTTGGCCTGCTGACCGGCACCGCCGTCGATCGTCTCGCCCGGCTTCGCTTCGCCGAACTGGTCGACGTAGTCTTCTTTGAGGCCCTTCACCAGGGCGTCGAGATTTTTGATCTTGCCGTCGTCGGCGAAATCGAGATCGCCCTTGACAGCCTTCCAGAGCAGCTCCGGATTCTTGGCATCCTTCAGAGCCTCGAGGACCGTGTCCTTCGCATCACGCAGCCGGTTGGCGGCACGTAGATCGTCGTTCTCTTTCTTGAGGCGTTCGGTCTCAGAGAGATCCTTCTCCTCTTCAAACTTTTTCTTGGCGTCGGCCTCAGCCTTTATCGCCGCGGCTTTCTCGCGGGCCTTTACTTCCGCCTCGGTGAATGTCTTCGACTTCTTGCCTTTGCCGGCATCGTCGTCGTCGTCATCAGCCGTCTTACCGGCCGCAGCTGCCGCCTCTTCCGCGACTTTTGCAGCCGCAGCTTCCTCAGCGGCCTTTGCGGCCGCGTCACCTTCACCAGCTTTTCCGGCAGCCGCAGCTGCACCCTTTCCTGCCATACGGTGAGCAGATTAAAGGAGGTTTACCCCTGACGAAACAGTGGTTGGAATGCTTTAGCGGATTTGGAATAAATGGAATGAATGAAAAGGCCGCTCGTGTCGGAGCGGGCCGGTATATTCCAGATTTGATATCGTCAAACCTCTACTTACCTGGCAGGACATCGGCGAGTTTCTTGGTGTAGACGCGACGGCCAAATTCTTTACTGGTCGCGTAACCGACGAAGTCTTTCAAAGAAACCTCGCCGCGATCGTGAGCAGCAAAAGCATCTTTCCCCAGGATCATTTCCTTGACCTCGTCGCCCTCATCATCAAACCAGTCGATGCCGAGGATCCGGTCCGGACGTTCCACGCCGATGATCACCGGGATCATCGTGCACCGGCAGTTGATGTGCTGAGGGAATGGCTCCGCGAGCTTATGCATCGAGCCGTCGAGAGCGAGACAGACCGGACAGGTCCGAGGGCTTTTGGACGCGACCCATTCCCAGCCCGAGATGACGTCCGAGTTGTCTTGATAGATCTGCAGCGTTGTCGCGCGTCTGACCCGATTGACCTCGGTCCTCGCCATCGCGAGAGCTCGCGTCCGGGTAATGTCGCCCGCTTTCACCAATCGTCGGGCGATCGTTCGAAAGTCCGTGCCCGTAGCAACGGCTTTGATGATCTCGGTTTTGAGAGCTTCGGCGACGGCCGGCGCAAACGTCTTCTCAAAATACGCGGTCATCGGCGATCCGTTACCCATCATGCCGACGCCGTTCTCGATCGCTCGAGTCGGCAGCAGAGATCCGAGGCCCGGCTGATTTGGCAGGATCAAACGAAGGGTCTCGGATGTCTGGTCGACCGCGATCGCGATCGCCGCGGACTGCTCACGCATCACGACGCCGCGGACTCGCCCGCCAAACCTAATGACCTGCTGCTGGATCTGCGCGAGGAGTGACTCAAGTCGTCGAGATTTGAGCAGCCACGTTTGCGAGATCTCCTCGCCCGCGGCCGCGGCTTCGACGATCATCTTCTGGATCTCGGCATACTGTCGCCGCAGATCTCGCTGCAGCTCGCCATAGACGACGAGAAGCTCCCTAAAGGCAGCCTCTTCACGGTCGATAACACGCTTGCGGTGTTTTTTTAGAAGGTCGTCGAGAGCTGACATTATGCGGGCGGCTGCTCACCCGGTAGAGGAGGTATATCTCCTTTGTTGAACGACCGCACGGCAGCATCGGCCGCGTCGGCTTTTTGCTGCTGCATTTTCTCGATAGCATCCTCGCCATAACCGGCCTCGATCCAGAGCTGCTCTTCCGGGATGCCGAGCTCCTGCTTGACGACCAGGTTGTCGAGTTGCTCCTTCTCGCTGAGCGGAGCAGGATCCTCCCACTCGGTAAATAGCCGCACGTCCGGCTTGTTTTCGATCTTTAGTGCAAAGGAGATCAGGTCCTCCCACACCTGGCCAAAACCCTCCATCCGGTCGCGGACCTTTGCGAGGAATCGCGACTCGAGCTTCTCGATCGAGATGCCCGACTGAGGGAACGACGCACCGGTCAGCATAAAGTAGTGCAGCGGCGTACCCGTCACCATCGCGACATCCGTGCGAAAACCATCCTTGACCTTGAGGAATTGCTCAAGGTCCGTCGCGTCAAAATCACCAAACTTCGTCTCTGGATTCTCGGTCGTCCACAGCCTTTCGACGCCCGCCGTAAATGGCGGTATCGCTTTGCCGTCAGCGTCATACTCGATCTCGATGCCGGCCGCCCACCGCTGCCGGAATGATGCGAATTCCATCGCGACCATCATGTCGAGGACCGACTTGTTGAGAGCGTCCTGCGGTGCAAATGCCTGGGAGAGCTCCGAGTGGCCAAATGAACCAATATCGGCATTGTTGCCAAAATGGAAGATCGGCACGCGGCCGTAAGGATTAGGGATCGAGAATTCGCCCTCCGAGGTGTCGGGCTTAAACTCAGTCCAGGCGGTCATCTTCTTTGGCAGTTGGCCTGAGCTTTTCTTTGACGAGATATATCGTTCGATCCGGTCCGCGTAAAACAGGTTGAGCCGAACGAAGGTGTCGCCTTTCGCATTCGCCGAGGTCACCCAATACTTTGCACCCCATAGGACCTTGCCCGGCGTCTCTTCGTCGTAAAAGACGGTGCAGCTGTCGGCACGGTTGGGATAGATCGTCGTTTTTTGGTTCGCGTCGACCCAGACGATCGCGTAAGCATCTCCGTTGACGACTGCCTCGCGATGGATCTGCCGGCTGCGGACTCCCATGCGGTTTTCCTGCCAGATCTTCCAGGCATCTTTTGGGATCTCTTTCTCGCCGCTCGCCTCCTCGACCGAGAATCCTGTGATCGTCAGCTTGTCTCGCATCGCATCGCAGACAGCTGGGCACATGTTCAAGCTAAATTCGTGAAAGAGCTTGCCGAATGTGTTCTTAAATTTGTCGGTGGCAAATTGCAGGTCGTGGTCGCCGGCGTAATACTTCGCCGGCTTCACGTATTTCGCTGACTGTTCGGCGAGCCTTTTGACCGCGATCTCGATATCTGTGTTATCTGCCATTTCGATTTCTCATTTAACGGGCCTTGGACGTTGCCAGACCTTGCGTGCTGCCCCGTTAGGCGTCTTCCTGAAAAAAACGTAGTAGCGAGCCCGAGGGACGCCCCTGGGACACATGCCGATTTACAACCGTTGACCATTTCTGCTACTCTCCCCGACACGAGGTATTCAATGAATCTGCTGACTCAGTTCGCACGCAAGTATCACTTCTCAGTTCGCGGGCTCTCGGAGCTTTGCGGAGGATCAGGCGACAGTCGCCATCCTGGTATAAGCAAGAACACTATCCATCGCCTGATCGGCGATCACCCGGACGCGTATCCCGGACCGGATTATGTGCATCGGATCGAGCCCGCGATACGTGACGCCTGCCGCAAATATCTCGTGCATACCCTCGGCAAGAGTGAGAGTGATGCCGCATCCGAGGTTCCCGACGAAGGGCTGCTCGCAACCCCGCCCCAATTTACGCAGGAGATCCATGTCCCAAAAGGCTGCTCTGCTAACTACGTTTTCAAAGATCCTACCGGCAAGGTGCTCGCCGTCCATGCGTTCGCTCACATTTAGAACGCGTAAAGCTTGCCCGATTTCTTCGACAGCATACCGACCGCGACGCTCACGGCATCGACCTGATCGTCGTGGCTGTCGCCGTTCCCGGTGAAGACAAACAGTTCCGCGAGAAACGTATCGATCCACGGTCCGCGAACGAGAAAGACCTTGCCCTCCTCCGCGAGACTCGCCCACGCCAGGGCTCGCGTAAATTTGTCGGTATCGACCTTCACGGCCTTTAGCGGGTACCGGCGTGCGATCGGCTCACGCCGCAGGTCCTGGACGAGTGCCTCGCCGTGCAACGCTTTCTCGATGCCGTGCGACGTCCGCTCTTCGTTCTGCATCCGCTGCAGCACGTAACGCTTCTGCTCCGGGTACTCGATCCTCTTGCGGAAACCGTCCGAGATATAGAGATTGCCGTTCTTGTCGAAAGCGCAGCGGAATGACGCCGTATAGTCGGCCGTCGTCTTCTTCGAGACCGCGAGATCGTAGCCGCGGCACCATCGCAGGTTTGCCGGCACATGCGAAGCGTCGACGATCTTGTCTGCGCCAAACCAGTCCCGCTTGAACAACGCGCCTTCGCGCGGCGTCGGCCGTTGCTGATAAAGCCCAACAAATGAATATGTTCCCTGTTGTTTCTCGATGCGACGAAGGGCATCGATGTCATACCTTGCCGGGCACAAAGCCTCGCCTTCTTTTCGTTTTAGAGGATCGTTCTCCTCGGCGATCGCCGGCAGGCTGACGATGTCCCAATGCTCGCCGCCGTTCTTCATCTCCTTGATCAGCCGTCCGGCCAGGTCGTCGTCATGCCAGCGGGTCATCGTCAGGATCATAGACGCACCCGGTTCGAGACGCGTGTAGAGGTCGTCGTTAAACCATTCCCAGACGTTTTCGCGATAGGTCCCCGACTCTGCCTCCTCGCGGTTCTTGACTGGATCGTCGATCATGATCAGGTCGCCGCCAAATCCGGTGATACCGCCGCCGACGCCGACCGCACGAAAGCCGCCGCCGATCGACGTCTCCCACTCCTCGACAGCCTTGCGATCGGTCGCGAGCTTCATCCGCTGCTTGCAGATCCTCAAGGTCTTCCTCGAGAATTTGTTTGCGACCTTCTGGTTATAACAGCCGAGGATGATATTGAGCTTCGGGTTTTTCTCGAGGCGATAGGCCGAGTAGCGCACCGTCACGGTCTCGGTCTTCGTGTGCCGCGGCGGCATAAAGATCATCAGTCGCTTGCAGATACCGCGTGTCACGAGATCCAGCTTCGAGTAGAGATATCGCTGATGCGGCCAGTCCCATGTCCAGTTGGGCGTGACGGTCGGCAGCCACTCAGGAAACTCAAGCGCGTCGATGCCGAGCTGCTTTCTTGCGTCGTTCAGCTCGACTCGTATCGCCTGACGATGATCTTTTTTTGTGGCTTCTCTCATCGACGTTTCACCCACGGCCGATACCGCTGCTGCAGCTCCCACTTCGGCACTGGCGTTTTGAATCTCTCAAAACCGAGCCAGAAGATGATCATGAAAACTGCAGCTGCCATTTACTTGACCTCCACGATGGGACTGTCATAGTCCGCGTATTCCGGCAGCTCGATCGTCTTGCCGGCGAGCTCGTGAGTCGAGTCGCCGAGATACTGGATCTGGCCGTTCGTGATGTACGAGTGGCAGATTCCGTTCGGATGTTTTTTATTGAGATAGCCGGTGACCAGGAGCGACGGCGAGAACGTCGGGCGTTCGAGGTCGCCGTTAAAGGTCCAGCCTTTCAACATGTGTCCGCAGCCACACGCGAGGCAGGTGATCGAGTACTGATTCTCTCCAAACTCTTTAGCTCGCATCCTTCGGTCGATCGTCTTCGATAACAAACTCTCCCTCGGCCCACTCGATCAGCGCGTCTTCGGCGTCGGTCAATTCTTTTGCGAGTGCCGGCGAGATCTTCATTGAGCCCTTGAGTAGGTG
This sequence comes from Pyrinomonadaceae bacterium, assembly GCA_035995005.1. Classification (GTDB taxonomy): domain Bacteria; phylum Acidobacteriota; class Blastocatellia; order Pyrinomonadales; family Pyrinomonadaceae; genus OLB17. The sequence continues at coordinate 9,557 of DASYKW010000240.1, forward strand.
CTTTAGAAAAAACACGAAGTTGGCGTAGTTATCTGACGCCTTATCGAGCTTCGCCAGGATCTCTGTCGATCGCTGCTCGTAGT
>DASYKW010000241.1:0-4516 GCA_035995005.1 Pyrinomonadaceae bacterium
CCTGACCTCACCGATGTTGCCAAAGGCCGCGGCCGTCATCTCGGAGCCCATAGTAGCGGCCTGATAAACGCCAAATGCCCAGTTAAATGACTGCAGCACGAGCGGCACGACGCTATTGCGGCGGCCGCCGAAGATAAACGCTGACACCGGCACGCCTGACGGGTCGTCGAAGCGCTCATCGATCACCGGACATTGCGTGCTAGGGGCGGTAAAGCGTGCGTTCGGGTGAGCGGCCTTGGTCTCGCTGGAGGGTGTCCAGTCGTTGCCTTGCCAGTCGATCGCGTGGGCCGGGGCGTCGCCGTCCATGCCTTCCCACCAGATGTCGCCGTCGTCGGTGAGGGCCACGTTGGTGAAGATCGTGTTCTCCTTGATCGATTCCATGGCGTTGGGGTTGGTGGAATAATTCGTTCCCGGTGCGACGCCAAAAAAGCCATTCTCGGGGTTGATCGCGCGGAGCTTGCCTTCGTCGTCGGGCTTGATCCAGGCGATGTCGTCGCCGACGGTCGTGACCTTCCAGCCTTCCTCTTGAAAAGGCTTGGGCGGGATGAGCATCGCGAAATTCGTCTTGCCGCAGGCTGAGGGGAATGCCGCGCATACGTAATCTTTTTGGCCGTCGGGCGATTCGACGCCGACGATGAGCATGTGCTCGGCGAGCCAGCCCTGCTCGCGGCCGAGAGTGGAGGCAATACGCAAAGCGAGGCATTTTTTACCTAGAAGGGCGTTGCCGCCGTAGCCAGAGCCGTAGGAGACGATCTGATTTTCCTCAGGGAAGTGAACAATGTACTTGTCCTTGGGATCCGGCGAACACGGCCAGGCAACATCGGCCTGACCCGCGCTCAAGGGCATTCCGACCGAGTGCAGGCATCGCGTAAAGGCACCGGTTTCGCTGGCTTCGAGGGCTTCTAAAGCCTTTGTGCCCATGCGGGTCATGATCCGCATATTGGCGGCGGCGTAGGCCGAGTCGGTGAGCTGCACGCCAAACTGCGAGATCGGCGAGCCGAGCGGGCCCATGCAAAACGGCACGACATACATGGTGCGACCGGTCATGCAGCCGTCGAATTTCTTTTTCAGAATGGCCTTCATCTCGACGGGCGCCATCCAGTTATTGGTCGGTCCGGCGTCGCCTTTTGCACGCGAGCAAATGTACGTCCGGTCCTCGACGCGGGCCACATCCGACGGGTGCGAGCGGGCGAGGAACGAATTCGGCCGCTTCTCTGGATCGAGCTTGATAAACGTACCGGCGTCGACCATGTCCTGGCACATTGTGTCGTACTCGGCCTGCGAGCCGTCGCACCAGTAGACGGCGTCGGGTTTACAGGTCTCGACGGCCTCGGTAACGAACTTGATCAGCTCTTCGTTCTTGATGTTTGACGGTATGTTCAGTTCAGCCATTCTAATATTCTCCAACTCGAAATATTACCGCTACTGCCCGTAAAGACTGAGTAAACGGCTAATTAGCCGCGATTTACCTAAGATTAACGTAGCTTATCACAGGATAACCCCCGACGGGATGCGCGATGAGCGGTCCGCTGATGGGGCGGCGTCATAAAGGTGTGGTGCTGATCGCCGAGGCTTTCTTTGCGTCCTTTGCGGTCTCTGCGTGAACTGCTTTTTCTCAGGCAAAGCGCGCGGAGACCGCAGAGAAGCCGCAGGAACACTTCGGTCGAGCGCAAAGGGCAGAATTCCGCCCTTTATTCACTCAAATTGAGTACATACGGCTTGGATCCCACGGCTTTTCGGCCAGTTTTCATGTAGGAAAAAATTCGACGTATCCCGCAAAACGACCCATTGCACGACGTCATTTCGGAGCCATCGGCTCGTCATCGCGGATGTCATCACGACCGGGCATCGATAACGAACAACGGTCGAGGAGTTTTCATGTCTTCTCTGCGACCTCTGCGATCTCTGCGGCCTCTGCGGGGACCGCAAAGTTCGCAAAGGAAGGATCAGAGAGGACAAATTGTGCCGCAGCGTGGTAGTGGGTGAGTTCGAATTCAGAGTCTTCGGCCGCTTCTTGTACGGACCCCGCTTGTTGGCGGCGATCCTGATCACGGCGTGCTCTTCCGCTTATAGAGGCATGGTATTATTCCGCAATGGACTGGAAGGACTGGTGCAAACTCATCGGGGCGATCGTGTTCTTTCTGATCGCGATCTGGCGCTGGATCGCCTACCGACGGGCGCGCCGTCAGACTTCCAACTGACTCACTACCCCCTTTTCCTGTAAGGCCCCAGCGACTTGGATCTGCGACAGGCAGATCTCAAACTGACCCACTACCTGCCCCGTCGCGTGCTTGACAGGACGTTGCAAGAATGATACATTCTTAGGCTGCTGGCTGCTGGCTGCTGGCTGCTGACTCCACATTTAACGAGCAAAGACCATGAACAAAGTATTCGAGATCATTGAGCCGGTAAGGAATCCTGGGCGGTGGGCGAGGCCGCAGGCGACGATGAACGTCAAGGGCGAGCTAAAGATCAGCCGCGTGGCGTTTGAGATGCTGGGCGAGCCCGAACGTGTCCTCGTCTCTTTTGACAAGGGCAGCCAGACGATCGCACTCAGAAAGGCCAGCCGGCAAGACACCAAAACGCACAAGCTGATCGCTCACGGCCGTCATGGCGAACACGGCGGACGCCTGATCAAGGTCCACGGCCTGTTGGAGCACATCGACGCCGACCTCTACACCTGCATGCGGTTTCGCGACGTGCGGCTCGACAACAACGAACGGCTGCTGCTCGAGGTGGCTAAGGCCGTGCCCGCTTACCATGGCAAGCGGATCGGCGTGTATAACGAATGGCGAATGCGTCACGACGAGGCCTATGCCGCCGCTCAGCGCGAGGCCTACGCCCGCCGCAAGGAGGCCAAGGCCGCCGCCGAGCCGACCGAAACGGCGAAACAGGAAAAGCTCGTCCGCGAGGACCGTGCGATCCGCGAACGCGAATATCGCGCGGCTAGTAAAGCGAAGAAAGAGGAACGGCGTGAGCACGAGATGGCGGCACGAGCCGCCGAGCGTGCGAAGGCACGAGCGCGGGCTGCCGAGACGGCTCCGCCCGGTATGGTCGAGATCGACCTCGGCAACGGCAAAACCATGCTCGTCACCAAGCAACGCGCCCGCGAGATCGACCAGGCCCGCCTCGACTACGCCCGCCTCCATCCACTCGAGGCGTACAAGGCAAAACAGCAAAGCCCCGACGGTTAATTTGAAACTTGGAACTCGAAGTCTTGAAGCTGGAACTTGAACTGAAAAAAAACGCCGCTCGCAAAGCCCGAGACGCCCACCGCCGCCACCTCGAATTAGAACTCGACCGTGCTAAGCAAGAGTACGAGGATCGCCATCTCCAGTTCGCGTCAGGGCCAAGATGGATCGACGGTTAACTTGAACCAGAATTGCAGGTCAGGCGATTTCGCAACTATTGCCAATTGCCCATCAACACGAAGGGCGACCAGTAGTACGGATGCGAAAACCTAGAGCCTAAACTTGCTAAGCTGGGGCCGCCGAACGGGATGCCGCGGCCCTCTTCTTTCCCGGGCGTGGCGGAATTGCCGCGCAACAGCGTCAATTGTGCGCGTTGAAGAGCTTCAGCCTTTGTGATCTTCGGTGTCGACTCGAGCTGTCGGTAGAATTCGATCATCAGTTCACGAGTGGATTCGTCCGCCACAGGCCACAATGATGCCAACACGGCTTTTGCTCCTTGATTCTGGGCTAGGGCCCCAAAGCCTTCTACTTCCACACCGTTAGACTTATTACTCGAACCCATCGCAGTGTCACACGCGGACAAAGTCAGAAGTTCTACTCCAGTAAAGCGCGTGCCGCCGCGCCGGATATCCGCCAACGTCAGTTTTCGTGCAGCGCCGCCCCCGAGAAGTAGATAGGAGTCTGTCTCACTGCCAGCGTTCAGCACAAAGTGACTGGCGATATGGACAATCGGGTAACGCCCGAGGTGATTCTTGAAGTTGATAAGTGTGAATTGATCATCGAGCAATGCTTTGCCCTTTAGGACACCATTCTCATTTATTTTTGCACAACCATCGTTCACATCCTTGTCGGCAATAATGCCGCAAATCTCTTGGGGAACCGCCGGAAGCGAGCCAAACGTGCGTGAGGTGCCGTCCTCATTCGTGACGAGCGCAGTTTTTGAAACGCCCAATCCAAGGCCCTGCCACCCCGAACGGTCCGGAGTGGAATCTTTGAGCCGATCTCGGCTTGCCAAAGTTATGACTACGTTTCTATATTTTTCGACTAGGTATTCGTTCCCGGTCCAAAGAGCAGAAATCGGAACGTAGCGCAGAACTCCATCTAAGCTCCAAATAATCGTGTCGGCTTGGATTCCGTTTAAGTCCTGAAGTACCTCCTTGTTCAGGAGAATATCGAAGAGTTTCCGTCCCGATTCTCGTGGATCAGTGGTCGGATTCTTTACTTCATCTCTAAACTTAGCGATCACGGTATTTAGCTCAGATGATTTTATCTTTGTCACGTGCGCACGCTGGGTGTCCGCGGTTGTCACGATCAGGTTCAACCGA
>DASYKW010000242.1:0-2746 GCA_035995005.1 Pyrinomonadaceae bacterium
ACTCGACAATGCTGATATCCGGCCGATACAACATCGTCCCGGCCAGCAACGATACTGCCGCGACGATCACCGTGACGGTTAAGATCGTTCGCGTCAACGAGGGCCGCTTTATGAGCGAGGTGATCGACGGGCGGCAGGTGACTCGCGATATCATCCTGACCGACGCCTTGGGCAACCTGCAGACGGTTCAGGGGCAGATCGGATACCAGATCCTTTATCAGCGTGACAAAAGCTCGCTGGCGTACTCGCAGAATGACCTGGTCGTCGCGGCGAACAAGGTTCCGGCTCGCGCCTTCGAGGCCTACATCAAGGGCCTTCTCACGCCGGATCTGACCGCACGCGAGAATTACTTCACCAACGCCCTGCGCGAGTACGTGAAGGTCTCGCCCGAGGGTACGTATTCCGAGGCTGCTCTCGAGCTCGGACATCTGTTCTCCGCACAAAAGCGTAATCCGGAGGCGATCGACGCATTTGAACGCGTCATCAGCTACAACCAAAAGTGTCGTGAAAAGGCGTCGGCCGACAAAAAGCCGGCGAATTGCGGTGACGAGGCCTATGCAGAGGCGTCTTTTTACATCGGCCTTATCTTTTGGCAGCAGGGGAATTACGAGACCGCCCTGGCTACGCTTCGGCCTTTGACCGACGATCTAAAACTTACGACCGTTTACAACGCTCTTGGTGCGATCGCGATCCAGGCGTCGCGGGCCGAGAAAAAGAACGAGGCAAAGGCCGCCGGGCTCCTTACCGAGGGCATCGACCTCCTCAAAAAGGCGAGCGACTCGGCTCCTGACGATAATCAGGTGAGATTCAATTACGCAACCTCGCTATTCCTATCAGGTAATATGCAGGACGCAGCGACGCAACTCCGTTCGGCGATCGCCGCGAATCCGCGTGACGGCGAGGCTTACTACTTGTTGGCAAAAGCGCTCGATTCGCTCAAGGACCCAGCCGCTGCGGATATGGACAACCAGGCGCGCCGATTCCTGACCGACGGCAATCGTTACGCGAATCTCGAGAAGGAGTGGCAAAAGTCGAAGACCGTTCCTGACATCAGGCTCCGCGTGCAGCAACCCGAGCGAAAGGATTTCGTGGCGGTCGTCCTGAGCCGCAAGCCCGCGACCGTCACCGCGGCTCCGGCGAGCGAGACTGATACGCTGCTCGCTCAGGCGCGAACGTTCGTCAAGAACGGCAACGACGACGAGGCGATGACGGCCCTTCGCCGTGTGCTCGCCAGCGAGCCGATGTCGGCCGAGAGCTATCTTCTACTTGGCAAGATCCATCTTCGCCGCGGCGACATCGATCAGGCGATCAGTTCATTCAAGACATCGGTCTTCTGGGACAACCGTCTCGTCGAGGCCCACGTTAATCTCGGCAAGATCTACGTCGAGAAGGGCGACTGCATGCAGGCGAAGAACTACGCTGCCTCAGCAGCCGAGATCGACCGGGAAAATCTGGACGTCCAGGCCCTGCAGCGGCTCGCCGAGCGATGCAGCAAATGACGCTGACGCAAAGCGTCAGTTTCGAGTTGCAAGTTTCAAGGTCCAAGTCCTAAGCTCCGCCGCATTCCATTTATTTTATTGTCATATAAGCCCGTAAACACGGGCTTTCTATCTTTTTCTTCACTGTCCACTGTCAACTATCCACTGTCCGCTAGTTCTGTGGCACGCTACGTGCTTATTACATCTGCGGCCAGCTTGATGCAATTACTGATCAAGACCCCGCCGCCAACCCTACTCCGAGCGCGGTTTGCCACTGTGCTTTACACCTTCCGAGCGTTCCTTCAGTTGTCCTACCCTTAGAGTCCGGTCCAAAAGGCCGGACTTTCCTACGTTTAAACCCCTATTTGCAGCATTGACACCAGATTGCCCGAATATCGTTCATTAAGAACGTGTTCCTGTGCGTTGTGGTGCATGACCGCGTCATTCTGAACGAGCCTGGCGTGCGTTTACCTCGTCAATGACAGAATGCGTCAAAGCGCAGTGACAAATTTTGTCGTTTTGACCGATTGTGACCTGTCAGAGTGACTCCTGCTCTCTGCGGCTCTTTGCGAGCTTTGCGATCTCTGCGTGAGATAGAGATCCGTTTCACGCAGAGCACGCAAAGGACGCAGAGAAAAGCTAGAATGTGCGGGTGGCCCGGATACGTCGATTTAAGATATTCCCGAGTTGGCAGAACGCATTGCTCGCCCTCGCCGCGGCTGGGCTGCTGATCCTTGCGTTCCCGGACTTTGAATGGTGGTGGACGGCTTGGTTCGCGTTGGTGCCGCTAATGTGGGCGGTCGAGCGTGAGGGCAAGGCGATGCCGAGCTTCATGCTCGGGTGGCTGTTTGGCACCGCGTTCTTTTTCGGCACCTGCTGGTGGCTGACCTACGCACCGATCCACTACGCCGGCGTGCCGTGGCCGCTCGCATATCTGCTCATCTTTGTCGCGTGTCTGCTCTCGGGCCTCTTTCCCGCGATCTTTGCTTGCGTCCTCGCACGCCTGCTGCAGCGATTTGGAAGCTGGGCCTTCCTCGCCGCGCCATTCGTGTGGGTCTTCACCGAATTCGCCCGCTACTGGCTGACGGGGAATAACTGGAATGCGATCGGATACTCGCAGGCGTTTGGCGGAGGTGGTTTCGGGCCAGTCGTTTGGGTCGCCCGTGTCGGCGGAATGCTTCTGTCGGGAGCCCTGATCGTTTACGTCAACGTCGCGCTTTTGCTCACGCTCGTGGTTCTCCTTACTAAGCTAATCAGCGGTTGGCGCG
>DASYKW010000243.1:0-36406 GCA_035995005.1 Pyrinomonadaceae bacterium
CGTCGCTCTTACCGTCACCGTCAAAATCGCCTTGGATGGGAATATCGATCGCAGAGCCCCAATAGTAATACTGCACGCCCGCCGTTGACTCCTGCGCATACCATGTATGATCAGATGGACGATAAACCGTGTAGTCCGACTTTCCATCGCCATCCCAATCGCCGGTGATGGGAATATCGCCGGTCCCTCCCCAGGAGTGAGTAACGGTGCTGCCATTCGAGCTTTGCTTGATCACCCACGTGCCTTGTCCACTTACGACGCGATAAATGGCCGCATCCGTGGTGCCGTCGCCGTCAAAATCACCTGCCTGCGGCGTATCGCCAGCCTGTCCAAGAGAGATCGTCTGAGCTGTTGCGGTCGTGCTCGTCTTGTATGTCCAGGTCCCCGCGCTAAAGACGCAAGCATCCGTTTTACCATCTCCATTGAAGTCACCCGGCGCAGCTATCGCCGACGATGAGCCAAGAGAATAAGTGAGATAACCGCTGCTGCCCGTCTTTCGTACTTTGAACTCCGTTCCCGACGAATGCCATCTTCCCGTATCGGCCTTGCCGTCGCCGTCAAAGTCATACGTCACGCTCGGGGTAACCGTAACTGGAGTTGGCGGTGGTGGAGGCGCGGGCTCTAAAGCTTTGGATTTGGGAACAAGCGAACCAGCAACGGCCGCCACCTTGGTAGCGACGATGTCAGCATAACTGGAATGAGGTATCGCGATCCCCGGTGCGAGCATTTCAGGCGCGAAGAACTTCGCGATCATCGCGGTTAGGTTTGCCGCTAGGAGAACACCAAGACTCGTTGGAGATTCGGTTGCAGGCACCTCGAAGGGAACGGATGCTGCAGCACCAGCCTTTAGTGAAAACGTCTCAGCACGTGCCGGAAAGCAGAGCACCGTCTGCAAAATGATAGCGTGCAGAGCCAGGACGGTGACAATCTGAACAAGCCAAGAAAAGGGGCGATTACGCATAGTTCTATCCTGCGGAGAAACGCGCGTCTCCGCTGTCGCTAGCTTGGGAATGCCTGAACTTGCTTCACCGGAAGAAGTGGGTCCGGACGTCGAAAGCCGATCTAATTACCGCTTGGTCAGAAAGCATCCGGGGGGAGATGCGTCGAAAAGTAATCGAGTCAGATTCAGTAATCCGTGGACGAGTTGCCTGGAAGTTGGAGGAGAGCTGCCCTCGTGACATTTCCGCGCGGGCCGTAAGCACTGCTAAAAAGCCGCGGGACCACCCCGTCTATTGCCCGGGGGAGCCTCATGCTATCGTGTGGGAAGCATGAATCCGCCCTACGGATCCAATCTATTTTCTAGCGGCTCCCTCGTTCTACTAGCTAAGGACGCTGCGGAGAGGTCTCGCGTTAAAGAACCCGAGGCGCAGGTCGCTGTTATCTTGGCGTGTGCTGCGACGGAGTGTGCCTTTAATGATTTGTTTACAGTTGTCGCTACGTGGGAGGAGGAACCGTCTGCGAAGGTCCGAATGCTTTTGGACGTCTTATCTGCTGTGGAAGATGCGAAGGAAAATCTTCTCTCGAAACTGAAACTTGTCCACTTGGTATCAACGGGCAGGCAGTTGGATATCGGAAGACAGCCGTTTCAAGACTTCCATGAGCTTTACAAACTCCGAAGTGCTTTAATACATCGTCGCCCTGATCCATTGATTCCGCTTACTCAGGAACCTGACCGGAACAGATATCGCCGAACTGTTGAGTTTGTGTTATCACGCGGGCTAGGAACCATATACATAGGTGACCCAGCTCATCCGCAACTATCCAACGTCGCGCAAGGGTACGCATTAGCGAAGTGGGCGGTCAACACTGCGATTACCGTCGCAATCGAGATGGCGGACATGTTTTATCCTCTAACGGATCTCGACACACGCGAGTTTATTCATGGCTTCAGACCGATTGAATAGCAGACGGCACATTACTTTTTCCTTGGACGTTGTTGAGTAGGCAAAATGTTCATTCCGTCACCCAGTTCACACCGCGACTTCGGCGTAGCGACCGCTGACGAGACGTAGTCGGACAAGGCGGGACGGTCGTGGTTATGGTCGCGACCCACGCCATTGAGGCCGTCCTGAACCTCAGCCCAAACCTCTTCGGATCCATCACGACGGGCTGAATGGCTTGTGTGAGTGACCTGTGGGCAGTATCCGCGTGCGAGGATCGTCCTCAATCCTTGCCATCCGTTGCCGCGACATTTAGTTGTTGCCCGCCATCCGCGGCAATGTTTACCTGATTTGCGTTGTTGATCGTAACCGGAGCGTACCGCCGGAGATCTCTTAGTTGCCGCAGAGTTCTCATATAGATCCGGTTCCATCGATCCGCCATTTGGACACTGTGCTCCAGTGCCTGCTGCTCGCTGACAAACGGTCGAAACCAGTATCCATCCGTCCAACCTTGGACCCTCATTTCCTTTTCACGACGCGCCATCCATTTAGCGTATTCGGGATGTTGCTCTCGCTCACTCGTCTGGGATCTCCTCACGGTCTGCTCAAGCCAGTATTGCCATTGAAAATATGCCTGCGTGAGCATGTCGATAAGGCTCATCTCTATTCCACCGCTAGGCTGCCAATCATCAATGAAGGATTCTCGAACACCGAGGTAGCGCGCAATGTTCCAGACCTGCTTCATATAGCCGACCGGGAAACTGATATTAGCTCCCAGATGGCCGGAGTAAAATTCTTTTCGACCCTCCAGCTTGGTTCGCTCCCAGAAGTGTTCCGCGACCTTTGGTGCGAACCCCTGAAGTTCCATTAGATCCGCAAAGTTCAGGTTCTCAACGGGCAGGCCCATCAAAGAGCTAAATCTTTTCTTGGCCTCCTCCTTTGTTGTACAAGCATGAAAGGCTCGTGCTCTCGCCTCTTCGATCGAAAGTGACCCGCCGGCCGCACTCCGATGGTAGGCAACTTGGCGAACATACGCCTGATGCATCTGACGAAAGAGTGAGGAATAGCCGACGCCAGATTCATGCGAATCAATTGGGACATGGACTTCGTAGTCGTCTGGAATGAGATCGGCGTCCTCCCACCTGTCAAAGAGCCAATCACAGGGGTCAGGATCCGATCCTGATTTCGATACGGGGGCAGTCTTTTTCCGCGTAGATCGTGACTTTCCCTTCCCAGTCGCCGCAAGCGACTCAGGCCCATCCGCCTGCGGCCCCTCGACTAGGGGCGGCGCAGTTTTCGGACCAACTTTTGCGGCTTTCGGCTTATTCATAGGCTTGCCCGGCCGGAACGGGACCGGAAAGAATCGACCGAAATTCCCTGAGTCGGGATCTCAGGTTCCGTAGAAGAGTTCGACTCTGTTTGAGCTCGCGACGTTCGTTACGGCGAATGCGTCTCGCATCTTCTACCAGCGTACGGATCTGCGTCACCTGCGCCCGTGGGATATACGTCTTCTGTTGGCGGCCGTTCACACGCTGGATAAAGTAGTGAAACCCCTCATGTAGTTGCCCGCCCATGCATCGGCACGGTCGCTTGCCACACCTGACTGCCTGATGGTAAACGCCGCCATTGTCGATTTCCTCTGGCGTCTTAGGTAACGTTTTCTGATTTTTTGTTTTCATAGGAGTTCGCCCCGCCGTTCATCAATTTCGATACCAGTATCTTTTCCGTTCGTTATCGCGCGCCTGCAGAACGGGCAGAGCCGGTCGAGATAGGAATGCTTGCCGCACAGACACTTCATATATGGCCTGCCATTCGCCGCGCCCGCGATCGCGGCCGGCGCCACAGATCTTGTGACGTCGATCACGGATCGGATGGTCGGATGCGATCGTCCATATCGCCCACATCGTCCAAGCTCTTTGTTTGAGGTAACTTAACTAGTTGTCTCTGCGGGAATTGGCCGCCAGGTTTATCGTCGGCGACATCGTCCATTGTTGGTGGATCGTCCGTTTCGATTTCCGCCAAACTCCTTTGTATTGCCGCTTCGGACGACTGGAACGATTCGGACGATGATTTTCGGGTCTTTTGTAGAATTATGGTTCGGCTTCCACTCTTGGCTCTCTTGAATTCAATCCCATTAGACCTCAGGGTGGGTGAAACTTTCTTCAATTCACCTGACAGAACATTGGCCCCCTTTGGAAGATCATCGCGTCTGATTCTGAGGCCTGGATTTTGTTCCGCAAACTCGGCCATTTCTCCCAGCAGATTTGTCGCCATACCGGTCCACCGCTCACGATCGTTCATGAAAGCGAGAACAAGCGTTGCTGTAACAGAACTCTCCAATGCGATTTCGACCGCGTCCCTGCGATTTGCCGAATATGCTTGTCGGAAAGTACCAAGAGGAAGGCCGATGGAAGCTTCTGCAGCGACACCGAACTTCTCGAAATCCGCCATTCTCTCGAACTCGGTCAGCTTTACGTTGGGAAGCTCCTTTAGTGTCGAGCTCAGTGCGGTAAGAAGTGATCCAAATAACTTCGGCAGGACCGCCTCAAATCTGGGCCAAAAAGTCTCTTCATCCCGCCTCTTCGATCTCGAGATGTTCGGACAATTGATGATCAACGAGCGGTCTAGCAGGTCCGGGCGCGTCGCCAGTTCGGTTATCCCATTGAGCAACAGAGGGCGTTTTACCGCAAACATGGTCTCTTCGTCATTTTCATAGAGTGTGCGTGTGGCGAACCCACCTCCAGTAGAGATACGGCAAAGGGCATCGCTTAGCCAGTCCGGGATCTTTGATAAGTTGTCGTAGGCCAGGATCCAACCATTGTTGGCGGCGATCATTAGATCTCGTTCATCCCGCGGGGCGGTTCTCAATTCTGAGACATTTGGGTCTATCATCCGACGCAGAACTCTCGAGGTCGTGCTTTTCGCCGACCCCTGTTCTCCGTTGAGGATGAGGACGGGAAAAGGCCGGCCGGTTCGGAAGCATGCGATGAGCCAAATCGCAGCAAGCGGGAATTGCTCGTCGCTTACATTGATCCAATTCTTTAGGTCCCTCGGACAACCGCCCCCTTGGGGTATTGGCAAGGGCAGTAGTCCCTTAGGACGACGAAACTTTGCCGGCGAATCGGCCGCTTCAATTGTCCGCCAGCCCACGTCGGAAATCTCAATCACCTGCCATTTCTCGTTGGCAAGATCCAAATATATCCGCCCGTTTTTTTCTGCCAACCTTACGAAGATTTCTTCCTCTGGTGACCCAAAGCGCGCCCGACCCATCAGTGCACTTATTGCGTCTTGAAGAGCTTTAGTAGAGGGCACCTTCTCTTCGGCTTTCCAATAGTTATGGCAAATCCACTCGCGGAAGAATGTCGATTTGATTCTATGGTTCTCGTAGTGTGAGTTTATGGGAATTGTGGCAACAGCATCTCCTTCGTTCGTGTGAAAGAATGCGGCCCCCAGTGTCTCGACCAGGCGAATTACTCGGTCGGACTGGGTCTCCCGGGAGCGGCGAGCTTCATCGTTAGAATCGTCCCAACTCGGTAAACAAATCGGATATTGTTCGGCGTTTTGAGCGATCGATCTGATTTCGCTAGGTTCTAGGGGGTTAGAGCACCTCGAATTGTTGATCTTGCCTAGTGCGCCTTCGACGTCTTCCAGGCACAGCCCTTGCCTAAAGAGTTTTTTAGCGATCTTGAACAACGTCGGATTACGCTGCCCCTCGATGATTGTTTTTTCGATGCTTTTTGCTTTAATCGAACATGCCCCGCCGCGGAACAGCGGTAGGGAAGTCCAGTTCAATGGTTCGCCTTCCTGAACATAGTACTCATACGAGGCTTCTATGCTTGCTAATGCCGGCCGGTAATACATCCGACCTGCATCCTTCGCCGCTTGGTCGATCGGGAGACCCGTCACTTTTTGTGTGAAGGACCATAATGCCGAAAAGTGTTTGGCCGGTATCGATTCTGTAAGTGGAATAACCACTCGATAACGTGGCTCGGCATTCCGGTTCGATTCAGTTTTCCGGAAGTGCGAATGCGTTGAATAAATCACGTATTTGCAACTCAAGGCTGCAAGTCCGCGCTTGATTGGCTCGAAAGCCGCATTGTGATCCAGGTCGAGTGTTAGCATTGAAAGCCGCTCAACATTTGCCTTCGCCCGATTCCCGTTGAATTTCGCCGGCGAGAACAGTGGCCCGTCCTTCTCTCTACGAATCAGCGGGTTTCGGATTTCTTCACAGAGCTCAGCCCATGTCCACAGGCTGTATTGCGGTACGTTGTCGCGCTTGCTTGAGAAAAGAGAGACCTCGTACTGCTTTTCGGGTCCGCCATCGACAATCGCCGGAGTCGCACCGCTCATTTTGGCCTCGGAGTTAGCACCGCCGGTCGGGCATTTTGCTGAAGGTAGGTTTCCAGATCTTCCCTCAGATAAACGATCTTGCTTGCTACCCGTCGAAACGTGATTCGCCCCTTTCGACGCTCGCGCCATAAGGTTACCTGTGAGATTCGGAGGTAGTTGCTTGCTTCTTTATCGGTGAAAACCCTGCCCTGATTCTGATCCATATAGCTCTTACTCCTGATTTCTCCAAACCTCTGTCGCGCTCGGCGAAGTGCTTGTGGATTCAGAATAGGGACTTAGTGCTAGGGCTGTCGTCTAAGAATCTTTGGCAGAATTGAGCAAAGATTATTTTGCGGGCAATGGCAAGTCAAACTGCTTGAAGTCGGCGAATGCCGCTCGCACGGTCGGGAGTTCTGGAACGGGAGCATCCAACGCGGACGAATGGCCCTCCTTCGAAAGCCAGTCCAAAACCTCCTCGGGTTTCAGGTTTTCGATCACAGCAATCGTAAGCCATCTTACACGCTCGAATTTGCGTGTTTTCGTTTGTTTCTTTAGCTTCTCTAATCCCAGCAAGCGGCTGGCCCGGTCGAAATACTTCTCAACATTCTCCTGCAAGGCGTTAACAAGCCGCTCTTCGTATTCTTCGCGCGATTCAGCTCCAGCATTCCAGCTGGAAAACTTAAACTCGAAATCTTCCGCTTCCAGATCGCTAACCTCCAGTGTGGGGACTTCCAAATCGCCGACCGGAAGCGCCTTATCTTGACTCAAGCGGTAAAGAAAGTGGATCGCATAGCGAATAAGCCATTGTTTCTCGAGGTGCCACCTTGCGGCCCACTCAAGTACTCGAAGTATCAATTCGAGGAATGCCATCCTGTTTGCCGACTGATTCGGCAAGACGCCTTCAAAAAATCGGTTTAGCCGTGGGTCACTCAGCGAAACCGGATAAAAGCGATCCTCTATTGCATATCCAACGCCACGGTCAACCCAGTGAGCTTTAAAATCAGCCGGATCAATTCCCCGGTCTTGGAGGATGGTCATCGCGTCCGGCTGAATTTCTGCCTCCGCTTGAATCAGACGAACTAGAATCCGCTTGTGTTCTGAATGGACCTCCTCTTGAATGCGGAGCAATAGAAAGATTAAGAGTGGACGATACTCACCCCACAGATAATCTTGCCGAAATGTCCCTCTAATCCCATACCGATTCGGGCGAAAGTCGAGGACATGGATATCGAGAGCGGACTCCATTAGATGGGTAAACGTCTCGTCAATATCGAAAAATGGTTCTATGAGCCATCGATTAAATATCTCGTTATACAGGTCGGCGTGTTCCCCAAAAAACGCTTGGAACACCGGCAAGATTGAACGCAGTTCATCCACAACATGTGGAAAATCTTGCTGGACGTAGAACATGAACGACCGCTGGTATTGAGCGCGGAGACGTGCTTCATCGCGATATTTACCGGTGGGGGCTTGCAGTCGCGATCGATGCCATTGCTCTAGTTTTTGTTCCACGCAACGATCGACATCAACCGCAAACCTTGAATCGTCGCCAAAAAGCTCCTCAGAGTCCCGCTTCCATTGTTCGCAGGCCGTAGTGAACTCGGTTCTCTTTGCATCCCGCTCTGCATCGAGGTTCCTCTGTTGCTCCGGTTTTGACAGCTTCCTGGCCATTTTCAGTGGATGCCTTCGATTGTCCCTTGTACCAGCGACTGGTTCCTCGCGTTAATTCTTTCTTTCAGTTCGCCGACGATTTCGACGTCTGCTGCGGTGTAGTGCTTCATCGTCGTTTCGAGTCTCGTGTGGCCCGCGATCTTTCCCGCCAGGGCGATCGGATTACCCATCTGAATCCAGCGGGTGATGGCGGTACGTCGTAGATCATGAAAACGAAGGTTCTCGATTCCTGCAATTCTTTTTGCAGTAGCCCAGCTTCGCTTGAAGTCGGCAAAAGGGAACGGGCGAGTTCCGGTCGTGATTGCCTGGATGTTATGAAGCTCCTCTTTTGCGCGCTCCGTCAAAGGAACGAGACGCTCACGTTCGGTTTTTGTGTTCGTCCCGCGGATCTGGATCAGGCCAGCGTGGAAATCGATATCGCGCCATTCAAGCTTGAGTATCTCGCCACGGCGCATGCCGGCATCCATTGCAAGAAGGATCATCGCTTTCAGACGGGGATTGTCCACGCTGTGTTCCGCTCTTATGATTTCCTTCTTGCCATGTCGGGTCCGCTCATAGCTGACGATCCGTGTTCCTTGGCATGCGGCTAGAAGTAATTCTTCTTCCGATTGCGAGAGGAGCCGCGTCCGTTCCACTTCAGCCGCTTCTTCTATTACGCCAACCTTAAAAAAGATGTCCTTTGTTACCCAGCCCTTCGCGTAGGCAAGTCGCATCATCCGCCTCATAGCCGACAGTTCTCGATTAACGGTTGCCAGTTTTACTGGCATCATTGTTCCGCTCGCCTTCATCGACGGATGGCGCGATCCATGCTGCAATCTCCACCGTCGATACTCGAATAAGCTCTCTGGGGTTATC
The DNA here is from genome assembly GCA_035995005.1 of Pyrinomonadaceae bacterium. GTDB lineage: Bacteria > Acidobacteriota > Blastocatellia > Pyrinomonadales > Pyrinomonadaceae > OLB17. Next base: position 8,736 of record DASYKW010000243.1, read on the forward strand.
TCACCAATCAAAAAACCACCGAAGAAATCCGTAAGAACCGTCATGTGATTCTTGGCCGTATTGTGAGCCCGAACTCCCTCGATCTTGTGGCCTTCAACGATCACAGCCGGTTGATAAATAGTTTGGGCACAGATGTCGGCGAGGGCCCGAAAGGTCATCCGCTCCCCGGTCTGGATCTGTCCTTGGGATTTCTTGACCTCGTTCACAAGGCGATTTCGTTCATCGATCGCATCGTTTCGGCGTTCGGTTTGCCGCTCCATAACGGCCATTTTTCCCTTCAAATGATCAAAATACTCAAGCCGTGTGACCCATTTTCCTTCGCTCTTGCCCGACTTACGCTTGAAAACCTTTGATTTTACTTGCATTTACAGCCCTCGCATTCCCACCTAAATTCCCACCAAATATCCCACCAAAACGGGTGAAATGGGCAGAAGTAGTGTGAATGAGAAATTAGGGCGAGTCAACCTCTAGCCCTTGATTTCATTGAGATTTATGAGGATTCTGAAAGCGATTGAAAGGGTCCGCAATGGTAGGACTCACGTTTCACACGCGATAGGCCACAAGTTCAAATCTTGTAGACGGCACCATCTCAAATGAGCGAAAGGCATCGGGGGGCGATGCCTTTCTACGTTTACGAGAATTGCCTTAATGCACCGGCTCCGCCGCGAGATCTGCCCACGGATGCGGAGCTGTCGTCGGATGAACCAACTTGTGCTCACTTACGGCGTCATATGTTTCCAGAAGCATAGGCATGACAGCGCACGGCGAGAACGTCTGTTGATAGCGTTCGCGTGCCGCCTCGCCCATGCTCGCCCGTAGCTCAGAATCTCCGGCGAGACGCATCATTGCGGCGGCCAACGCAGCAGTATCCCCCGGCTCGACCAGTATTGCTGATGCCCGGTCGACGATGTCAGGGATGCCGCCGACACGTGATGCGATTATCGGTAATCCATGGGCCATTGCTTCAATGATGCCGTTTGGCGTTCCCTCGGAGTATGATGGCAAGACGAAGACGTCGACGCTGCTCATGAAAGAGCTCCGCTCTTCCGGTCGCTGATAGACGCCGCAGTAATTGAGATATTCGGTTATTCCGAATTTGACGGCTCTTCGCCTCAAGCGCTTTAGCTGTGAGCCGTCGCCTGCGATACTCAAACGCATATTCCCGGAGCTTGCGAGGCCCTTCGCAAAGGCGTCGATGAGCAGCATGACGCCCTTCGCCAACTCTATGCGTGCGGCAAATCCGAACGTGACGACGTGATCGGGCTCCGCTCTTGACGCCTTTCTCACTACCCGGTCTGACGGCTCGTCCGACATGATGGGAAGGACCCCCAGCGACGCCGGTGCGGGCAGCCTCTGCCGACATTCGCGAACGAGCCGTGGCGAGAGTGCAGCTATCCGTGTGCATAACGGCAGCACCGATGTAAATTGCGCGTAGTAGGCCCGGAAGTCCGGTGGATCGTACGGAATACCGAGTTCCTGGTAAATGACCGGAATACCCGCATCGTGGCCGGCGCGGATCATTACCATCGCGCACGGGTCCGGGGTGATCACATGGAATACGTCAGGGGAGTGTTCCGAGAGAAACTCCCTGCACTGGTCAGCATACCGATTTGCCATGTTTGTCACGACCCCGAGCGCACTCCTGCGAACGATCGACCGCGCTCTGGGAAATGAATCAACCAGCTTGTGCGCCAGCTTGCGTCCCGTGCCGATCGACCTCGTCGCGACATTGGATGCCAGCGCTGACACGCCTACTCCGGCCTCGACAAGTCGTTGGTAGTAAACACCTTCGGGTGACGTCGAGTACATCAGCAGCACGTGGACGGAATGGCCAGCTTTGCGCAACTGAGCAGAATATGTAATCAGCGTTTCATCAGCCCCGCTGATCGGACCCGCGATCTGGCCCTTCCCAAAGACGATCTTCATTTTTGACTACTACCCCCGCCTTGCACCGTGTCGGCCAGTGACACGAACCACATCCTGTTTTATTACGATATCTGCAACTTCATTCGTCAGCGACATGATTACGCTACGGGTACTCCCGCGAACCGGGGAGCGCAGGAGCAAAACATGGTCGTACACGAGAGAGCGGTTCTCGTGGTAAATCGAGGAGATATTCTCTTTGCCGTAACTTGTCGCTCTCGACCGCGTTCGAACCGAGCGAATTTTCTGTATCATATCAGGGAGACCTCCGACCGTATCACCAGTGGGCATGTCGTATTTAACAGTCACTGCGACATGTATATTAAGCTGGTTGCCCTTCACGACTGCCCGTGATTGTGGGTGCGATGCCGATGAGCGTACCGCCCCAGCACCCGGGTTTGCCGGCTAGACGGAACCAGGTCAATTATCGCACATACGGGAAGGACTCTCCCATTCCCACTACCGATGTGAAGACTAAAAACGACGCCCTATCGCTGAACCCGCCCGTTCCCATGAAATTCAACCCTCTGGATCTTCGACTCTGTCTTTCAGAACCGCAAAGACTGGTTCAGAGCGCTTGGGCGGCGCACATTCCTTTCGGGATGTTTCTGGTGGAAGTTCTCAGGCCACGTGTCATCGTTGAGTTAGGCACATTCACCGGAGTTTCCTATTGCGCCTTTTGTCAGGCCGTCAAGGAGTTGAACCTCGACACTCGGTGCTACGCAGTCGACACGTGGAGGGGCGACGAACAGAGCGGGTTTTACGATGGGCAAGAAATTCTGAGAGACCTCCAGAAGCATCACGATCCGTTATACGGTGACTTCTCCTCCCTAATTGAGAGTACGTTCGACAGAACGGTCTCGGACTTTGAAGACGGATCGATCGAGTTGCTTCACATCGATGGCTACCACACCTACGATTCCGTCCGGCACGATTTTGAAACGTGGTTGCCGAAGATGAGCAAGGAACGCGGCTTCATTCTACTTCACGATATCAGCGAGCGTGAGCGGGATTTTGGCGTCTGGAAGTTATGGGACGAATTGACGTCGAATTATCGACACTTCGATTTTACGCACGAGCACGGTCTAGGCTTGCTGGCGATCGGCTCAGACCTGCCTGCACTTCTCATCGAGATTATATCGGCGGCAGATGAAGAACGACGGGCCGTTCGTCGACTCTTTTCTCAGTTGGGTCAACGTTTGCGTATGCGGCTCGATAGAGATCATGAGGTCGACGCGATCTCCTGGCAAGTCGACGACCTCGGGCGTCAGATGCAAGCGCTTCAGGCGACGATAAATGTGCAGCAGGCAACGATCGATTCTCAGGTGAAGGCGATCGACTCCCAGCTGGCGACGATCGATTCTCAGCTAGTGACAATTGATTCCCAGCAGGAGACGATCAGGGCTCTCTCAGCCGAAGTTATTTCGAAAGAAACAAGGCTAGACCTGATCCTCAACACGAGGTCGTGGCGTTGGGTGAACCGGCTTGGCCGTATCAAGATGCGCTACTTCGAACCGGCCTATAGAACCTTTATTGAGCCGCTGAGAAGGCTGGAAACGAGCGGCGGGCACAAGAAATTTCTTGCCCCGCAAACGCCGCTCGCTCCAAAAGAGTGCTGGCGTGATCCTTTGAAGCAGTTAGTCGTTTTGTTGCCCGGAGCCGAAAGTAAGCATGTATCGAAGATCCTTGAAGAGACGTCGGGCGGTACGCTTAACAAGGCGGACGTGGTCTGTTTCTCAATAGTTGACTGGGACTTTCGTTATCAGCGACCACAGCAGATCATGTCCCAGTTTGCCGAGCAGGGTCACAGAGTGTTTTACATAAAGCTGAAGGAGGTGCGTGCCCAGTCTGAGTCGCCGCGCTTTTCGATCAAAGAGATCAAGAGAAATCTATATGAAATAACACTTGCCGCAGTGCGACAGCCTCGTATAAATCAGGAAGTCGTTGAAGGCTTGAACGCTGACTCGCTTCTCGAATCGTTGAACGAACTCCGCCACGCCTGTCGCATCGAAGACGCGATAGGCTACGTAATGACCCCTTCGTGGACGGCAGTATCGCTCTCTTGCAGAGAACGTTGGAACTGGCGCGTGGTCTACGACTGCATGGACGAATGGGACGGTTTTCCGGGCGTAATACGGACCGTTACGCGGGTCGAGGGTCAATTGGTGCAGAATTGCGATCTTCTGGTCGTGAGCGCTGCTAAGCTGCTCGATAAGTGGCAAAACCGCAGCGGAGCGTCAGTACTCGTGCGAAACGCCGTTGATTATGAGTATTACGCGAAGCGGCACCGCCCGAATGAACTGCTAAAAAAAGACTCACGGCCGTTGATAGGCTATTTTGGCGCAATTGCGGATTGGTTCGACATTGACCTGATGACTGACATCGCGAGCGCTCGTCCAGATTACTCATTCGTTCTACTGGGCGGAGTCTTCGATGTTGATGTCGGGCAACTCGCATCACTTCCAAACGTCCAGCTGCTAGGGCAACAGCCGTACGCGACCATGCCGCAGTATCTATATCACTTCGTTGCCTGCCTAATTCCTTTCAAGCTAAACAGAATCACGCACGCGACAGACCCGGTGAAGATGTATGAGTACCTGAGCGCCGGCAAACCCGTCGTTGCGGTCGCTCTCGACGAGCTTCAACCTTTTGGCGACTACATCTATATCGCACGGAACAGGGATGAATATCTGGAGAAACTGGACAGCGCCGTCATGGAACAAGACGAAGAGTTGAAGGAGCACCGCCGCGAGTTTGCGAAAAATAACACGTGGCAACACAGGTACGAGACCATTAGGGCTGCTCTTTCCGCGGCTGTTCCGCCCGCAAGCATCGTGGTAGTGACCTACAACAATCTGGGACTCAGCCGGCTCTGCCTCGAGAGCATTCTTCGAAACACGGACCACCTCAATTACGAAGTGGTCGTCGTTGATAACAACTCTACAGATGGGACACCGGAGCACCTTACTCAGTTGGCTGCGAAACACCCTTACATTCAGGTCATCCTAAACGGTGGGAACGAGGGATTTGCCAAGGCCACCAACCAAGGCATAAGCGCGAGCAGCGGCGAGCGGATCGTCTTATTGAACAATGACACCGTCGTGCCGCCGGGTTGGCTGAATCGTTTGCTAAAGCATCTTGACGATCCGGAAGTGGGTCTTGTCGGGCCTGTCACAAACTTTGTGGGCAACGAGGCGAAGGTGGATGTCGACTACGGAACATGGGCAGAGATGGAGGCGACTTCTGAAGAACGCTATTGGAATGGAGAGGGGGCCAGCGCCGATATTAGAATGCTTGCGATGTTCTGCGTTGCAATGAGGCGCGATACTTTCGAAAGAATAGGGCCCCTCGATGAACAGTTTGGCATCGGCATGTTTGAAGATGACGATTACACGGAGAGGGTTAGGGCTGCCGGTTACCGTGTAGTATGTGCTGGAGATACATTCGTCCATCACTTTGGCCAAGCTGCCTTCAAGACTCTCATCGAACGTGGCGAATATGCACAACTTTTCGACGAGAATCGCCAACGCTTTGAGGCCAAGTGGAGCACTAGGTGGATGCCGCACCAAAACGGAGAGCTAAAATTTAAGCGAGGCCTTAGACAATCATGATTTGTCGGCCTCGGGAGGCTTAGATGGCCTTATCAGATCAAGAGCTGCGTCGGCGGCTGGACAGCCAGCAGTGGACCTCTCACAATATCCGTTTGTCGGACGCTGTTACGACAATGCCAGGCCAGCCCGACTTCATGGAGACCGACCTGCGTCTGAAAGCGATCCTACGCGCCGTGTCTCTTTTGTTCAGAAATGATTTCTCCGGCCTCCGAGTCGCCGACCTAGGATGTCTTGAAGGAGGTTTTGCCCTAGCCCTTGCAACGCATGGGATGGAAGTCACCGGAATCGAGGCTCGTTGGAAAAATCTTGAGAAGATCGAACTGCTAAAAGAGCATTTCGGATGCCCGAATCTCACCTTTAAGCTCGACGATGTGAAGAATTTCGACGTGGAGCAGTACGGCAGCCATGATGTGGTCCTCGCCCTGGGGATTCTTTACCATCTTGACGATCCCGTCGCCTGGCTCCGGCAGATATCGCGGGCGACGCATGCTCTTCTCGTCGTTGATTCACACTACGCTCCCTCAGATGACACGGGACTCGCAAAGATAGACGAGAGGCTCAAGCTGGGTCCAATAACGCCTATCAAAGACGGCGAAAACCTCTACGAGGGACGCTGGTTTTTTGAATTTGACCTCATGGCAGATCGTGAGGAACAACTTTGGGCCTCCTATTCAAATCATCGATCATTTTGGCTTACAAAGGAATCGCTTTTGAAAGCTACCACCCGCGCCGGTTTCGATCTCGTCCTGGAGCAGCACGATTATTCTGTGAATTCTTACAAAGACCTGACCACAACCTTCCCGCGCACGATGTTGCTCGCGATCAAGAGCGACGGGTTTAGGAGACGGTGAATCTGCAAACATGGCCCTCACCTCCCTAACCTTTCTGCTTTTCTTTGCAGTTTGCTTTGCCCTTTACTGGTTGGCGCGGAAACGTGATCTGCAAAACGGCGTGCTGGTGCTCTTCAGCTACCTATTCTACGCAACTTGTGACAGCCGATTTGGACTGCTTTTGCTTGCCACGAGTGTTATTGATTTCTGCATAGCTCTAGGAATAGCTCGCACCCATCGCGTGAGTCTGCGACGCACACTTTTGGCCTTGAGCATCGGCTTCGACCTAGGAATCCTAGCTCTTTTTAAATATTTCGATTTCTTTGCAGATAACCTTCGTTCGTTGGCGGGAGTACTGGGTTGGCATTTGGATCCCGTCATATTAAATCTGCTACTACCAGTCGGAGTCAGTTTCTACACTTTGAAATCCCTGGGCTATACGATCGACGTTTACCGTCGTCATGTAGAGCCGACTAGCAATCTTCTGGCCTACCTTACTTACGTAGCTTTTTTTCCGCAGCTTCTGGCGGGACCGATCGATCGGGCGGACAATCTCCTGCCGCAGCTACTCAAGCCGCGAACGTTCAACTATGAGATGGCGGTAACTGGTTGTAGGCAGATCCTCTGGGGACTCTTCAAGAAGATGGTTGTAGCCGATAACCTCGCGCCCATCGTAAATCTAGCCTACGCTCAAGTCGCAACCCGGCCAGGGCCCGATCTGCTTTTCGCTACTATCTGCTTTGCGTTACAGATCTATTGCGACTTCTCCGCGTATTCGGATATTGCGATCGGCGGCGCCCGCGTATTGGGATTGGAGTCCGTGGTCAATTTTGCTCATCCATATTTTTCCGCATCACCCGGCGAGTTCTGGCGACGTTGGCACATCTCTCTAATGAGTTGGTTCAGAGATTACGTCTTCTTCCCTCTTGGCGGGCTAAGGAGCTCGCTTCCTCGGAGAGGCTTCAACGTGATGCTCACGTTCTTACTAAGTGGAATATGGCACGGCGCGTCGTGGAATTTCGTCCTATGGGGAGCGATCAACGGAGTTGGTGTTTTGCCCGCCGCATTTCAACCAGGAAATAGAAACGACCCTTCAAAGGGAGCGAGTAAAACATGGTCATCACTGCTGAAAGCTTCAAAGATAGTACTCACTTTCCTTTTTATCTGCATGACCTGGATCTTCTTCCGTGCCACCGATTTGAGTACCGCAATCCTTATTCTGAAAAAAATATTGACCCAGGTGTGGATGGCCGGCTACTACTTCTCAATTCAAGGATTGCTGCATCCATACGACGGGTATCCGCTTGCTGGTAAAAAATTACTCGTGTTACTCCTTGGTTTCTTCGTAATTGAGATAATTCAAAATTATCGTCTGGTGGATATTGATAATTGGCCTAGGGTTGCCAGGCTACTTGCTTATAACTCGATACTCGTCCTCATCTTCTATTTCGGTGCGTACACCGTGAATCAGTTTTATTACTATCAATTTTGATTGCTTCTTTATGCGTCGCTTTTTACGCAACTTAACGATCTTCCTCCTCACGCATCTATCCTTCTGGGCGATCGTAGTGTCGAGTTACGTGCACCAGCGACCGTTTGACATAGAAGTCGGTGCGGTAACAAACGATAAGCAGGAACTCCTCGCAAAGCAAGTATCGCCCCGCATCATTCTCGTCGGTGGTTCCAATCTAAACTTTGGGATTGACTCAAGGGAGATCGAGCAGCGCACCGGCTATCACCCGGTGAACGTGGGGTTGAACGTGGGTGACGGATTGGCATTTATGCTGAAAAACGTCACCCCTTGGCTCAGGCGCGGCGATGTCGTCGTCATATCGCCCGAATATGAACACTTTGGCAATTTCTTCAACGGCAAAGGAGATTTTCTTTATGCGGAGGTCGAGCATAGGCCATCTATGATCCGCTCGTTCACATTGGCGAATTACTTAGAGATCGTCGACAAGGGATACATTATTGCTGGAAGCATTCTCCGCTACACCACTGATCGAAGAGGAGATCTGATAAAGCAGGAGTTATCTGCCCGAGAAAACCCGTACAGAAGGGATGCCTTCAACGAATATGGTGACCTCATCGCGCGCACACATGAGGTCTCCTGGATGAAAAACAGAACTGATCTTGCGGGGCCTGCCGATGTCGAAGTGACGCCCGAAAAGATCACGCGTGCGATCAACGGCCTCAATGAGTTCGCTGCTGAATGTGATAAGCGTGACGTGCGGGTCTTTTACTCGTTTCCGCCTGTCCCGAAGGAGCTTTTCGGCAGACATGGAGAGGTTATTCAGGAGATCGCGGATAACTTACGGAACCGAAGTCGGTTTCCGGTGCTAGACATGCCGGAAGACATGGCCTTTCCGATTGAAGACTTTTTCGACGGTGTCTATCATTTGACCGGCGAAGCGAGCCGCCAACGGACCGACAAATTGATAACCGAATTACTCGCGAGAGGAATTATCATGTCGCCCGATCCGTATCACCCTCATCCTTAGTTTCCTTGTGGTGTTCATCGTCAATGTGCTCCGAAATATTCTCTCCTGATGGTCATCTAGCCAGACAGAGTCCAGCTCCCCATGTGAATCCCGCTCCGAAACCGGGCAGAAGAAGATGGTCGCCGGTACGGATCTTTCCCGATAGAACCAAAGAGTTAAGCGCGATTCCCATGGATGCCGATGATGTGTTCCCGAGATCCTCGACGACGGAGACCAGATTGTCCTGATGGCCCGTTAAACCAATATCGCGGGCGAATTTCGCCAAGAGATTTGCATTCGCTTGATGCGGAACTACCCATCGCACATCTGCTATCGTCATGCCATTGCGTTCAAGAATGCTGCGGCTCGCGGCCAGCATTCTTCGGGACGCATGAAGAATGACCGATTGTCCATTCATTTGTGGGATGTGATCGCACCGGTTTCGCTGGGAATCATTGGAGAGTCCTGTTCCGAATTCAGTGCCGGGGCATCGAATACCGAGGTCATCCACATATGATCCGCTGGTCGCCAAGTGCACGTCTAGTATTTCGATGGCTCCGGGACGATGGTTGTCCGAGACGATCAGGGCAGATGCCCCATCGCCAAATAGCATGGATATCGTGCCTGATCTCGGAGCCATGTCTAACCATGGAGACTGAACTTCGGCCAGGCAGATCGCGACACGGTGTGCTGCTCCGCTCATTATGAGCGCCCGTGCTATCTGTAGACCATAAAGGGCATTGCAGCACGCCGCACGAATATCAAGACATGGGATCTCACCCAGACCAAGCGTTGCCTGTACGGATGGACCGCTTCCGGGAATGAACCGGTCCGGCGTAATCGTTCCGAAGATGAGATAGTCTATCTCCTCGGCGGCGATGTCCGCCTTAAAGAGTGCGTCGCGAAGCGCTTCGGCGGCGAGAGAACTCGTGCGGGTTCCACTAGCCGCCCAGCGGCGGCGGCTTATTCCGGAAGATCTATAGATGAAATCTGGATCAAGTCCCAGCGGACCGGCGATATCTTCGTTCGTGACCACCCGGTCTGGCAGGTGGGCACCGGTGGCTATGACAAACGCAGAGGAAGTCATTGAGGCATATGCCTCGAAACATAGTTTTCGATCATATCCATGGACCGGAAATTTGTGGCGACAACATCTCTATCTGGGATTCTGATGCCGCATTCAGATTCTACGAGCATCACCAGATCCAGCAGAGCGAAACTATCGAGTATGCCCGTGCTAAAGAGATCATCGCCGCTTCGTGGAGGGTCAACACCCAAAGTCGCTGCTCTTGTATTGATCAGTTCTAATATCTGGTTCGGAAAATTCATAAACGTATCGATCGTCGGTGACGCTGTAATCGTCAGCCAGTTGGTCAACGATGATCTCGCACAAAAAGGGAATGCGTGGAAATATTCTGGAATGTCGTGAAATCTATGTCAATCAAATGTCGTTGCATATGTTGTGAAGCGGAAAAAGTAACAGCGAGGATAGCGACTGACACGATTAACACACGTTAGGTCTCCGGCTCAAGTCTTTTAGACATCACCGACTTTTGTCGGATACTAGGGCATCGAAAACGGTGCCGGTCCGAGTTGCTGCGCCTTGAAATCCTGTCTCGACTCTAAGATAAACCTGTTAGACCGCGCCCGGATTTGCTGGCGAACGCCGCCGTTATGGTAAACCTTCGGAATATTCTCGCTCTCGACGCAACACTTTAACGCTGAACTTTAGTTGAAAAATCGAATCGGTGCGGCTCGGCTTATGTCTTGGGAACTAGTGAAATGTCGGCGGGGCGGCGGGCGTGGTAATGCTTGAGGAGGGTCCGCGGGGCGAGGCGTGCGAGCCATGTAATGGCGGTAAGTTTGAGCGAATGGCGATGGCGATTGGCGACGCGGAAAGCGATCGCCGCCGCTCGATTATCGCCGCTGAGCAGGAAGCTCTTGCCCTGCTCGACCGCGAGATCGGCCTCGAGCCCGGCGATGCGACGCTCAACTATCTCGAGCTGTTCGGCGTCGAGATCGATCGTACGGCGGACACGTTCGAAAGCGTCGATCTCTCGTTCGACACGGCTGACGGAATCCCCCGATAGACTGTCGAGTGATACCCGGTATTTCGCAAGTACCCTCTTCTGATAGCCGATCTTTGCGCCGAGCTTGGCCATCCGCAGCCATAGGTGAAAGTCATGCGCACGCACTCTCTCAGTCTCAAACATCCCGGCTTGGACGATCATCTCCTTGCGTGCCATCGTTCCGGACGTGATTACATTGCACTTAAGGTCGAGGATCGAGTTGAAATTGGCCTCACCGTTACTCGGCGCCGTCTCCATGAAAGTTCGGCGGTAGGCTGAGTTCATGCCCGTCAATTGTGCGTCGCAATAGACCATGTCGTAATCGTTTCGATTCATGAAAACGAACTGGGCCGCGAGAAAGTCCGGCGTCCAGGCGTCATCGGCGTCGAGAAACGCGATGATGTCGCCGCGTGCGTGTTCGACCGCGGTATTGCGCGCGACGCCGGCACCGGCGTTCCGCTGGCGGATATAAACGATATCTTCAAGGTTGTTGCGGATCACACGCTCGAACCTGTCGGTGTCGGGCGAGCCGTCATTCACAACGATGATCTCGTGTTCCCGGAACTTTTGGCCAAGCACGCTGTCGAGCGTTTCAAGGATAGAATCAGTGCAATTGTAGGCCGGGATCACGACCGATACCCGCGGGGCCGTGTCAAAGACATTGCGGCCTACGCGTTTGCTGAAGTATTTCGTCTCCTCAGTCATCGTGCTCCCCTGATCGGCTCCCAGCGCGCGTAGCGCTCGCCGCTGAGGAATTTGTAGAACGCGATCACCGAGGCCAGGTTTGCCAGCACAAAGTATAACGGCATCGCGAGCAAGGTCATTCTCAGGCCGCGGCGTTCCATGAGCCAGCCAGCCAAGGCCATTCCGTAAAACGCTGCTTGTCCGATCATTGCGATCGTGTAGAAGGGCGAGAAAGGATCCAGCAGCACGGTCGACGCAAGCAGCGCCGCGAGGATCAACGGCACGGCGTAACGCAGAACCTTATGTGAGATCAGCTGGATGGCGAAAAATCCGCTCTTGAATGGATTCAGCATGTCGAGGTTTCGCCACAGGTCCGTGAAGGTCTGCGAGATCACTCGGACCCGCATCGACATCTCGTCACGTGCGTGGCGGTTCGTCGTCTCATAGCAGACTGCTCCTGGCTCAAAAACGCTGCGGAGGCCCCTGCGATAAAGCTCGGTGCAGATCAGAAAGTCCGAGCACGCCTCGGCGTACATAGGCCTGTAAGCCGCCTTGCGGACTGCGTATAGGCAACCCGACGCACCGATCAGCGAGCATGTGTCGGCCTCGGCCGATTTGATAAAGGTCTCGTAGTTCCAGTAATTGCGGGCTCCCCTGCCGACAGTGGATCCTTCGTCGTCGACGTACTCGAGTCGCCCGGCGACGCAGCCGACGGTATCGTCAGCGAAGGCCGGCAGGATCCGTCGAAAGACCTCGGGACCGTAAGTTGTGGTCGCGTCGGAAAAGAGGATGATCTCGCCGCTAGCCTGCTCGACGGCGGCATTCTGCGTCGCGGTCTTGCCCACTCGGCCCTCCTGGCGAAAGAGCTTAACGCCTCGCGACGTAAACTCCTTTACGATCTCGTCGGTACCATCCGTAGAGCCGTCGGAGGCGACGAGGATCTCAAGCTTTCCGGTTGGGTAGTCGATAGCAAGAGTGTTCTCGAGCTTTTGGCGAATGGCGGCCTCCTCGTTGAAGGCCGTTATTAGGACGGTCACGTGAGGCTCGATAATACCTCTCTTGACCGGTCGCGGAAACGCCCTGCTCGCAAGCCACACGAGCACGGGATAGCCGACGTAAACGTAGGCCAAAAGGCCCACAGACGTCCAAAAGACCAATTGTTCGGCCGTCCATCTCATGCGGTTTGAGGCTCCGACAGCGATGGTGCTGTTTTCTCGACCGTTCCCTCGGTGGCCTCTTTCTCGAGACTGTAGATCCGACGAAATGCAACTGCGTACGCGAGTAAATAATAGATGAACCAGTTGTACGCTACCGAGGCGAAAAAGCTCGACACCCAGTAACCGACAATGCTCGCCTGCAGGCCGATCGAGACGTAATAGAACCAGTTGAGATCGTCGGTCTCGAATAATCGTCGTTCGATCGCCCTCAATTTGCGAAACGGGCTGATCATAAAGGCCAAATATGCGACGAGGCCCAAGATCCCGAGCTCGGACGAAACTTGCGTGTAGGCGTTGTGCGTCTGATGGTTTTGAATGCCCACAATTTCAAAATTACCGATGCCAATGCCCCACGGATTGCGGGCAGTCACAAGTAGCGACCGCTCCAGCAATTCTCGGCGTGCATCGCTTGATCCGACAGGGTCGAGCGAAGGGATAAATATCGAGATCATTCGCAAGCCGTAATTGCCAGGAGCCGCTAAGATCGTTACGCCGCCGATGAGGAGCGACCCGATTACAGTGTGGACCTTATGCCGGCGACCCAGCTTCCACGCTAGCACCGCCGCGACGCCAAGCAGGCCGAGAAAACCGCCGCGTGAATAGGTGACCATGTTCGCGGCGATAAAGAGACCAGTCGCCGCAAAATAAACGACCTTCATCACCTTGTAACGACTCGCGATCCCGAGGGCCAGGGTGATCGGCGTCATCATCACGAAGTGCAGGGCCATCTCGTTCGGATTGCCAAAAATGCCGTTGATGTTCGACACCTGCACGCGATACTGCTCAACCGCGAACTTGCCCTCCATGTAAAGCTGCACGGCACACACGCTCAGGTATATGCCGATGCCGAAGGACAGCCACATCATCGACATGAGGCGCTTTCGAGTGCGAACGACATTCACAAGAACAACGAAAATCGCGACTGCCTTGATGAAAGGATCGTTAAATATCTCCCACGCGAGGCCCGGGTCTTTTGCGATCGGTACCGTTAGGAGTGCGATCGCCGCGAGAGCCAGCACGGCTTTTACTTCAGTCGAGAGCATCGTTAGATTGCCCTCTGTCGCGAGTTGGCTCGGAAAGAAGATGAGCATCGTCGCCGCTCCGACATAGAATGCCGTAAACGCCAGAAAGCCCATGCCGGGCAATATCTCGTAAGGCCGAAAGAGGACAAGCACCGAGAAAAGGTACAGGCCGACGTAAGTTATGAGATGCCCGTTACGCACCAACCAACGATCGCGGGCCAAAAGCGCAAAGTCCTTTTCGGCGACCTTTTCTTCTTTGGTCGACTTGACCGCTGACTCTACTTCCGCAGACGCGGACGGGACCGTGGTCTGAACTATTGTCGAAGCGACAGAAGGAGATCCGGCGTTGACTTCTCTTTCGCTTGGCTTCGCCGAACACCGCTCCAGAGAAGAAAAACCCACGTCGTCGATCTGTTTCTGAAACCCGAAACCAGGATTTACAAGATTCTGCGGCTCGGTGGCCGTCGTGTCAATAGGGACAGCTCCGGGCCTGAGTCTCGGCTGGCCGCCGTCTGGCGCACCGCCGAAATTGGAATTCGACGGTCCGTTCAGCCCTTTCCTATCTTTGAATTTTAGACCCCTGATGGACATTGGCGTAACAGAGGATAAACCCCTAATCCACGGCTTTTTCTAGACCGCGACGCCTTCTTTCTCCATCGTGATCATGTCGCGGACGCGACGTTTGAGGGCTTTTTCGAAGTGGCGAGCCTCGTTTACGCCGCTGAACGACAACTGCTGAAGATTGGCCTCGATACGTTTGCGATAGTCCGAGACAAGCGAGTCGGATACGCCGAGCATTTCCGCAACCTCGAGCTGTGTTCCACTGTCGGCGATCAAGTAGCAGTGCCAGAGCACATTGATCATTCGCTCGTACTGTTTCTGTTTACCGCGAACGCTCTTGTTCAGGGTCTGTAGAAAGCCGTCGACAAATCCGGCGGCTGCTTCCTCAGCCTCGTTGCGAAGCAGGTCTTCCTCGGGCGTTTCACGAGTGTCGGTGAATTCGAACGGCATCCGGTCATCATCATCGCTGTCGCCGCCGCTGCCGACGGGCACCAGATGAATGTCCATGATCGGGAGCCGCGACATCACGAATGAGCGAAGCGAGCGAACGTCGACAGGCGAATCGATCGCCCTGAATACGCGGATGATGAGCTTCTCCAATTCCGGATTGCTGATAACGATCTGGGCATCGCCGGTGCAGCCAACCATGCGAGTGTCCCGGCCGTAGAAGGAGACGGTCTTGACCCGCTCGTCCATTTCCTGAACGTCGCGGTGCATCTTTTGGTCCTTCCAGTCGGCAAGGCCGTAAAGGCGGTCGGCGAGACGGCGATGGGCCTCAGGGTTGCCGATATTGTCAAACCTCTTGAAGGTACCGCTACCCTGGATCAGCGTCGAGATGCGACGTGCAAGGCGATAGCTCTCGGGATAGCGCTTACGCAGCTCTGCGGTGAGCATGTTGGTCAGCTCGATCTGGCTGATCTCGGCTTCGATCTCGGGATCCGTCATTCCCGTGTCGATGTAATGCGAGAAGCGGTCCTTGGACAGCAGGGCTACGAAAAGCTCCTGCGTAAGATCGGTGTAAGCGTTGTATTTGCCTTCCTCAACGAGGAAGCCAGCCCGCTTTGACGCCCTGACGAGCGGATGCGATGAGACGATACGATGGAGCTCGGTCCAGATCTGATTTACGTCAGAGGTCTTTAGGCTCTCGTTCCATTTGCCGACCTTGACCTGTTTGTTTTGGATCGAGCGGGGAAGACGTTCCTTTGTTCTTACTTCGTTCATATCAGTTGCCTTGAGAGTCAGTTTGTCCTTAGCGGTGGGATTTCTGTTGAATGCCATCGAGCGAGCATGGTGGGTCCGGCCCTACGTAGGGAGAGTCCTATCTGCCGAAAGCTCACTGGAAAGTGGCAATTCGCGGGTTTTACTTCTATTTAGTAGAAAGTGGTGTGATCAACTGCCGAGCAGCAATTCGATCTGGTTAGCGGCGTCGAGGGTGTTTAGCCTCTCGCTTGCCACACTTAAATAGTAGCAATTTGGAACGGCATTGCACAACCTTTTTGTGCATCTTTGTATACCATTTATACACCTTGGCTAAGTCGTTGTATATAAATAAGTTAAACACCGACGTTTTGTATTAATCCTGCTCAAGAGTCGATTCTCGCGTTTATTCTTTCCCGTGTTTTGGAAGGAATTCACCATTACAGATTTATTTTCAATGTAGCAACAAGAGACTTGTCCTCGGTTACCAGATACCGGTGCCACCTGCGGCAATAGACCCCTATGTTCTCATCAATGATGAACGGATTTCGCAAAAACGAGGACTGCCCTTCCTCATATGAGCTGCTTGCCTTCGAAAAGGGTGACCTTGGCGGGCCGCGAGGCGGCGAAGTTCGCCGGCATCTCGCCAACTGCGACTTTTGTGAGTCCGAGGTCGACTTTTACTCTCACTACCCACAGGCAGAGGCCGGTAGTGAACCTGTCGAGTCGGGCGAGATCCCGGCCCCTCTCTTCGAACTTGCCGAGGCTCTTCTTCGCAGCAGGCACGGGGACTCTACTTCACTGAATTCACTTTTGAGGGAAAAGGACGGGCTGGTTGCGGACAAGGTTTAGTTTCCGCTTATCTCGTCGATCGTATCTTCGTACTTTTCGTCTATGACGCGGCGCTTGATCTTTAGCGTGGGCGTCATTTCTCCCTTATCGATCGAGAATTCACGAGGCAGCAGGAAAACGCGCTTGACGCGTTCATGATCTGAGAGATCACGTGTAAGTTCGACAGCCTCATTCTGCATACGCTTTACGAATCGCGGATCGAGGGCCAACACCTCTCTCGAGACGTCAGTGCCAACTCCGGAGCCTTTCATCTCTTCTTTCAGAGCTTCCCAGTCAGGCACGATCAGCGCGCCGACCTGCTTGCGGCCCGAGCCGACAACGACCGCCTGAGAGACAAGCGGGCTTTGTTTCAACAGGCTCTCGACCTGAAGCGGTGCGACGTACTTGCCATTAGACAACTTGAAGAGGTCCTTTAGGCGGTCGGTGATGTAATAGTGCCCGTCCGGGTCGGCGTATCCGACGTCGCCCGTATGGTAAAAGCCTTGGGCATCGATGACCGCCGCGGTCGCCTCGGGATCGTTGTAATACCCAAGCATGATGTTGCGCCCACGAATGAGCACCTCGCCGTCCTTTTCAGCGATCTTCATCTCGATCCCTTCGAATGGCGTCCCTATCGACCCGACCTTGCTGTCGTCCGGCCGGTTCGCGCACGCGACGCATCCCTCGGTCATGCCGTAACCCTGCAGGATCGGTATCCCGGCGGCCCAAAACGCGTAGCTCAGCTTTTTTGAAAGCGGGGCACCGCCGGACACAAAAAATCGCAGCGAGCCGCCGACGCCATCCCGCCACTTTGAAAAGACAAGCCGATTCGCGAGAACATGTTTTGCCGCAAGACCCACTGGCACCGGCTCCTTCCTGTCCTTGTACGACCAATACTCCTGACCGACGACGAGTGCCCATTCGAAGAGTTTTGTCTTCCAACCGCCCGCGCTTTTCCCCTTCTTCACGATCTTGTGATACACCTGCTCAAAAAGCCGCGGCACGGCGGTCATGATAGTCGGTCTTGCTTCCTGGAGGTATGTTGCGAGCTTATCGAAAGCCGGGCAGTAATAAACCGAGACGCCATTAGTGCAGAGAACGTAAAATACTGTCCGCTCGAATATATGCGATAGCGGCAGCACACACAGATTACGGTCGGACGGGCGGATCGGCAGACCCTTTGAGATTGCGACGATATTCGACACGAAATTATCGTGGCTAAGCATCACGCCTTTTGGCTCGCCGGTCGTGCCCGAGGTGTAGATGATCGTCGCGAGATCACCGGGCCCGATCTCAGCTAGGGACCGCTCAACCAGCTCTGGATCTATCTTGCCGAAGTTGTCGCCCGCGGTCTCAACTTCCTCCAGGCTTATTGCGCGACTTTCGTCCGGCTTCTCATCGCGGTCAAAGAATATGAGCTTCTCGATCGATTCGACGCTCTGGATCGCGGCCTCGGCATGCCGCCAGATCTTATTACCAGAGACAAAGAGAAATCGCGCGCCCGAGTTTTCGAGAATGTATCTCACCTGCTCGACGGCCTGCGTCGTGTAGATCGGAACGTTGACCGCGCGCAAAGATAAGATCGCAAGGTCGACCAGTGACCATTCGGGACGGTTCTCCGAGATGATCGCGAGCCGGTCCCCGGCCTTTACGCCAAGTGCCGCGAGGCCGAAGGCGATGCGTTTGACGCGTTCGATCGCGGCCTCACCGCTGATGTAGTGCCAGACTTCGTCAGTCTTGTAGGCTAGAGTGTCGTGTTTGTGGTGGCGGCGAAACGCCTCGAAGCAGTAATGCGGAATGGTCTGAGGGATCGCCTCAAAACCGTCGAGATTGTAGACCATACGGGCGTCAGCGTCGCTTGTAAATTACTGGATCGACGAGGGTTCATAAATTTTCGCAAAACCCTATAATTTAGTCCAACCGCGTTTATGGCACGTTCCCGATTCTTCTATGGCTGGGTGATCGTCGCTGTCGCGACGTTAGTTCTCGTCATCAGCAATGGCCTGACGATCGGCGGGCTTCCACCATTTTACAAGCCGATGCGCGAGGAATTCGTGGCCCTTGGGGCAATCGATCCAGCAGGCGCTGAGAGCTTTATTGCCTACGCTGCGAATATCACATTCATCATGTCGGGCGTCTCGTCGCTCTTTGGCGGTTGGCTGCTGACGCGGTCTCGCTTGCGGCCTGTGATGCTTATCGGCTGCGTGCTTCTTGGGACAGGGCTGGCGCTGCATTCCCAAGCGACGAATGCAGCATCCGTCTACATAGCAAGAGCTCTCATGGGATCGTCGCTTGGCTTCGTCGGTGTAGCCCCGTGCGTCGTGCTCGTCTCGGGCTGGTTCAAGGAGCGACGCGGAACGGCCTTAGGCATAGCCCTGACCGGCACCAGTCTTGGCGGTTCAATGATCGCGTTGATCGCAGGCCCGCTGATCGCAAATTTTGGCTGGCGAACTTCGATGCTCGTTCTGAGCGGACTCGTTTGGTTTGTCCTCGTACCGGTCGTCTGGGTTTTTGTTCGCGAGGACGATGCGACCGTTACGGCGGAGGTCGTCGTCGTGAAGGACGGACTAACCCTACGACAGGCATTGCGAACGCCGCTATTTTGGGTATTTGCTGCCGCTGCCATGCTCGTGTTCTACCCAATTTTTGTCATCCTGCAGCAGTTCATTCTTTACGTGCAGACGGCGCGGATCGGTGTATCTGCTCAGAATGCAGCGCTCGGTCAGTCGGCTTTATTTGCGATCGGCGTCGGTGGAAAATATCTCGCCGGCTATCTGAGTGACAAGTTTCGAGCCGTTAGTGTAATGCTGTTCTTCGCAGCTCTGATGTTTGCATCGTCACTCGTACTACTGGACCTGACCGCCTCTAATGCACTTCTTTTCCTGCTGCCCTTCGCCATCGGGTACGGTGGGACATGGGTGATGCTGCAGCGTCTCGCTTCCGAGCTTTTCGGGCGGCGCGAGATCGGCAAGATACTCGGCGCGATCACGCTCGTCGAGGTCACGGGAGCCTCCATAGGCGGACTCATCACCGGCTATCTCGCCGACCAGCATGGCGGCGACTATACCGCAGCCTTTTACGGCGTCACGATCGCCGCAGGTCTGGCACTTCTAACAACTGCGTTTATCGGTCGGCTGAGCCGAAGCCCTTACACCCAATAGTTACGATCAAGCGAGCGGTAGTTGATGGCCTCACTGATATGCGGCGGTTGGATTGTCTCCGCTGTGTCCAGGTCGGCGATGGTGCGAGCGACCTTGAGGATGCGGTCGTGCGCACGGGCGGAGAGGCCTTGGCGGAGCATGGCACGTTCGAGAAGAGCCTCGCACTCAGCGTCGAGGGCGCAGTGTGTCCGGATCTGCTTTGGCGTCATCGCGGAATTGGAATAAACGCCGTCACCGTTAAATCTCGCTAATTGTCGCTCGCGGGCCGTGATAACGCGCGTTCGCACCTCATTTGAGCTGTCGCCTTGCGGTGTGCCGCGGCCTCGCAGCTCGTTGAACTTTACAGCAGGGACGTCGATGTGGATGTCGATGCGATCCATCAGGGGGCCCGATATCTTACCCACGTATCGTTGGATCTGTCCGGGCGAACATTTGCACTCGCGGCTCGATCCGAAATAACCGCACGGGCAAGGATTCATCGAGGCGACGAGCGTGAAATTCGCCGGAAATGTTAGCGACGTTGCCGCGCGAGATATGGTAACGGCCTTGTCCTCCATCGGCTGGCGGAGTACCTCGAGGACAGAACGATCGAATTCGGGGAGCTCGTCGAGAAACAAGACTCCGAGATGTGCGAGAGAAACTTCACCGGGCTTTGGGATCGAACCTCCGCCTATGAGCCCAGCTTGAGACACCGTGTGGTGCGGCGACTGAAAGGGACGCTCAACAACTAGACCCGACTTGCCAGTGAGGCCAGCGACGGAATGCACCTTCGTGATCTCAAGAGCCTCCTCAAATTCAAGCGGTGGCAGGATCGTCGGCAGCCGTTTGGCGAGCATCGTCTTGCCCGAGCCCGGCGGGCCGATAAAAAGTATGTTGTGTCCGCCCGCACTCGCAACCTCGAGCGCGCGCTTCGCGGTCTGCTGGCCCCGTACCTCGCTAAAGTCAAGAGCGTAGTGCGTCCCATTGTTCCTGAATTCGTCGAGGTCGAGCCTATGCGGCTGGATGCGCGGCGGACGCCGGCCATCAAGGTCCGTGACGACCTCAGCCGCGTCGCGAAGCGTCTGTACAGGATAGACGTTCACACCCTGAACAACTGCCGCCTCAGGGGCATTCTCCTCCGGGACGAGCAAGCTCTTGACGCCCTTCTCACGAGCCGCGAGTGCGATCGAGAGGGCTCCGCGGACCGGCCGCACGCGGCCATCGAGTGACAATTCGCCAACCGCCATCACACCTTCCAGCTTTTGGCCATTTACGAGGTCGCCATTGGCCCCGAGAATACCCAAGGCAACAGGCAAGTCAAAGCTCGCACCTTCTTTTCGTACGTCAGCGGGTGCTAGATTGACCGTAACTTTCTGGATAGGGAAAAAGTATTTGCTATTACCGATAGCGGCGTGGATGCGTTCGCGACTCTCTCGGACTGCTGTATCAGGCAGGCCGACGATCGTGATCTTTGGCCCAGGGTCATTGTCGGCCATCGGGCGAAGGTTCACCTCAATGTCCACAATTAGGGCATCGATCCCGTAGACGGCGGCCGACTGCGTGAGGAAGAGCATACGTGTCGATTTTGGTCAGGTAAGTCTAAACCATTTGTGGTTTCGCACAAAAGCCGCTCGCTGCCGGCGCAACAATCGCGGAGTTCGTATGACTTACGACTACCCCAACCGGCCATAATTCGAAAATGAAAATCGCTACTGAAGATTCTGGTCAGTCTTAATCGTTCTTGCTCTTTGCAACATCCCCTAGGGGGGAAACAGGTAGAAGACGAGACCAAATTGCGAATCGTAACTGACCAGAATCGCATTCTGGTCAACTTCCGTGTATTCTATTTGCATGAACAATATATCTGTCAATAGATTTGTAAGCGTCGTGTCGCTATGCGCGTTGTTTGTGTTAATCGCGGCGTGCGGAGTTAGGGCACAGGACAACCCCGATATGACCATCGACGGAGCGGTGCGCTCGCGGGTCATTGATGAGCTGTTGAGAAACTTGAATAAGTCCTATATTTCGTTCGAAACGGCCAGGCAGATGGAGATGGACATCAGGGCCCGCCTCGCGAAACGCGAGTATGACGGCGTCACGAGTGCGACAAGATTCGCGGCGATGCTTCAGGAAGATCTTCAGGCGATCAGCCATGACAAGCACCTTCGCGTCTATTACTCTGCTGAGGCGATCGCGGTCCGGCAAAAGAATGCACGTCCGACTGCGAAGGAGAGGGCGGCGGAGCTTTTCTTTCAGCGGCGTTTCAATTGGGGCTTTGAAAAAGTGGAGCGAATGGAAGGGAACATCGGTTATCTCGCTCTACGTTCCTTTGAGGATCCCGCGGCCGGCGTTGACACGGTCGCCTCGGCGATGGGCACCCTCTCAAATACCGACGGCCTAATCATTGACCTTCGTCAAAACGGCGGCGGCAGTCCGGCAATGGTCGCGCTACTCTCCTCGTATTTCTTTGGTAGCCGATCGGTGCATCTAAACGATATATACTGGCGCGAAGGGAATAAGACAGAGGAGTTTTGGACAAAGCGGTCTGTCACAGGCAAAAAGTACGGCGACAAGCCGATCTATATCCTAACAAGCAACACGACCTTTTCCGCGGCAGAGGAGTTCGCCTACAACCTCAAAAACCTGAAACGCGCCACGCTGATCGGTGAGAAGACACGCGGTGGTGCAAATCCGGGTGAGCGGGTGCGGCTCACCGAGCATTTTGAGGTGTTCGTGCCAATGGGCAAGGCCGTCAACCCGATCACCCAGACCAATTGGGAGGGCATCGGCGTCACTCCCGATGTCCCAGTGCCAAAGGACCAGGCCCTAAAAACGGCGTATATCATGGCACTCGAGACGGCGATCGAGAAGGTCCCATATGAATATATTAAGGCCGGGATGCGCGAGATCATCAAGTCCACACAAAAAGATATGGCTAAATAGGTGAGGAATTCTTACCGATCGGTTCAGTAGCCGAGAGACGCTTAGTAAACTCGCCAGATTACAAAGGTCGAGAGAAAATTATAATGCCGAACTGACAAAAAACTTCTGGTCAGTTTTGATTATCACCAAGAAATCCCGTAGCGACTGCGTGAGGAAGAGCATACGTGTCGATTTTGGTCAGGTAAGTCTGAACCATTTGTGGTTTCGGACAAAAGCAGCTTGCTAGGGGCGCAACAATCGCGAAGTTTGCACGTATCTTGTATGATTTACGCTTACGCCAAACGGCCATTATCCGATGATGAAATCGCTATTCAAGAATCTGATCGTCTTTGCCATGCTGACTCTCGCAGTCTCGTCATTTAACGGCTGCGGCGGCGGTCAGCCCGCCAATAATGCGACGGCAAACACCAACGCGTCGAATGCGAACTCCGCCTCGATGGCTAATGCAACAGAATATCCGCCGCTCGCGTCTGCACTTGCCGACGCCGAATTCGAAAATCTGGACGGGACCAAGTTTAAGACGAGCGACAAGAAGGGCGAGGTCGTCCTCCTCAACATCTGGGGAATCTGGTGTGGACCGTGCCGTGCGGAGATGCCGGAGTTGATCGCGCTGCAGGACAAGTACCGCTCGCAGGGTCTCGAGATCGTTGGCTTAAACATCGGCGACGAGGATGGCGGGCTCGAGCCCATGGACGCGATCAAGAAGTTCGCCGATGCGATGAAACTCAATTACACGATCGCCCGCAGTCCAAGGGAGTCCACTCAGCAGTACTACGCCGTGACCAAGAAATCGGTCGTACCGCAGAACATCCTCATCGATAGAAAGGGTCGGTTGCGCGGGGTATTCTCTGGAGCCGGCTCAAGTGTGTATCAAGCCCTGCGTGACACTATCGACAAGGTGGTCAACGAGCAGTAGTTACGCTTCCTTCTTCTTTGCCGACACCTGCGGTTTGACCAGGATCGTACGATGGCTCGATAGGCTTACCAGTCCGGCAGCCGACTTCCTCGGCTTATTTACAAACTTACGGAGCGTATAGTTCACGGCGGCCTTCGGTTGCTCGCGTGCATCGCTGTAAAAAGCGGCGAGCTCGGCCGCCTCGATCAGCGTTCGGTCCGGAATTTCTTTTTTCGACGGGTTGCGAATGATGACGTGCGAACCTGGATAATCGGCCGCATGCAGCCACGTCTCAAGCGAACGGGCGATGCGGAACGTTAGAAAATCATTATCGACGGCTTTTTTTCCGACCAGGATCTCGAATCCGTCGGACGAAACAAACCACCTCGCCCCTTTAAATGCGACCTCGGCCTTTCGCTTCTTGGAGACTTGAGCCGCGGGCTTCTTTGGTCCCACAAGGAGGCTGATGAAGTCCTCGTCACCAGTCTCGATCGCCTCGTCGATTCGCGCAAGCCGCTTCTCAGCGGCTCCGATCTTCTTGCCGGTCTCGGCCATTCGCTCTTCGATAACGCGCCGACCGTTTCGGGCTTTTGTATATCTGCGAAAGTAATCCTCGGCTATCTCGTTCAGCGTCCCGCGGGCCTCGCCAGGGATGTCGATCGTCGGTGCCGACTCGTCGAAATAATCTACGACGCGGATGATCTCGTCTCTCCGAACTGCGGTGCCGGTGTTGGCGAGCAGCAAGTCGCCATACTTTTTCCAAAGTTCCGGATCACCGTGCTTCTCCAGATCGCCCCGCAGGTTGTCGAGCAGCTTGCGTGCACGCCGAAGCTCGTTCGCCGCCTTGCGCCGTGCAGGCGCGGCTAGCGCTGCCAGATGTTCGCGGCTGATCTGTTTTTCTTGCTCGCTCACACGTGCAAGTCTATTGGAGTCAACAAAAAAGCCCAAGGCACGCGGCCTCGGGCTTTTTTCATCCTCTAAGCTGCTCTCAGAATTCCCTGACCAGGATTGTGCCCGACAGGAGATCGTGGGCTGCACGATTCTCCTCATTAAAAAAGATCGTCGCAAATCCCGCCCCTGCCAACGGCAGGAGCAAAAGGAACATCGCCGAATTTACCGCAGCCTGCTGCAGGGTCGGATATTGATTTTCCACGGCGTCGACAAGCTCGAGGGAGAAGAGCCGCATTCCCATCGTCTTGCCGTAAAAGCCAAGACTCGCGGTCATATAAACGAACATAACGACCGTCCATGCGCCCGCGAATGTGAGACCACCGATAGGCGTCAACCAGTTTCCGCCCGAAAAGGCGATCGGAGAGAGGAGAAGCATTGCAACAAATCCGCCGATGATCAGATCGAAAAGACCCGCGCCGAACCGCATTGAGAAAGGCGCCAAGTCCTCGATGTCGTCAACATATTGCTCGGTCTGCTCCGAGGCTTCGATCTCGATATTTTCAGCCTTGATACGGATACGTCCGATCTGGGCGAATTCCGTCTCGCGCTGTTGCTCGACCGGCTCAGGCAGGGCTTCGACACGGGCGATCGTCGGCTTGTCGACGAGCACGATCGAAGGAACGGCCTTCGGAGCCGGCTCAAGCGAATGCTCGACGACACTTTCAAGTTTCGGCAGCTTGTTGGTATCAACCTTCAATGCCCTGGCGGATGAGGCCGATGCACCACTCATTGAGTTGTGGGGCACGGGAGCAGCGGACGGCCTCGCCGGTACAAGATTGAAGGGACGAGCCTGGAGCGGCTGGACCGGCTGTGACGTGACGGGACGCATGACCGGCGTCTTAGGCAAAAAGGCCTTACGCGACTCGGTGATACGTTTCATAGCCGACGCCATCCGAGGATCGGAATGGTCGGGCAAGTCCGTCGTCGGCATCTCGATCTTAGCCGGACGCGGATTTATCACTGGAGCGACCGCGGCGGGCTTGGCGTCGACGTTTGCCGTCGAACCGACGCGCTGCTGGACGGCGTTCTGGATCTGGAGCCGCCAATCCGGCAGCGTCGCTTTCGCGCTCTGAAATTCTACAAGCGTCGGGCTTGTCCTTGGCGTATTCAGATCGGCAGTTTCGATCCGGCGGATGGGCGAGGCTGCAACGATCGGCGGTTCCGGCCGCCTGATGGCCGGAGCAGGCGTCACATCGACCGGTGCGGGAGTCTCCATTCGCACGGGTTTCGCCTCGATCGTGGGTGGCGTAGGTCTGAGGCGGCCAGACGTGATCTTTGCCTCAAGCTCCTCGCGGACCGAGTCGTTCATCATGGCACCGCAAGACGGGCAAATAGAGAGTGTCGGGGCTAAACTCCGTGAGCATACCGGACAATTCATAAGCGTGGCGTTCTTGGTGGTTTGAGAAACTAGGACGCGTGTTACAAAACGGGAGAATCTTAACAGAATTGACTTTAAGTGGTCAATACTAAAGCGCAGAAAAGATTGAACTTTTCGCACTTTGTAATCTTGGGTGATTCTGTGGAAACGCCTGTGGAAATCTAAAGGGGCTGGCGTCCGGCAAAACCTGCATCTGTCTCATGCCACCATGCGATCTCTTCCGCCTCGCCAAGATGCCAGCATAGCAAGACCACGCGGCCGTTTCGCATATGTGGAAAATCGATAAGTCCGCGGCTAGGGTCTTTGATCTCGACGCCCTCCTCGTAGATCTCGGTGGTGAGTTTGCCGATCCTGTAAAGCGTATTTACGTAGCTCGTGCCACCCTGCATCCCACCGCCGGATCCTGAGGCCGCAGCCGCGGCCCGAGCATCGTCCCGCATGAGGTCGATGCGAGCGTAGAGGCGCTGTATCGACTCGAGTTTGGGAGCTACGATCGAGACAAGGGCGTTTGCTTCGTCGATGGTAAAAAGCTTCATGGGTGTCGGTCCCTGTCGTCGTCGTCGTAATGAGCGCCGCCGGCGGGAACGAACGATGGTATCTCGTATTCCCCGGTAGGAACCGCGTCCTTGCGGATGACGTCTGCGATATCGCCAAGATCGATAAAGAAATCGGCGACGTCGATCAATCGCGGCGCAGTATTAGAACGGAATCCCGCGACCTCGACGCGGCAGCCTTTATAGGCGACGGCGTTGATCGCGTACACAAAATCCTCGTCACCCGAGACGAGCACCGCGGTATCGTAGCGGCCCGCGAGGCTTAGCATATCGACAGCGATCTCGACATCGAGATTTGCCTTGCGGGTCCCATCGTAAAAGGTCTTGAGCTCTTTCTGCACGACACGAAAGCCATTTCGCCGCATCCATAAGAGGAAGCCTTGCTGACGTTCCGCACCAACATCCACGCCGGTGTAAAAGAAGGCGCGCAGCAGCCGGCCGTCACCCAAAAGGACGCGGAGCAGCTTGTTGTAATCAATGTCTATGTTGTGAAACCTGGCAGCGTGAAAGAGATTGTTACCGTCGATAAAGACGGCCACGCGACCGCGGTGTCCGAACTGCCATGACGACCCAGCCGTCGCATCGAACTGCATTAGTTATTACCTCAACGATCGAGATCGAGCGAGGTATCCATTTGGTCGGACTTTGCCGATGAGGTGCTTTCTCTGAATTGCCCCGCGGGGCTGGTCGTAACAGGATCAAATACGGGCAACTTCCAATTCGATTGCTCTAAATGTTTGCTAAATAAGCCCCTTGCACCGCCAGGCCGCCAACGGGAGACCTTTTGACACTAGTGTGCCTTTTGGGCAGCGTTCAGGTCAAGCAAATCGGTGACGCGATGCTAGAATGGCGCTGCCCCACTTTTTATGTCCGCAAGCGCCGAAAACACGTCAAGTTTTGACCCGACGATCCAGTCGGAGGACATCGCCTTCAGCCCGGACGAACTTGTTACCTGTAGTCATTGCGGTCGCAGCAACGCGCCGAATCGCTTGCAGTGCATGTATTGCGGAAACGCCCTCGATGTTGAGCCGGCGGCTGTGGGTAAGCCGATCCTACGAGTACTTGAGACCTGGGAGCGCGGTTTCAACTTGATCTTGCCTGCTGGCGAAAGGTTGGTTGAACCTAACGCGATCGCTGAGGTGTTATCGATCGGCCCAGAACAGGCCCTCGCAATGCTGGCGAGCGGCACCTCACTACCTATTGCCCGCGTCGAAAGTGAGCGGATCGCCGACCTGCTCTTGCAAAAGGCCTCGACGATCGGTCTTTCGCTCCGCGTCATCAGCGACGACGACCTTCTCAGCGAAAAGCTTCCCGTGAGATTGGGTGGGATGGAGATGGGAGATGACGGTGTCACACTAACGGACTTCAATACCGCCGCAACGCAT
>DASYKW010000244.1:0-56405 GCA_035995005.1 Pyrinomonadaceae bacterium
TCGCTGACCTCCGCGGATCGAGCGAATCCCGATCGAATGTTCCTCGTACCGATCGCGACCTCTCCATGAAGTGGGTCATCGTCGGTGTTCTGGCGTTGATCGCAGGTATCATGCTCTTCCCGAAGCTGGGCTTGAGCGTATTCACGCATCCATTTGTGGCTTTCTTTGGAGCGATACTGATCATCATTCTTGGATTCCTGTTCGTGACCGTGTCGTCGCGGCTTACGGGCGAGGTTGGTTCCTCGTCGAATCCCATCTCGGGAATGACGGTCGCGACATTGCTGATCACGTCGCTAGTATTTCTCGCCCTTGGCTGGACGAGCCCGGATCCATACTTCGTTACAGCCCTTTCGATCGGCGGTATCGTCTGCATAGCGGCATCGAATGGCGGCACCACGTCGCAGGACCTCAAGACCGGTTTCTGGGTCGGTTCGACGCCGCGAAACCAGCAGATCGCCATTCTTGTCGGAGCGCTCGCCTCGGCCCTCGTTCTCGGCTATTTGCTGATCGTCCTAAACAACAACGAGACCTACTACGCGAAGATCGATGCGAGTTCGCCGGTTGCGACGATGGTCGTGCCTGAGGACAAGCTGTTTCGTCAGAACGGCGATTTGCAGATGGACCGCGTCAGGAACGGCAAGTACAAGGACACCGACACCAACTCGTATCGCGTGTGGCAGAACACGGAGCCGGAGAAAGGACAGGTCGGGAAATACCTTGTCGACCAGTCAGGAAAACTCGTTTACTTTGTCGACCCCGGCATCAACGGTGTGCTGAAAAAGGACGACGACGGCAAAGAGTTGACAAGATATGACGCGCCCAAGGCGACACTGATGAGCTACATCATCAAGGGCGTATTGGGGCAAAACCTGCCGTGGGGCCTCGTCATTCTAGGGGCGATGATGGCCATCGTGCTCGAGGTCTCGGGTGTTCCGTCACTGGCTTTTGCGGTCGGAATTTACCTGCCGATCTCGACGTCCGCGCCGATCTTCGTCGGCGGCATCGTGCGGTATCTGGTAGATATTTTCCTGCGACGCAAATTTGCCGGCCGAGATATGACCGAGGAGCAGCTCATTGCCGAGACCGACAAATCCAACGGCGTCCTGCTCGCCTCCGGCTACATCGCCGGCGGTGCGATCGCCGGTATTTTGATCGCCATCTTTGCCGTCGTGCCATGGCTCAAGAATATCCAGGATGGCATGGGCGACTGGGCAACAAAGAGCAATCCGTTCTTTGACGGCGGCGTGGGCGGTTGGTCGGATATTTGGGGGCTTCTGCCGTTCATAGTACTTGCGGTCGTCCTTTATATGGTCGGACGCGAGATCTGGATGACGGGCAAAAAGCGAACGAGCTAACGCCCAAAAAACTGTTTTACTTGTTTATACGCGGCACGCTATAATGCAATTTAGCGTGTCGCTTTTCTTTGGCCATCCGGCCGTGTTTCTCGAGACCTTACGCGCAAAATGAAGAAGCTCTGCCTCGTTCTCTCCACGCTTATTTTCAGTGCCCTATCGTCCTGCTCAACCGCCGAGAGTCCCAACGCGGTCGCCGCTAATGCCGCAAATGCGGCTGCGGTCATTGCCAACGCCGCCGTTGTAAATGCAAACGCTGCCGCGGCAAACGGCGGCGCAACGATCGAGATCACTGCCGGCGGGCCGGCGGACACGGTGCGGGCGTTTTACACCAAGCTGCGGGAGAAGAAGTTTCGCGAGGCGATATTCCTGACAAATCTGCGACCGGCGGTCGAGGGCCTGACGGACACCGAACTGCAGGACTTTTCGTTGGATTTTGAGGCGATCGCGGGACAGGTGCCGCCGCAGATCGAGATAAACGGCGAGATCATCTCGGGCGAACTCGCTACCGTGACATTAAAGCTTCCAGGCGACGATCCGGGTAAGAAGGAACTCCAGCAGCTCAAACTCCGAAAAGAGGGCAATAATTGGGTCATTCTCTCGATCGACAAGGCCGCCGAGGCCAAGATCAAGAAGGAAGGCAAGCGGTACTTTTACGCCCTGCGCATCGAGACGCACCAGGACGAGGCCCGAAAGATGATGGATCGCGTTTCAAAGGCCGAGCTTGTCTACAGCCTGCAAAATGGCGGAGTTTATACCGATATTCCCACATTGGTCGCTGCCGGGCTGTTGCCGGACGACATTCAAACCAGTGCCTCGACGGGATATAACTACGCGGTCAACGTGCTAAGCGACAGTCGGTCGTATTTCGTAACGGCCGTCCCTGCCGAATACGGCAAAAGCGGCAAGCTCTCCTTCCTTTTGGAGCTTGACTCCAAGGGCGGATCACGTCTGACAAGCAAAGAAAACGGTGGAAAGCCCATGAAAAAGTAAACAACGTGTAAATTTTCAAAACAGTTGTTGAAATTCTGTGGAAAAAAGTTTATACAAGTATCTCCCCACTCGTTTTTACCAAGGCGGAATTAGGATGATACGCGAGCTGATAACAAAGCTTAATAGATCACTGTCTGAGCGTTTGGTACCGCCGCGCCGGCGCCACACAGCGCCGATGAAGGTCTGGTTTGACCCGGACATGAATAGTGAACGCGGCCGCGAGGCAGCCCGTGCAGCCTGCATCCTCGGCGAGACGGTCGATATCAGCCGCACCGGCTTTGCATTCCTTGTCCCATCCATCCGCGTTAACGAGAAATATTTGGTCAATCATCAGCGTCTGCTCAATGTAGAGATCGACCTGCCGACTGGTAAGGTCTTTCTGCGGGCGATCGGGATGCGATACGAGAAGGTGGGCGTTCATACGTCCGTGGAGCGTTTTCTCGTCGGCGTCCACATTGAATCGCTCACAGGAGCCGACAAAGAGGCTTACGAGTCCTTTTTGAAAAACGGCAATCGCCCTCCGCGAGGGGCAACGAGCCCCGTCGGCATCGGGATCGATTAGTCGTTTTCGATAAGGTTGGATCAACGGCGTGGGCATCGGCTCACGCCTTTTGTTTTGTAAGATAAGAACATGAAAGACACGGTGGGAATCGGGATCATTGGGACCGGATTTGCACGTAACGTGCAGATTCCGGCTTTTGCGGCTTGCAGGAACGCGAAAGTCGTCTCGGTTGCGAGTGGACGGTTGGAGAACGCTCGAGCGACGGCAGAGCAATTCGCGATCGGACATTCGACGGCGGATTGGCGCGAGACGGTAGAGCATCGCAACGTCGATCTGGTGTGTATCACGACACCACCGATACTGCATTGCGAAATGGTGCTTGCCGCGATCGCGGCGGGGAAACATATCCTTTGCGAAAAGCCGATGGCGATGAACGTCGCCGAGGCCGAGCAGATGACTGCCACAGCAGTCGGAAAGCCGATCTTGGCTCTTATCGATCACGAGTTGCGATTTCAGGACGGCCGCAAACGAGCCTTCGAGATGCTCCGAGACGGTGTGATCGGTAAGGTCCGCCATTCCAAGACCATCTTTCAGGCTCCGCACCGCGGCGACCCGAACCTGCCGTGGAATTGGTGGTCCGATGCGGAGCAAGGTGGCGGAGCGCTGGGAGCCATAAATTCGCATATCATCGACTCCTTTCAGTGGTTCTTGGACTGCGATATCGCGAGCGTCTCCTGTCAACTCCACACGAACATCAAGCGGCGGCGAGATGCCTCAGGTGAGATGCGTGAGGTGACGAGCGACGACCAGGCGAACATGCTGCTACGATTTCGCGATGGTGAATTGACCGGCGACGCCACAGGTCTTGTATCAGTCTCGATGGTCGAGGGACCAACCTATCAAAACCGGATGGAGTTTTACGGTGACAGCGGGGCGATCGCTGTGGATGGACTCGGCGAGCTTTCGATCGCGAAGTTCGGTGAACGAGAATGGACTTGGATCGATGTCGATCTCGGCAAGACTATTGCGGGTGTTCCCGATACCGGTTTTGCACGAGCATTCGCGACATTCGCACCAGTACTTATTGATACGATCGCAACGGGCGATGCAATCATGCCAAACGCCGCGACATTTGAGGATGGGCTTCGCGTTCAGCGAGTGCTAGACGCTGCCCGCGAGTCTGACCTGACCGGTCGAGTGATCACGCTATGATCACTTCATATACTTGTCCAGAAAATCGGCGACGAGCGGGTAGAGCTCAAGGCGATTTTTTAGTTTCGAGACGCCGTGGCCCTCGTCATCGTAGAGTTTCCATTCGACGGGCGAGTTTCGCTTCTTAAGGGCGTCAACGATCTGCTGGCCCTCGGTCCAGGGGACGCGGGGGTCGTTGCGTCCTGCGATGACAAAAAGTGGCGTCTTGATGCGATCGATCTTTGTCATTGGCGAGACTGAGCGAAGAAAATCCAGGTCCTTGTCGAGGCGGCCATATTCGACCTCGCGCTGGCGACGGCGATAACCGCTTGTTCGATTGAGGAACGTCTCCCAATTCGATATGCCGACGGTATCGACGGCGGCCGCCCAGAGCTCCGGGTAGAGTGTGATCGCTGCGAGCGTCATATAGCCGCCGTAGCTGCCGCCCATGACGGCGATGCGTTTCGCGTCGGCGCCGCCCTTGGTCTTAAGCCAATCGACGGCGTACGCGAGGTCCCTTACAGAGTCCTCACGTTTTTTCACGTCGTCGAGGTGCGTAAACGTCTTACCGTAACCCGTCGAGCCGCGGACATTTGTCGCCAGGACCGCATAGCCGCGGGAAAGATAATACTGATAAAGAGCGTTGAATCCCGGCCGCTCCTGAGCCTCGGGACCGCCATGAACGGAGACGATCACCGGCACTGTCGACCATGTTGCGTGTAGTTTGGTGTCTTTAGGATCGGCAACATTGAGCGCGAAGGATCTTTGGCGTTCAGGCTCGTAATACCACGCTGAGATCTCGCGTCCATCGAACGATCTATACCGGATAAGTTTTGGCTCGACAAAGAAATGCAGCGAAACGCCGGCCGTATCGCTGTGAGAGACCTGCGACAGCTTTTGCGTCGCCCTGTCGTAGATCCAGATATCTGAATTGCGCGTCGAGGACGAAAATGAGAACGCAATCTGACTCTCATCTTTGTTGAAAGTCACGCCGCCGACGATGCCCTGGCCGGGAAGCTTGATAGGCGTGCTTTTCTTGTCTACGACCGTGATCAGCGGTTTGCCGTCGGTCTCGTACTTTCGCAGGTAAAGCTCAGAGAAGCCCTCGTGGTTGATCGTGTACGCGATCGTGTTGCCATAGGTCGACATCGTCACGCCCGACATGTCCCACGGAGTTTCGTCGAGGATCCTTACCTCGCGATTCTTATCGTTCCAGTCGTCCGTCGCAGCGTTCTTCCTGCGCATCTGGGCGAGGCCGTAGAATTCGCGTCCGTTGTCGTGGCCAAAGATGATGCCATCGGCTACAAAGTTTGCGTCGCCGAATTGCGACGAGCCCGTATGCGGCGTGAGCAAAGTCTCTCCGCCTGTCGCGACATCGACAAGATACAGGTTGTTGTCGAGACTGAGCTCCGTGCCGTCGCGATTGACAATGATCTTACTCTGAGCGCCGTTCATCGCAGCGATGCTATTGCTACCGTCCTGCTTGTAGAGCAGCGTTTCCTCGCCGCTCGCCAAGTCCATCTTGTATATGTCAAAAAACTGCGGATCTCGCTTATTAGACGAATAGGCGATCGTCTTGCCGTCGTCGGTGACAAAGGAGAAGTTATGACGGACCTTCGGCTCGTCTGTCAGCGCCTTAACGCCCGAGCCATCGGGCTTCATCCAGAAGAATTGCGTGTTCTCGTCACCGCCCTTTGCCTTGCCAAAGACAAGTCCGCTGCCATCGCCGAGCCACCGAACGAAACCGACGTTGTCGTCATAGTTTGTGAGTTGGTGCGGCGTGCCGTACGGCAGAGCGATCGACCAAACCTGCATGGTGCCCGTCGTATTGCTGAGATATGCGATCGACTTGCCGTCGGTTGAGAACGTTGGTCCGGAGGCCGACTTAATGTTCAAGTACTCCTGGATCGAGTAGCCCGACGGCTGCCCGGATATATCGAGGACAAAAAGAACGACGCAAACAAAAAGAACACTTTTCATTGTCACCCTCCCGAACCGATTGCTGGATTCGCCAACAGGATACCGCAAAAGAGAATGTGGTTACTGGGCTTTGAATGCATCGGGAAATAGAAATTGCCAGCCATTTCTAAAGACGGGCGTGAACGCAACCGCATTGTCCGTTATGACCGCCTTAGGATTTGTTAGATTCATCTGTTCTACGAGATTGGCAAAGCAGCTGTCGACCAGTATCAGTTTCTTCGCACGTTCGAGCGTAAGGAGCCAGTCGAAAGGGCTTTCGTCCTCGCTTTGCTTTTCCATCTCGATAACACGCAGTCCTTCGGACATGTGGCCGGGCAATCGCAGCGGCTCAGTCATGTCCGCCGAGAGGCCGTGGAAACAAAGATATTCTTCCGAGATGTTGAGACTGTCGTACAGACGATTTTCGCGTTCCATGTCCCGCTCGTATCGTAGGTCCCATTTTTTTGCGAACGGCACGCCCGCGATAGCATATTTGTACTCGTCAAACTTTAGAGCTCCCGAGAGCCTGGAATCGTTGATATTGATGCCGCCGACGTACGAGTAGAGGACAATGGTTCGCTGGCACGCTTCAGCGTTCAGGAGACGCAGTGGTTCGTGGACCACTGACGAACTCCCCGTCGGTGGAACCGGCAGAAATCTGACGGACGGTTTGATGGGCTCAAAGATCGGCATGTAAGCCTCTTTGATCGGCCACACGACCTCGAAGCCCAACTCAGTAAAATGATCGGCGATCGGCAGGGCGATGATGATGTCGCCGATGCCGCCAGTTTGGACAAGTCCAATGCGTTTCGCCATTGATATTATTCAGTCACGTCGGCGCCGGCGCCCTGCCAATACTCGGGATAGTCGAGACGAGATGTCGGTGTAACACCGTCTGGCCCAGACTTCTTTATCTGTCTCTTTGAAGAGTTCGCTGCTTTTTCCCGATAATAACAAATTGGCTCGCCCGACAGCACAATGAAAAAGAAGTCGATCTTCGTATCCGGTTGGCGCGGCATACCGCACTCGTATGCCGTGGCCACGCAATTCTGGTGTCTCGAGATGCTCGGCCGCCCGGAACTGCAGCTCTACTTCGAGGATGTGCCTTTCTGGAGGGCGAACTGGCATACGGAAAAGGGTCTTTTTGAACCTGAGAATGAGGGGAAATTGGCGGCGATCCCACCCCTTCCCGCCCGAGTCCGTCCGGATGCTGAGCTTCGGACGGCGTTCCCGTCTGATCTTGTCTCGCCGCCGCGTGCCGACAAGGTGTGTGTCTTCTCCACCTCGGAATTCGGAACATTTCCCGCAGGTTCTATAACTGACCAGATTCCGCTTGACGAAGCTCACCGGCTTCACGACGGCATTTTTGAGATAGTCACCTCCTCAGTCTGGTCGCGGAACGGCTACCTTACGAGCGGCGCCGATCCGACGCGTGTCCGACTTATACCTCTCGGCGTTGATCCGTCGATCTTTTACCCGCCCAGACGCAAGCAACGAGATGCGGCGCGTGCCAAATATAAGATCGCGGATGATGATTTCGTTTTTCTGAACATCGGAGCGATGACCGAGAATAAGGGAATAGCTCGGATCCTGCGGGCGTTTTGCGCGATCCTGGAAACACATCCTAATGCACGACTTCTTTTGAAGGGTCTCGAGGCTCTTTACCCTTCGTATGAGATGTTCAAGGGGACGATGATGGCGTCGGTCGGGGTGGCCAATCTGGGCCGTCTATTCTCTCGTCTCACATATATCGGAGGGTCGATGAGCTTTCGAGAAGTCGCGGAGCTTCATCATGCCGCCGACTGTTACGTCTCACCCTATGGGGCCGAGGGATTTAACCTGCCAGCCCTCGAGGCGGTTGCGTCCGGCCTCCCACTTATCTGTACATCGGGAGGTCCGACGGACGATTTTACTACAGAGGATTTCTCGCTCCGGATCAGAAGTGAGGTCATTAAGGGTCGGGTCAGCGGCGGTGACGCGAGTTGGTTCGCTCCTGACGAGGCGCATCTACGCGAGCTTATGGAGCGCGTTATCATCGACAAACAATTTAGAAATAAAGCGTCTGTCGCAGGACCGCGTCACGTCGCTGAGGGTTTTCTCTGGAGTCACAGCGTGGATAAGCTCCTCGATGTAATGTTCCCTCGTTCCTGAGTCTGCCTGCTGGTCCGGTCAACTCGAATGATCGACCACGATCCGCCAGCCCTCCTTAAATTTGCGGAAAAGAAGCGTGGATTTTCCGTGCGGGCTGTCCTTGGCAGTTCCGAGCGACCAGCTCATGACGACGAATGCGGCGTTCTTTGAGAGCTGTGTGAACTCAACGTCCGAGAAAGTTAGCGTACCCATCTTCTCGCGAGAGTTGTAATTCTTTTTGTACCGGTCAAGTGTCGCCTGCCAGCCTCGCGTGACGTCGGAGCGACCGACGAACTCGAGCTTATCCGACTTCCAGTAGCCAAACATAAATCCGTCGATGTCGCCGCGATTCCAGGCCGCAGCCTGATCATCCATGACTGTGCGAATGGCGGTCTCGTCCTTGGACCGCGCGACGGCGATAAGCGACGAGAAGAGGAGGAGACAGGCGGCTAAAATTGTTTTCT
Organism: Pyrinomonadaceae bacterium; assembly: GCA_035995005.1. GTDB lineage: Bacteria > Acidobacteriota > Blastocatellia > Pyrinomonadales > Pyrinomonadaceae > OLB17. The sequence continues at coordinate 8,592 of DASYKW010000244.1, forward strand.
TCATAGAAAAAGGGCCGGTCGGCGTCGGTGCCTCCGGCCGCATGAAATAGCAAGAGAGGAGACCCTAATTCTTTTTTGCCGCGTCGTACGCAGCCTGCGCGGCGACCTGCTCTTTTTGCTTGTCAGTCAGGGCGATGCCCGCTTTTTGCAGGGTCGCGGCGTTGATACCGCCGGTTGCATTGAGGCTGTTTGCGGTCTGATATTTCTTTACCGATTCCTTGAGGGCGTCACTTCGCTCACCGTTTGCTTCGCCGTCGTACATCTTCCCGTCCTTCAGGATCTTCTGGAGCGCCGTGATCTGGTCCTTTGTCGCCTGAAATGGGGCGGGCCGCTTTACGCCGGCCGTGTCCTGGCCACCGGCGGCGATCTGTTTGGTTGAATCGCCTTTTGCCGTCGAGGTCGTCGTCGGCGCCGCGATCCCCTTTTGTTTGTCGGTCAGGGAGATGCCCATCTTCTCGAGCGTCGCCCGATCGAATTTGCCGTTCACGTCGAGGCCGTTGGCCTTTTGATAGGCCTTAATACCGTCGCGTGAGGTGCCATACACGCCGGTGGCCTCGCCCGTCCACAACTTCTGCGTGATAAGGATCTGTTGGCCCTGTTTGATCTGGTCCTTTGTGGCTCTAAAGGCTGCCGGCTTGGCGGCAGTTGGTGTCGCGGCCGCAGGGGGGGATGTCGACGAGCCCGGCTGGGCAAGCGAAGTGATAGCAGCCAATGCCACGATCGATACGATGAGAAACAGCTTCTTAAACATGTAGATATTCTCCGTTGATCTCAGCGGTCAGAGACAGTCGTCTTGCTAGAAGAACGCCCATCTTCTGTAAGCGAGAGGTGGTATTTGAGAAATTAACTCCGCAAGTATCGGACGAAAACCCGCAACATGTCAAGGGCATTTTCGTAAGGCAGTGTATGCCCTCTGAGATCAATATTGAGCAGCAAATACGCGAGGCATGGCGCGTGGCGATTTTGACAACCTAAAGGGAAAAGGCCAGCCCCTCGACCTCGACTCGTACTTCACAACGCCGGATGAGCTGCGAATGGCGCACTCTATACTTAAGTCGAACGATTTCGTTCCCGAGGAGGTCGAAATGCTCAACGACATCGCCCGCCTAAAGAGCGAGATCAAGGCATGTGTGGACGACACGCGTCGTTCCGAGATCGCATCCCGATTGCGCGAAAAGCAGCTTGCCGTTACGATAGCTCTCGAAAAATACAGGCGACGGAAATAGATATTGAGAGCAGCTGTTTACGAGGAGTTTAAGGGACCGATAACGATCCGTGAGGTTGCGGATCCGGTCGCACCGCCGAACGGCGTTGTTCTCCGCGTGCGTGCGTGCGGGATCTGCCGCAGCGACTGGCACGGCTGGATGGGCAACGATCCTGACATAACTCTGCCGCACGTTCCTGGGCATGAGCTGGCCGGCGAGATAGCGTCAGTAGGCGCTCGCGTCTCAAGATTTAGGGTCGGCGACCGCGTAACCTTGCCGTTCGTTTGCGGCTGCGGCACTTGCGAACACTGCCGGAATGGCGATCAGCAGATCTGCGATCGTCAATTCCAACCGGGGTTTACCGCTTGGGGCGGTTTCGCTGAGTACGTCGCCATAGAGTACGCCGACGAGAATCTTGTCCGTCTGCCCGATGAGATCGATTTCGTCACCGCAGCCAGCCTCGGCTGCCGGTTCGCGACGTCCTTTCGTGCGGTCGTCGATCAAGGCCGCATCCAACCCGGCCAATGGGTCGCGGTATATGGCTGCGGCGGTGTTGGGCTATCGGCGATCATGATCGCGGCGGCATTTGGTGCCCGCGTTATCGCCGTAGATATCGCGGATGACAAGCTGGAGTTTGCCCGGACCATAGGCGCTGAGATCATTGTCAACTCGACACTAGTTGACGCCGTGTCTGCTATCCGCGATATCACGAGCGGCGGTGCACATGTTTCAATCGATGCGCTCGGGCATCCCGAGGTGCTGCTGGATTCGATCTCATGTCTGCGTAAACGCGGTAAGCATATCCAGATCGGTATCATGGAGGCCGGCAGGCACTTAGCCGCTGTACCCATCGACAAGATCATCGGACGCGAGCTGGAGATATTCGGTAGCCACGGCATGCAGGCACATCGATATCCGGAAATGATCGAGATGGTCCGCGACGGTCGGCTCGAGCCGGCAAAGCTGATCGGCAGGACAGTCTCCCTCGACGAGAGCCCTCGGGAACTGGCGACTATGAGCCAATTTGGCGGCGCTGGCGTTACCGTGATCGACCAGGCTTAGATGACAAGAAGCAATTTTTTCTTATACCGGAACCTTGCTGAATGAACGTTCATTCAGTTATACTTCCCTAACTTAGGCAACGATCAGATGACAGACACAGCCACTACCGCGGCCCGCACGGGCTCGCCGGCTCGGGCCGAAACTAAGATGAATATTGCAAAAGCTGCAGTCCTGGGAGCGGGAGCGATGGGTGCGGGCATCGCCGCGCATCTCGCTAACGCCGGTATTCCGACGCTGCTTCTCGATATCGCACCTCAAGAGGCCGATGCGCCTGACAAGAATGCGATCGTCAACTCCCTCTTTGCCGCCGCAAAGAAGCTCAAACCAGCACCATTCATGGTCGCCGACAACGCTAGGTTGATCACGACCGGCAATTTTACCGACGATATCGCAAAACTCAAGGAATATGACTTTGTCATCGAGGCGGTCGTCGAAAATCTCGACATCAAGCACAAGCTTTTTGCGGAGGTCGAGAAGAACCGCAAGCCCGGGTCGGTCATTGCCTCGAATACGAGCGGCATTCCGATCGACTCGATCGCTGAACCGTTCTCGGACGATTTCAAACAGCATTTTCTCGGCGTGCACTTCTTCAATCCGCCGCGATATATGAAGCTCGTCGAGGTTATTCCCGGAACCCACACAAGCGGTGAGATCGCATGCAAGATCTCCGGATTCCTCGATCAGCGATTGGGCAAGGGCGTTGTGCCTGCAAAGGATAGGCCGAATTTTATCGCCAATCGTGTCGGGACGTTTGGAATGATGGTGACCGTCCACGAGATGTTTGAGATGGGCTTTACTCCGACGGAGGTCGACCAGATCACGGGCAAGGCGATCGGTCACGCGTCGTCGGCGACATTCCGGACGAGCGATCTCGTCGGTCTGGATGTGCTCGTTCACGTGAACAAGAACCTCTACCCGGCGGTCCCTGACGACGAGGACCGAGACGTTTTTCTGATCCCTGATGTCATCGAAACGATGCTTGAAAAAGGCTTTCTCGGTGACAAGACGAAAGGCGGTTTTTACCGGAAGGGTAAAGATGCCGAAGGCAACCGACAGATCCTCGAGCTCGATCTGAATACTTTTGAATACAAGCCGCAGGAGAAGACCAAGTTCCCGTCGCTTGATGCAGCAAAGGCGATCGAGGACACGGGTAAGCGGATCAAGCAACTCGTTTGGGGCGACGACCGCGTTGGCGAGTTTTTGTGGAAGACGTTGGAGCGCACCTTTCGTTACTCCGCAAACCGGATTCCCGAGATCGCGGACACCGTCGTCGAGATCGATAACGCTATCAAGTGGGGCTTTGGCTGGACGATCGGCGTTTTTGAGACGTGGGACGCGGTCGGCGTCGCCGAGTCGGTCGAGAGAATGAAAGCCGAAGGTCAGGCGATCCCGACAAGTGTCGAAAAGATGCTTGCGTTGGGAGCTACCAGCTTTTATAAACGTGAGAACGGCGAGACGAGCTTCTATGATCTCGTTGCGAGCGAGTACAAAGCGATCCCTAAGCGGCCCGGTGTGATGATCCTCAAGGACGTCAAGGACCGCACCGGCACGATCAAGGTCAATCCCGGTGCATCGCTGGTCGATCTCGGCGATGGCGTTGCGTGTCTCGAGTTTCATTCAAAGATGAATTCGATCGGCGGCGATACGGTCCAGATGATGAATTTCGCGATCGACGAGGTCGAGCGAAATTTTAAGGGCCTTGTCGTCGGTAACCAGGGCGGGAATTTCTCGGCCGGGGCCAACATCATGATGCTCCTCGTGGCCGCGCAAGAGGAAGAGTGGGACGACATCAATTTGATGGTCCGTGCGCTGCAAAACGCGGTGATGCGACTACGTTATTCGGCAAAGCCGGTCGTGACCGCTCCATATGGACTGACGCTTGGCGGTGGATGCGAGATCGCGATGCATGGCAACAAAACGCGCGCAGCCGGCGAGACGTACATCGGACTCGTTGAGGTTGGCGTCGGCGTCATTCCTGCGGGCTGCGGCACAAAAGAAATGACGATGCGTGCGATGGATGCAGCGGCGAAAGCTCCCGACGCAGATCCGCTCGCCTTTCTAAAGAATACGTTTACGACGCTCGGGATGGGTAAGGTCGCGACGTCCGCTCAGGAGGGACGCGCGTTCGGATTCTTGCGTGATTCTGACGCGATCTCGATGAACGGCGACCGTTTGATCCAGGATGCGAAACAGGAAGTTTTGAATCTCGATGCAGCGGGCTATGTGGCACCTGTCGAGAGGACCGACATCACCGTTCTTGGTGAGGCTGCCGAGTCGGCGATGAAGCTTGCTCTGCATATGATGAAGCAGGGCGGATTTATCTCTGATCACGATCAGCTCATTGGGCAAAAGCTTGCCCACGTTATGGCCGGCGGTACGATAAATCACAAGACGCAGGTGTCGGAGCGATATCTGCTCGATCTCGAACGTGAGGCTTTCGTCTCTCTTTGTGGGACGCGCAAGACCCAAGATCGCATCGCGGGGATGCTAAAAACCGGGAAACCGTTAAGAAACTAAGTACCTTTGAGGGTTATGCGGCTTTGCGGAGAAAATTTTCCCGCCAAGCCGTAAAGACCGCAGAGAAACCGGTGATGAACGAGCGGATCAAAACGACCATAGCCGACCTACGGCAGAATTCCGCTGAGGTCACGGCTGCATTCAGTGCCCTCAATGTCGCTCAGCTCAACTGGAAGCCAGCGGAGAAAAGCTGGAGTGTTGGGCAGTGCCTTGACCATCTGATCGTGACGCACAGCCTCTATCTTCCGGAGTTTGAAAAGATCGCTGCTGGTGAGGTAAAACCGACATTCTGGCAAAAGGTCTCGCCGATGAGCGGTTATTTCGGCAGATTCCTGATCAAGAGCCTCGATCCGGCGAATGCAAAACCAATGAGGACGACGTCAAAGGCATTTCCATCATCGAGCGCCTTGGGCGCCGATATCGTCGACCGGTTCGCTGTCCATCAGCAGGAAATTGTCGCTGCGTTAGGGAAATTTCCAGATGATCTCGACACCGCGATGATCATAACTTCACCGCTCATGGGATTGGTAACGTACAGTCTCGACGACACGTTGAAGTTCGTGCCGATGCATTGCCAAAGACACTTCAACCAAGCGAAGCGCGTGACGGAGACGCCGGGCTTTCCAACATAGGGACGGGACGATGTTAAAGCAGTTCATTTTTATCGCAGCAGCAGCAGCCTTTCTAGCCGCGTGCAATACGCAAAAAGGTACGCCGGTCGAATTTTCAAAAGCGTGCGATATGGGCAATGACGGGAAGTATTTTGAGATCCCAGGCTATGTCGCTGACGACGGCAGTGTCTTTTGCTCGAACATCGGCGGCAGGATGGAGTGTGGATTTAAGCTTGTGGATTCACCAGGCAGCAGGAATTCTATCAAAGTCGATATCGCCGAGGGCTCTGGAGCGAACAGCGTCACAAAGCTCGAGAGCGGATATAAAAAGTCTGACATTAAGATCCGCGATAACGGTGGCGGCGAGGTCGCGCTGGAAAAGGATCAGGTCAAGATGAGCGGTAAGCTAAGCGTCGCTCCGGGAGCGGGAACGTCGCCGGGCGTCTGCTTTATGCAGGTGGATAGGATCGATCGCTAATGAAACGCTGCGCGTGGGCAAACAACGATCTCAACATTCCGTATCACGACGCGGAATGGGGCGTGCCTGTCCATGACGACAATAAGCTCTTTGAATTTTTGATCCTTGAGGGAGCGCAGGCCGGACTTAGCTGGGACACGATCCTGCGGAAACGGGACGCATACCGCAAGGCGTTCGATAATTTTGACGTCGCAAAGGTCGCGCGTTATACGGACACAAAGATGGCGAAACTGCTGACAAATGGGGGCATCATCCGCAACCGTTTAAAGATCGCATCGGCCGTCTCAAACGCAAAAGCATTTCTAGCAGTGCAAAAGGAATTCGGCTCGTTCGACAAATACATCTGGTCTTTTGTCGGGGGCAACCCTGTCGACGGAAAGCGAAAAGGCGGCGACGTTCCGGCCACAACCGAGGTCTCGGACGCGTTGGCGAAGGACCTCAAGAAACGCGGATTTAACTTTATCGGCTCGACAATAATGTATGCCTTCATGCAGGCGACCGGAATGGTAAATGATCATCTTGTGACCTGTATTAGATATACGGAGACGGGACGGCTTTTATGAGCCGTAATCTAATAATTTCGGACGAAGAAACAATCGTGGCATGAAACGCACCGGAGACGAGTTGAACGAAAAAATTACAGATGTAAACCCGGTCCTGTCGGTGGTCGTACCTGTTTTTAACGAGCAGGCGACATTGGCAAAGATGATCGAGAAACTTGTGCGTGTGCCGGGCCTGCTCGAGATCGTGATCGTCGACGATTGTTCGACAGACAGCACTGCCGAGATAATTGCCAGTCTTCTGGCTGATCACGAGATCATCCGAGGGTTCAGGCACGATGTAAACGCCGGGAAAACGGCTGCACTGAAGACCGGGATCGCAAATACAACCGGAGGTATCGTAATCATTCAGGATGCCGATCTGGAATACGATCCCGCCGAGATCCCGGGGGTGACGGCACCAATAATCGAAGGGCACGCGGATGTAGTCTATGGCTCTCGGTTCCTGGTCAAACGGGCGACGCGCGTTGTGTACTTTTACCACTATCTAGCAAATAAGGGCTTGACCTTTCTTTCCAACGTCTTCACAAATCTGAATATGTCTGACCTCTCAACCTGCTACAAGGCATTTCGAGGCGACATAATTCGAAATATGACCATTGCGTCATCGGGTTTCGGATTCGAAGTTGAGGTGACGGCTAAGATCGCGAAGCTCAAATGCGTCGTCTACGAGGTGCCGATCAGCTACTACGGACGCACATATGAGGAAGGGAAGAAAATAACCGCATGGGATGGGGTGGCGGCGCTGATCTATATTTTCAGATTCAACCTTTTCTGCAATCTCGAACGTTCGTTTAGATCGGTGCCGACGTTGATAAGTTCGCGACTCGAGCTGCCCGACTCGACCTAGAATGGAAGTAATTCCACCAACCTGTGACGGTGGGGATCTGAAGGTTATGGATCTCGTCGATAATTATTACAGATGGATGGAGCCGGCTGCGGTCAAGCTCTATGATCGGCTCGCAGTGCCCGGCACGAGAAGCGCGGATCCCCTCCACCGATAGGGAAAAATTTGCTGGTTATCGCAGAGAAGGTTAGCACTCATAGATAGGACGACATCATGAAAGAAGCAGTAATAGTGTCCGCCGTGCGAACGGCAGTGGGAAAGGCTCCAAAGGGCACTCTTAAGAATACAAGGCCCGATGATCTCGCGGCAACGGCGATCAAGGAAGCGGTTTTCCGTTCAGGCATCGATCCGTCCTTGATCGAGGACGTGATCATGGGCTGCGCGTTTCCCGAGGCCGAGCAGGGAATGAACGTCGCGCGCACGGCGATGATCGCGGCCGGTTTGCCGGTTGAGACGTCGGCGATGACGGTCAACCGTTATTGCTCGTCCGGCTTGCAGACGATCGCACTCGCGGCTGATCGCATCGCGACAGGCGGTGCCGACGCGATCGTGGCAGGCGGACTGGAGACGATGTCTATGATCCCTATGGGCGGCAATGTCGTCCGCCCAAATCCGGTAATGGTCGACTCCTACCCGGATTACTATCTCAACATGGGGCTTACCGCCGAGAACCTTGCAAGAAAGTACGAGATCACACGCGAGCAGGCGGATGAGTTCTCCTACAATTCGCATCAGAAGGCACTGGCTGCCATCGCCGACGGCAAATTCAAGGACGAGATTGTTCCCGTAAGTGTTTTGGTCGATGAGATCGACGAGAAGGGCCGGGTTCGCCGAAAGGAGGTCGTCTTTGCGCAGGACGAAGGCCCGCGTGCTGATACTTCGCTCGAAGGTCTGGCGAAGCTTAGAGCCGTTTTTCATGTGAATGGTACGGTGACCGCGGGCAATTCGTCGCAAATGTCCGACGGCGCCGCCGCGACGGTTGTGATGTCTGCTGACAAAGCGAAGGAGCTTGGCGTTACGCCGCTGGCGCGTTTCGTTTCGTTCGCAACCGCGGGCTGTCTGCCCGAGGAGATGGGCATCGGTCCGGTGTACGCAATTCCCAGGGCGCTTAAAATGGCGGGCCTGACGCTCGACCAGATCGAGGTCATTGAGCTGAACGAGGCCTTCGCGGCCCAAGGCTTGTCGGTGATGAAGGTTCTTGAAATGGACCCGAGCAAGGTCAACGTCAACGGCGGCGCTGTCGCCCTCGGGCACCCGCTTGGCTGCACTGGGGCGAAGTTGACCGCAACGCTCCTTCAGGAATTAAAACGTCGTAACGCACGTTACGGCATGGTCACAATGTGCGTCGGCGGCGGCATGGGCGCGGCAGGCATCTTTGAAAGGTTAGATTAAGAAAGGAAGTTGAGCCACGAATTGCACAAATACCTTAGTGGTGCCATCCGTGTAATTTGTGGCAAAAGATCGTTATGGAAGCACAAATGGAAAGAGAGTATATGAAGGGCGGTGAGTTTCTGATCGCCGAGTCGACGATGGCCGAGATCTTTACGCCGGAGGACCTTAGCGAGGAGCAACGGATGATCGGCGAGACGACACGCGAATTTGTCGATAACGAGGTTGCTCCACAGCTGCCGGCGATGGAGCAGCACGCGTGGGAGATCGCTCGCGAGCTCGTCAAAAAAGGCGGCGACCTTGGCCTGCTCGGTGCGACCATTCCAGAGGAATACGGCGGCCTGGGACTCGATCAGACCTCGGGCGTCGTCATAGCCGAGATGATGGGTCGCGCCGGCGGTTTCGGCACCACGTTTGGCGCTCAGACGTCGATCGGTTTGCTCCCGATCCTTTATTTCGGTTCAGAAGAGCTCAAGAAGACCTGGATCCCAAAGATCATCTCCGGCGACACCATTTCAGCATACTGCCTGACCGAGTCGAGCTCCGGCTCCGACGCGCAGGGTGCAAAAACGACTGCAAAGCTCAGCGAAGATGGCTCTACTTACACCCTAAACGGCGAGAAGATGTTCATCTCGAACGGCAGCTTTGCGGACGTCTATATCGTCTTTGCAAAGGTCGATGGCGAGAAGGATAAGTTTTCCGCGTTCGTCGTGGAACGCAGCGAATCATGCCGTCCGGGCAGCGAGGAGCACAAGATGGGGATCAAGTCTTCGTCGACCACGCCGCTCATCTTGTCGGACTGCAAGATCCCTGCGACCAATCTTATCGGCAATGTCGGCGACGGTGCCAAGATCGCGTTCAATATCCTGAATGTAGGTCGCTTTAAGCTCGGTGCGTCGGTTACGGGCGGCGCGAAGCTGGCGATCCATCACGCTGTCCGTTATGCGAATGAACGCGAGCAGTTTAAGACCAAGATCTCGTCGTTCGGTGCTATCAAGCACAAGCTTGCGGAGATGGCGATCCGAACTTGGGTTGCGGAATCGATCACGTACCGTACGGTCGGAATGATCGACGCACTGATCGGCGACGGTGCGGACAACGCGACGAAATTGCAGTCGATCGAGGAGTACGCAGTAGAATCGTCGATCAACAAGGTCGCATGCAGTGAGGCTCTCGATTATGTCGTCGACGAGATGGTCCAGATATACGGCGGTTACGGATATTCCGCGGATTATCCTGCAGAAAAGGCATATCGCGATTCGCGTATCAATCGCATTTTCGAGGGTACGAACGAGATCAATCGCATGCTCATTCCCGGGCAGCTCATGAAACGGGCGATCAAGGGCAAAATTGGCCTGCTCCAAGCAGCAAAAGCTCTGCAGGACGAGATCCTGGATCCGCAGATGTCATTTGACGAGGACAGTGGCATTCTCGCGGCCGAGACAAAACTAGCCGCGAATGCAAAAAAGGTCGCCTTGATGGTGCTTGGCACCGCGGCACAGAAATACATGATGGAGCTTGCTCAACAGCAGGAAGTCTTGCTCAACTGCGCCGACATCATCATGGAGGCGTATCAGATGGAGTCAGCGATCCTGAGGACTAAGAAACTCGCGGCTGTGGGAGGTGAAGACGCAGCCGGACGAAAGATCGACATGGCTGCCGTCTACTGCAACGATGCGATCCAACGTGTCGATATTAAGGCGCGCAACACTATCGCGGCGATCGCTGAGGGCGATGAGGGCCGCACTTTGCTTGTAGCCCTTAAGCGGTTTACCAAAAATAATTCGCCGGTCAACACGATCGTCGCCCGCCAGCGGATCGCGGATGTGCTGATCCAGGCGAATACCTACGCGTTCTGATCGTGTCAGCGGTTGCGTTTTGAGAGCTGCTCGACATCCGAGCGGACCATCTCACTCACGAGATCGGGGAAACTAAAGGTCGGTTTCCAACCGAGTTTTTCTTTTGCGAGCGTCGCGTCGCCGATGAGCAGATCGACCTCGGCAGGACGAAAATATTGCTCGTCCTCCACGACGAAATCCTTGTGATCGAGCCCAACCTCGCTAAAGGCCAGCTCGCAAAATTCGGTGATCGAGTGGGTCTCACCCGTCGCAACTACAAAATCCTCGGCCTCGTCCTGCTGCAGCATCAAATGCATCGCCCGAACATAGTCCGCGGCATGACCCCAGTCACGCTTGGCTTGTAGGTTGCCGAGTGACAGCTTATCGGCAAGTCCGAGCTTGATGCGCGCGACGCCCATCGAGATCTTGCGGGAGACGAATTCATAGCCTCGGCGAGGACTCTCGTGGTTAAACAGCATTCCCGTGACGGCAAATAGATCGTAGGCCTCGCGGTAATTTCTCGTGAGATCAAAACCCGCGACCTTGCTGATGCCGTAGGGCGAGCGAGGATGAAAGCGCGTCGTCTCGCGCTGCGGTACTTCCTCGACCTTGCCAAACATCTCGCTCGAGCCGGCAAAGTAAAACCGACATTGTGGCTGGAGCTCTCTGAGCGCCGAGAGTACGTAATGGGTACCGTTGATGTTGATGTTCATCGTCGAGAACCCGTCGCTAAAGCTTTCGGCGACAAAGCTCTGGGCTGCAAGGTGATAGCACTCGTCGAACTTCACCTTGCTAAAGATGTGAAAGACGCTTGCATAGCTCTCCAGACTCGCCGGATGAAGGGTCAAGCGATGCAGGATATTTCGCAGACGAGTGAAGCGTCCCTCGGGATCTTCGAGAGCCACACGCCTTACAACCCCGTGCACTTCGTAGCCGAGCGACAGTAAGTGTTCGGCCAGATAACTGCCGTCCTGGCCCGTAATGCCGGTGATCAATACTCGCTTTGCCATCTCTATAAGACTGCCATATTTTACCCTCGACGGCACAATCCTATATAGTCAGAACTCGAACGCAACGTTCCTCTTAGAATGACTCTTATCCTTCGGGCACGCAATTTCGCCAAAATCGCATTGGTCCGGGCGGTAGCCCGTTCGGCTAAAACGATCTCTTCGTTCTCCAAAGTGGGAGATCGACTGCTCGGTTTTGCCGAGCGTCGAGGGTTCGATGTCCATGCGTATTTTCCCCGGTTCGAACCCATAGAGCAGAGTACCGAGTTTTCGATGAACGACCTTCTGCTACTGAAGGGGCAATTTCAAGGCAGTGTCGCGGCCGATCCACGCAGCTCTGTGATCGTTCTGGCATGGAATGAAGCGGAGTATACATTCCAGTGCCTGCGGTCGCTGCTCCGAAAGGTCGACCTCAGCGAGCACGAGATAATCGTCATCAACAACGGCTCAACGGATCAGACGGAGCAAATGCTCGAATTCTTTTCCGGTTTGATCAGGGTCGTTACAAACAAAGAGAACCTCGGATTCGTCGGCGGCAATAATTCTGGCGCGGCGGTTGCGAAAGGAAAGTACCTCGTTTTCGTTAACAACGATACGATCGTGCTTGATGGGTGGTTAGAGGCTCTCATCGATACCTTTGAGGATGATCCGAGAGTCGGGGCCGCCGGCTCCTTGTTCCTTTATCCGGACGGCCGCGTGCAGGAGGCGGGGTCGATCGTTTTCAGCGATGGCTCGGCCCATCACTACGGTTGGGGCGGCTCGCCAAAGGCGCGTAAATACCTCTTTGCGCGTGAGGTCGATTACTGTTCGGGCGCGTCGCTGATGATCCGACGGGACCTCTTTGAACAGCTCGGTGGCTATGATGAGCGCTTTGCTCCGATCTACTACGAGGATACGGACCTTTGTTTCGGCGTCCGATCGCTCGGCTACAGAGTGATCTACCAGCCAGCATCGAAGATCATACATTTCGAAGGCAAGACCTCCGGGACCGACGTAAATGTTGGATTAAAGCGCTATCAGGTGATCAACAAGGCGGGATTCATAGATAAATGGAAGGAAGTCCTCAAGACAGCGCATCTAGAGAAATTCGACGCCAACGTCGAGGCGGCCTCCGATCGGCGGAGAGATGAGCCGATCTTTCTGATATTTGACGAACGCATTCCCACGCCGGACCGTGACGCCGGCAGTCTCCGAAGCGTATCCATAATGAAGGTCCTACGGCAGTTCGGCCGCCCGATCTTCGTCTCCGTATTCGGTCAGTCATCGACCGTATACGAAGAACATTTGTGGAAGGCAGGAATTCAGACTCTCGGGTCGGCTTTCTGGCGTGACATCCCATCGGAACGCGTGGCGGCTGTGATCCTTTCGCGACCAGAAGTGGCGGAGATGTTTGCCGGGAAAGTGCGTCGACGGTTTCCCAACGCGCGGATCATCTACGACATGGTCGACGCTCACTTCGTCCGCCTTGCAAGAGAGGCTGAGGTCACCTCGGATCCCGGTATTGCTGCATCGGCGAGATCGCACAGGCGCCTTGAGCTGGGATTGGCAAAACGCTCCGACGTAGTTTGGTGTAATTCGTCAGCCGACGAAGCACTGCTCAAGCGGTTTGCGCCTGGTGTAAATACCGCAGTCGTGACGACGATCCACAACCTCGCGGAGAATATCGGCAAGTCGGTCGAGAATCGAAAGGGTCTGCTCTTCATTGGAAATATGGAACACAGACCTAATCGCGACGGGATCCTCTACTTCCTGACCGAGGTATGGCTGCTTATCAGGGATCGCCTTGGGGATGTTCGGCTCACGATCATCGGCCAAGGGAGTGACGACGAGATCATGAAATTTGAGAGCGAAGGCGTCGAGGTCAAGGGTTACGTCCCAGACCTTAGCGAGTTCCTTGCGGACGCGCGAGTGTTTATTGCACCCATTCGATTTGGCGCCGGAACAAAGGGCAAAATCGGCGAGGCACTCGCCGCAGGGCTGCCCGTCGTGACAACTGCGGTCGGTGCGGAGGGGATGTCTCTGACAGACGGTGAGAATATCCTGATCGCCGCCGACCCCGCATCGTTTGCCGAAAGCGTATCGCGTCTTTACGAGGATGACGCTCTGTGGAAACGAGTGTCCAAGGCGTCCGTCGCTCATATCTCTGACCACTTCACGCCTGAACGCGTTTCCGAGAAGATCCGCTCCTCGGTGCTAGGTCCTGAATAGTGAAGGTGCTTGTTACAGGCTGCGGCGGCTTTGTCGCCGGGGTTTTCTCTCGGACAGCCTCGGCATCCGGGCATATTGTTGTCGGACTCGCGCGCAATGCCCCTTCGGTCGGTGACGTTCGCCAATATCCAGCCGATTCTGTACTGCTCGCCCGAACCTTGGACGAGTTTTGCCCGGACGTTATCTTTCACGGTGCCGGGACGGCGTCAGTAGCAAACTCCATCAAAGATCCTGCCACGGATCTCGAGGCATCATTCGGGACGTGGCGGGCACTGCTTGAAGCAGTGCGGATCTCGAATGTGCGGCCAGTGATCATCTATCCGTCGAGCGCAGCCGTTTATGGGCATCCCGCGCAGCTGCCGGTCCCGGAAAATGCGGCTTCTAACCCGATCTCGCCATATGGATTTCACAGGCTTCTTTGCGAAACGCTCAGTCGGGAATACGGGTATTGTTTCGGGTTAAATGTGATCACCTGCCGGCTTTTCTCCGTCTTCGGTCCGGAGCAACGCCGGCTTCTGATCTGGGACTTGTTCGAACAGCTAAGGTCGGCCCGATCACGGATCCAACTTCGCGGGACTGGACGTGAAACGAGGGACTTCATGTCAGTCCATGATGCCGCGCGAGCCATCCTGCTGATAGCTGAGGCCGCCGTCTCCGACCCTACCAACGTTCCAAGGTTGATAAACATCGCTAGCGGCGAAGAGCGGAAGATCGCTGATATGGCCCTTATGATGAAGAAGATCGTCGTGCCGGAAGCTGACGTGGAGATCACCTTTAGCGGGAAAATCACACCTGGCGACCCGGTTAATTGGGGGGCCGACATCAGGGCCCTGCTAGAGCTCATAAATGACTGGAAGACGGCACCGCTGGAAGATGCTTTAAGGGCCACAGTGGCCGCCTGGGACGTCGATGTCAAAAAATGAGGCTCGTAGGCCGACCGGCCTCGAGCCCTATCTTCATTGCTAGGAATTGTGATTAATAACTGTACCGAGTGTAGTTGCGCGGAGCCTGTTTTTTGGTAACGATCGCGCCGCCGACCGCACCCACACCGGCACCGATCAAGGCACCTTTTTTGCCGCCGATCAAAGCCCCCAGAAGCGCACCGGCCGCCGCTCCAGCGCCGATATTCACCGCCTGGCGATGCTGATCATACACGCGGCGAGAGCTGCTGCCGTTGTTGTAACCGTTGTCGTAATAACCACTGTTGCTGTAGCCATTACCGTGATAACCATTGCTGCTGCTGTAGCTGCGTCGCTCCGAGCTGCGGCTCGACCGCGTATTGCAGCTGCGCTGCGCCGCGGCCGTGCCTGCGAGCATCGGAACCGACACCGCCATTATCGCCATCATTAAAAATGTTGAAATGTACTTTTTCATCATTGACCTCGCCTTGCGTAAGTTCGTCCGAGGACCCTTTCCTCGCTACTGATTCTATATGGCAACGGGTGTGCCAGACGTGTAAGTTCGGAAATCACACGGGTTAGAGTGATCCAAAATACTCGCGTGCACGTTCTCGTTACGTGGCGGCCCCATTTCGTAGGCGCATCTAGGCTCCGCAGGCCGCATACCTGCGGGCGAAGGTCCGTTCTCGAGGTCTACCTAGGGCCGACGACGACGATGATGACGTTTGCGGAGCTTATAGGTATAAAGTGCTCCACCACCGGCTCCGGCTCCGGCCCCGATCAAAGCTCCCTTTCTACCACCTGCGAGACCGCCGATCGCCGCTCCGGCCACGCCGGCTCCGGCAACGGTCAATTTATTGCGGTGCTTTCGCCAAAAGCTTCTCTTATGCCGCCGACGCGTTCTCGTCTGGTGCGTGGTTGAATTAACTGAAGCCGCGAAATTGCTGACGGGACTGCTCGCGAGTACAGGTAAGGACACTCCAAGCACCAGCGCGACAAGTATCGCTATAAAAACTTTTCTCATTTGTTTTCCTTTTTCACTTTGCCGACAAATCGAATGGGAGAGGTTAACTGAACAGACGAGAGGATCATCGCACACGATGCGCCAACGCTAATGTCGTCTATCCGACATTAATCGCATAACAACAAATGGCCCCGGCACGTTAGTGTCGGGGCCATTCGTCGTGGATCGCTATCCTTTATGGACGGCGGGTAACGTAATAACGTCGCGTGTAGTGTTTCGGCCGCTGCTTTTTGGTAACGAGGTAACCGCCACCGGCACCGGCCAGGGCACCGATGCCCGCACCGCGCCTGCCGCCGATCAATCCGCCAAGAAGCATCCCAGCGCCGGCTCCCGCCGCAATATTTACCGCCTTGCGGTGTCGCCGATAGAAATTAGCGCGTTTGTAACATACGGTCCGTCCCGCGCGATTTCTGTAGCAACGTGTGTCTACAACCGCCTTTGTAGCAGCGGCAGCCGTCGTGGACGATGCCGGGATCATCACGCCGAGGCCTAGTAACGTAGAAAGTACGAATGACGTTGTTATCTTTTTGAACATATTAATTCTCCCCCTGAAATTAGGAACATTGAAGTCACGCTAATTACTCGGCAATGAGTGTGCCAAAAAGGCAAACACCTTTATGTACGGGTAGTTACACGAAACTAAAGATTTTTTGTACACGCTAGCTCATACGATATCGGCCAATAGTTAACGGTATCGTGCGATTCCATGCATAAAGATATTTTACACCGCGCGCGATTGTGGTAACATTTCCTGTCCCGTGGCGGAAGCGTATTAGATTCTTGCGCTTACGGCCAACACTTAAGGTAAATGCTCAAATCTCCGGTCCCCGAACTGGTTCTCTTTTTCGATATGGAATGGGTCCCCGACGCGGCGGGCT
This sequence comes from Pyrinomonadaceae bacterium, assembly GCA_035995005.1. Lineage (GTDB taxonomy): Bacteria > Acidobacteriota > Blastocatellia > Pyrinomonadales > Pyrinomonadaceae > OLB17. Next base: position 25,115 of record DASYKW010000244.1, read on the forward strand.
CGCGGCGTCTGTACGACCTTTCGCCTGAGACCACGGAGCTTGAGGCGATGCAGCGACTGTGGGAGGCATCTCCGCAGTATGACGCCGAGAAGAATCCACATCCGTTCCTTAAATACATGTTCTCGCGCGTGGTCTCGATCGCGTTTTTGTCGAGGAAGCGCGTTTTTCGCGATGGCGAGCCGGTGCCTGAGTTCGCTCTAAATTCGCTGCCGAAGCTGCCGGTCGAGGTAACGGATGTCGATGAAGCAGCGATCATAGAGCGGTTTCTCTATTTTGTCGGCGAGCGCTGTCCGCAGCTTGTGGGCTATAACTCGGCGGACTCTGACCTGCAGGTTCTTATACAGCGTGGATTGATCAATGAGGTCGCCGCTCCGGCGTTTTGTCGCCGTCCAAACAAGCCGTGGGAGGGACTCGATTATTTTGATGGGCGCAACAGCGAGGCACACCTCGACCTGGCGAAGCGATTCTCGGGCGGTGCGATGATGCCGCGGCTAGACGAGATCGCAAAGCTTTGCGGTTTCCCGGGCAAGATCGACGTTAAGGGCGATCAGGTTAGCGACCTGTGGCTCGCGGGCGAGATCACGAAGATCGTCGAATACAACCAGATCGACGTGCTGAATACCTACCTTGTGTGGCTGCGAGTGGTTTACTTCTCGGGTCAGATCATGGAGGAGGACTACATCACCGAACAGGAGCACTTTCGCATCTTTCTCGAGGCGGAAGCACAGAAAGAAGGAAAGTCTTTCATCTCAGATTTTCTTGCCAAATGGCCTGAATAATATGATCCGACTCGGTAAGATCTACCAAGAGAACTGCATCGACACGCTTCATCGCCTTCCTAATGAGTTCGTCGACATGACGATCACGAGCCCGCCCTACGACGATCTGCGGGAATACAACGGTTATCATTTCCCAGTCGATGAGATCGCGGCGTCGCTTTTCCAAAAGACAAAGACCGGCGGTGTCGTGATCTGGGTGGTGGGTGACAGGACGGTAAACGGAGACGAAACGCTGACAAGCTTTCGGCACGCGTTCGCGTTTCGCGAGGCTGGATTTCGTATTCACGATACGATGATCTACGCCAAAAATAATCCCATTCCGAGTGATTGTGGCAAGCGCTATAGGCAATGCTTCGAGTACATGTTCTGCTTTTCAAAGGGTCAGCCGGCGACATTCAACCCCATCACGCAGCCGATAAAGCAAGAAAAGGCGTTCAAGTCGTTTCGCATCACCAAGGTCGGCCGCAACGACTTGGCTCATGATCACATCGCTCCAAAGGAGCGTAAGGTCAACAATATCTTCTTTTACAACGTGGGAACATCTAGCTCAAGGGACAAGATCGCGTTTGAGCATCCGGCGATCTTCCCCGAGCAGCTTGTCGATGACCAAATCCGAACGTGGACGAACGAGGGTGATATCGTTTACGACTGTTTTATGGGTAGCGGTACCACCGCAAAGGTCGCCGAGTTGCTAAAACGCCGCTGGCTCGGGTCCGAGCTCTCCGAGGAATACGTCCGACTGGCTGAACGCCGGATCGGTCCGTACATGCCGGAAGCACAGCTTCTTGCAGTAAGTTAACAACCAAAATCGCCCTCCGCGCGTCTATAATTCAACCGTACAGTCGCCATTCGGCGTTCTTTACCGGACAGGACGATGAAGAAAGCTATTTTTGCAGTGTTTTGTGCGCTCGTTTTTTCAGCGGCTGTGTTTAGCCAGCCGCGCGGGCCGGAGAAAGCATCGGCGCCGGCGTCGACCGCGACCCAGTGGGAAGCTCGCTACGAGGGCGGTGTATTTGGCTCGAGTGACAAAGAGCATGGCACGATCAAGATCGACGAGGCGAACGAGCGGGTGGTTTTTTACCGAAAGGCCGATAACCGCGAAATGTTCTCGATACCGTATGAGGCGCTAGTTGTCCTCTATCCGGATTCGAAGGAAAGCGTTCCGCAAAAGGGCAAGGTGATCTCCGCTCTGCCGCTGCCCGGTGCAGGCCTCGCGAATCTCATGTCAAAAAGCACCAAATTCGCAAACCTGACCTTCGATGATCCGGATATCGACGTCAAGGGTACGGCAAGCTTCAGGTTTGACGACAAGGAGCAGTTGCTCTCGTTTATCAGCAGCCTTGGTTCAAGGGCCAAAATGACGCAGCGAGGTGACGCGTACTACCGACCAAAGAAGAAGTCGATCTTTTAGTTGAGGTCTCCAAACTTATTTTGAAGAATGGCGGTCAATGAAATGGCCGCCGTTTCTGCGCGCATGATGCGGCCGCCGAGGGTGACGATGTTGAAGCCCGCGGCCTCTGCCGATTCGATCTCAGCATCTTCCCATCCGCCTTTAGGGCCGATTACGGCGGTGATCATTTTTGGCTGCTCCGACGAAGGCATCTTCCAGCCGGCTCGCTCGGAAAAAAATATCCGCAAATGACCATTATTCGTCGAGGCTGTAAGATCGCGCGCGTCCAGTACTTCCTGTATCGTCATCAGCCTTGCCCTTCCGCACTGTTTCGAGGCGTCGAGAGCAATACGGCGCCATCGGTCGATCTTTTTGCCGAGATCTTTTAGCTTCAACTCGCATCGGGCGGATGTCAAAGGAACAAAATTCACAACCCCCAGCTCAACTGCCTTTTGAACGACGAGATCGTATTTGTCCCCGGGGATCGCTACCGATGCGAGGGTTATCTCGACTGGTGACTCGGGTGCGGTGGGATCGATCTCGCGAAGAACCGTTAGGTCAGCCTCTTTCTTATCGAGCTTGTCGATGCGGCAGAGAAATTCACGACCGAGGCCGTCGAACACCGAGATATCTTCGCCCGCTTCCAGTCTTAGAACGTTGCGCGCGTGATGGTGCTCCTCGCCTACAAGCACGAGTTGATTCTGATCGACATTGATCTCGGGCGAATAAAATCGACGCATCATCCACTCTTTATCTTGCCAAACCTCTCAAGAAAATCCTTTGACCGCTGACGCATCTCCACCCAGTCAGCAAATAGGGTTGGCGTTTGCAGCCAGTGAGAAAGCCATTCAGCGATCTCCATGGCCACCTGCCTATCGACATCGTCGGAACGGCTGTCATTGGAGCGTTCGGCTAGCCGCTGTCGTTGTTCGACCACGATCTCACGGACCTGTCTCAGGCCTTCTTTATCGTTCTCGGCAACGTACTTGCGTCGAATATTCTCGATATCTTTGATCGAGGTCAACGCACTTCGCAGATCGTTGAGCTTGAGGGCATTTCGCAGGGCAGCGTCATACGGGCGATGCTCAGCGCGTCTGACGTAAAGCTCCATGATTTCGGAGTGTCGTAGCTCAGCGCCCTCATCCGCGAGGCGACGTGCAATAACCATCGGCGATTGGACGGCCGCTTTGCCAAACCGTCCTTCGACCGCGATCTCGATCGACTCGATCTCGCCCGCACCAACGCTCTCGCAATCGAGCTTTTCCCAAACCTCGATGATGAGGTCGTCCTTTGTGTGCGCCTTCCACATGCGAGAGATCTAGCCTTTACGCACCGCGGCGATGAGGTCGGTCGAGGAATGATCCTTGGGATCGCCGACGATCGCGACGGTGCCGCCAACGTCGAGCACAATTTCCCGCTCGGGAACTGTCTGGGCCGTGTAGTCGGTACCTTTGGCGTGAATGTCCGGGCGGATCGCCCGGATCAATTCCTCGACGGTCGGCTCGTCGAAGATCGTGACTATATCGACGCACCCAAGCGATGCGACGATCTCAGCGCGCTCGCTCTCCGGCATGAATGGGCGACCTTCGCCTTTGAGTGCACGGGTCTGTCGATCGGAGTTGATCCCGACGATCAGGGAACCGCCAAGTCGTTTTGCTCCCTGCAAATATCTGATATGGCCGACGTGCAAAAGGTCGAAGCAGCCGTTGGCGAGAATGATCCGCTCGCCCAAGCCCCGGGTACGGGTGACAGCGGCGCTCAACTCGTCATACTTGAGGATCTTGGCTGACGACATTCCTATTTTGCCTGTCCAAGCGATGCCTCGATGTTGTTGCTGACAAATGAATCGAGAAGCTCAGCGGCCGAAACGGTCGAGGTCCGATTTTTCATAACGACGATACCGCCCGCGTGGTTGGCGATCATGGCTGCGTCGAGGTAGCTGAGTCCAGACGCGAGCCCGAGAGCATATGCGGCGATGACCGTATCGCCGGCGCCCGTCACGTCCACCGGTTCCGTCGGACCTATAGCCGGTAAATGCTGCGGTGCCGAGCCGGCCTCGAACAAAGTCATTCCCTGGTTGCCGTTTGTAACGAGCAATGCGGTGAGTCCCAGACGCTCGCGCAATTGGGAGCATTGCTCCGTTGTGAAATCTTTGCCCAATAGCTGCTCAACCTCCTCGCGATTTGGCGTTGCGGTGGCCGCACCGACAAACTCGGCGAGTCGATAACGCGAGTCAACGATCAGGGGTATCGAGCGTTCATCGGCGATCGTCCTGGCATCCTCGAAGACCTCTGAGAAGACCGACCCGTAACCGTAATCAGAGATAATGAGGGCGTCTGCCTTTACTGCCGCGAGAGCGAACCGCCGCTTAAGCTCCTCACGCACTTTTTGATCGTCAGTGCCAGCATCCTCGTAATCGATGCGAATGACTTGCTGCCGGGCCGCGTAATGCTGTCCGGCAAGGACACGGACCTTGGTAGTGGTCGTAGAGGGCGAAGTGACTAGTCCCGAGATATCAACACCGGCCGATTCAAGCGATCTACGCAGTTCCGTACCGCTAGTGTCGTCTCCGATGAAACCCACCAGGGAAACGCGTCCACCGAGAGCGACCACGTTAGCGGCGGCATTCGCTGCGGCGCCGGGTAACGTAACCGTCTCGTCGTGTCGCAGTATGAATACGGGAGCCTCGCGTGAGACTCGCGATATCGTGCCGCTCAGAAACTGATCCGCCACTGGATCGCCAAGTACAACAACATTGCTGGAGCCAAAGCCACGGCTTACGATCTCGGAAAGGCTATTCACAGAAATCAAAGTACTCGATGAAGACGAAAAAGAAAAATGGCCGAGGGTTTGAGCCCTCGACCACTATTTAACCGTCCATTTATTGGATCAATGCGTATCGTAGCTAGCGACCGGGTAGTCATTCGATTGGCCCCAGTGTGATGCGACAAAATTGCCCGAGTTATCACTTTTTAGGTAATAAAAGTTTCCGTCAGTGTCGCGCCACACGGCAAGATCTGTCTTCCCGTCACCATCATAGTCGTTTTGCACTGGCAGATCGGACCCTGTCAATCCCCAGGTGTAGGCGTCAAAGCCGCCGTTGCTACTTCTAAGAATATACCAGCTCAGACTAGTCGTTGGCGTCGCGCCCTCACGAACTACGGCATAATCAGTTTTGCCGTCGCCATCATAATCTCCGGGAACCACAAGGTCGGTGCTTATGCCCCAAGCCGTTCCTGTGAATGTGCCGTTGCTGAACAAGGTATAAAAATTAGCTTGGCTGGTCGATGTCGCTCCAGGACGCTGCACGCAAAAATCAAACTTCCCATCACCGTCATAATCGCCGGGAGCCGTGAAATCTGTCGACAACCCCCACGAAGTTGCGGAAAAACCTCCGTCGGAGCTTCGCAGGACGTACCAGGTCATCTGGCCGTTTGAGCGCCGTACGACGGCCAGATCGGTTTTCCCGTCCCCGTCATAATCGCGGCCCACCGGTTCATCGCCCGTCGTCCCGAAATGGATCGCCGTGAACGTGCCATTCGAGCTATTGAGCCGATACCAGCTCCCATCGGAATCACGCCACACCGCGATGTCGCCCTTGCCATCCCCGTCAAAATCGCCGGGCGTGGTGTAGTCCTGACTTGCGAGCCCAAAATTTGCAGCCTTAAATCCCTGAGTCGACTGATTTAGATACCAAACATTATCCGACGGGCGAAATACGCTAAAATCTGCTTTAAGATCACCGTCGTAGTCAACCGCCTCTCTTAAACGCAAGTTACCGGTCCCCGGTCCGATGAGCGGGCTCGAAGGTGTCTCAGGCGTCTGAGTGGCGGACTGAATCTTTGCGGAGCGCGTAGCAACCCGGCCCGTTTTGAGCTGCGAGAACGCGGTTCCCAGGAGAACCATCACCATCACCGCGAGCGTGCCAAACCTGCCGACAAGGGACAACATATTACGCATTTTTTTCACCTTATTTAGACCAGATGCCTGCAGACCGTCGAGAGAATCCGGAGTTAGACACTGAACCCCTAATATACTACGAGCAAGACGGCGCGTGCAATAAGTAATAACTCCACCGGAAAGCTGTAAATTATTGAGTCTTGCTATAAATACTGATGTATTAGACGCCGCAAATTCTTGAAAAGTTGGTATTCGAGCAGCTTTAATGTCCCCGCCACTGCGTGACCGTGATCGTTTGATCGCCTACCTTCACAGTGCCGGTTCTCGTGACGGTCGGATTGACGCTCACGCGGAAGGTCACGATGCCATTGCCGCTCATTGGATTTGTGCTCAGGACCTTGATCCAGGTTCCCGTCCCTTTGGCAGTGTAATCACAATTTGGACCTCCAGCCGTGATATTCACAGTGAAGACGCCGCCCTTCGTCGGCACAGTCATCGAGGGCGTCGCGGGCATGAAAGTGCAGACGGTCGGATTCTGCATTGCCTTGAAAACATTAAGGCGGCCACCGGTCTTCACAAGGCCGTTCCATGCCGGCAGCACATCCACATTGTTAAGGATCGAAGCTTTGAGAGATGCGGCTGAAAGGGTCGGCATATAAGCCGCGAGCAACGCAACTGCACCGGTAACGTGAGGCGTAGCCATAGACGTTCCGCTCCAACCCGAGCTTGCATAACCAGTGGGTACCGTACTCAAGATCGTGACACCCGGAGCAGCAACATCTACGGAATTCAATCCGTATTGCGAAAATGACGCCTTGTTATCGTTAGAGTCCGATGCTGCTACTGCGATTACGCTCGGACTCGTATAACTCGCTGGATATGACGGAGCCGTGTCGTTATTAGTCCCTCCGTTGCCAGCCGCAAATACATTCACGACACCTGCGTCACCGAGTGCATCCAGGCCGTCCTTGGTGGCCTGATCGTAGCCGCATGCCTCGGTGCAGCCTCCGTACGAGTTGTTTGTCGCCCGAATATTAATTCCGCGCAGTTTCATCATACGTATGTAGCTGTATGCGTTTACCAACATTGCCGACGTCGTATCATCACTGACCGTATTATTAAAGATCTTTATGGTCATCAACTTAACGTTCCAGTTAACGCCAACAACCCCGACCAAATTATTTCCAACAGCGCCGATCGTTCCAGCTGTGTGAGTGCCGTGCGATGCGGACACGCCGTTGTCAAGATCTATCGGATCGGCATCATTGAAGCGAAAATCCCATCCGTAATAATCATCTATGAAACCATTTCCGTCGTCGTCCACGCCGTTTGGCGTCGCAGGCTCACCCGGATTATGCCAAGCGTTTCCGGCGAGGTCCTCGTGGGTATATCTCATACCCGTATCGATATCCGCTATTACCACGTCCGAACTGCCCGTTGATTGTCCCGGCAGATTCCATGCCGATGGCGCAGCTATCTTAAACAGGCCATACATTGTGCCACTCGAGAATTGAGGATCGTTCGGGGTCGCAAGCAGATGGTAGTAGAAGTTCGGCTGAGCGTATTCGACGCCGGGCATATCCTTGTACTTTGCGATCGCTTCGTCGATCTTCATTGCCTCGGGAAGTCTCACACGCTGCCAACTGAGATCGCCGAGCTCCTCGACGATTGTCGCGCCGATAGCACGATTAGAACTTGCCTTCACACTCTTACTCTGAGGTCCGCTTACGAACTTGACCAGGACCTCACCCGGCACGTAGTCGCCCGTTTTTTGGGCGCCGGCAGATATCGCAAGTGCCGTCGCCACAAGCAGACCGCACACAAGACGCAAGATGGAATTTAAACCCATATTCGACAAAACGGGCAGGGAAGAGGGGAAGGTGGGGCGGCTAGTGGGATTCGAACCCACGACATCCTGAACCACAATCAGGCGCTCTAACCGCTGAACTATAGCCGCCACATTCGATCTCAATTTGAGATCCGCAATTTCAAAAGAACCGATGGTACCCCCGGCACGGCTCGAACGTGCGACCTACGGCTTAGAAGGCCGTCGCTCTATCCAACTGAGCTACGGGAGCACAAAAGCAACTTACGATGTTATCGATTGGCCGCGGCCAAGTCAATCTTTTCGGGCTCTTCACGCCGCCGAGGCCTGTTTTGCATCGATCCTCGCGAGCATCGCCTCGAAGACCTCCGTAAGGTCTAGTTCGCTCGTGTCGATGACGACCGCGTCCTCGGCGATGGTCAATGGCGAATCGGCTCGTGAAACGTCGCGTTCGTCGCGTTCGTTGATCTCGGCAAGCGTCTTTTCGTAGGTCGAGATGCGTCCTTTCGCCTGGTCCTCCATAAATCGACGCCGCGCGCGAGCCTCAGGCGTCGCCGTGAGAAAGAATTTAATGTCAGCGTTCGGAAAAACGACGCTGCCGATATCACGCCCCTCCAGGACGCAACCTGCGGGAGCTCCAACGCCGATCGCCCGCTGGTGCTCCACCATGATCCGTCGTACCTCCGAGATCGTCGATACGACCGACGCGGCCTGCGCCGCCTCGAGCGTTCGTATCTCCACTGACACATCGCTGCCGTCGAGCATGACCTTCATCGCGTCAGGCTCACCGACTAGGTCGATCTGGGCCGTTTCGGCGATCTCGGCAACCCTTGCCGTTTCTTCAAAGGGAATGTCGTGCCTTGTTACCGACAGGGCGACAGCACGATACATCGCTCCCGTATCGAGATAGAGCAGGCCCAGCTTTTTAGCGAGCATTTTGCCGAGCGTGGATTTGCCCGCCCCGCTCGGGCCGTCGATTGCGATGATCATCCGTTATTTGATCGTCTTTTTGATCTTGGGCGGTAGTTTATCAAAAACCAGTTGGTAGGACTCAGCGATGAGGTCTTTTAGCTCCTGCGCTGTGACGGCGTTGAGGTCCGCGATACGCACCCATTTATAGCGACCCACGTACGCTGCAGGATCGATGCCTTCGCGCTCGATAAGCTCCTCGAATCTCTCCGGCGTGCACTTGAGCGACAAGCCACCAGCGATCGAATCTGCGCCCGTGACCGTAAACATCTTCTCACCTACGCAGAAACAAAGGTCGGAGCCCCATTTGATGTCCTCTGTCGCACCCGGGAATGAGAGGCAATATTTGCGAAGCTGTTCTAAGTTCATATCACCCCATTATGCCGGTAAATCCCACTGCTGCAATATTTACGCGATAACTGCTCTGTCCCATGTCCCAAGCTGTCCCAAGCCTGTCCCAGGATGCCCGTGGGACAGGGAAGTGATTGATATTAAATGCGTTACCCTTCTCAACACAGCAAAACAAGCAGTTTTTAAAAAACTGTGGCATATTGTGGCAAAAGCCAAAGAATTGTCAAAGATCTCCGGCGAATGACAGACGCCGGACGTGGTAAGGATAGCACGGTGTTGCATCAATGGCAAGATGTTTTTAGCAGTACTCGCTCATTCTTGTGACCGATTCTTCGACATCCGCCGCGGACACGTCCAGGTGCGTCACCATCCGGATCTGCGAGCCAAAGCCGATCGCCAGAATGCCGTGCGAGGCCAAAGTTTCGATTATCTCAGCCGGTGTCTTGCCGGTCGCGGCTATGTCGAAGATCACGATATTCGTGACCACTTTGTCGACATCGATGGAGATGCCGGGAATTTCGGCCAAGCCCACCGCGAGGCGACGGGCGTTGGCGTGGTCATCGGCAAGACGCGAAGGGCCGTCGTCAAGTGCGATCAGGCCCGCGGCGGCGAGGATACCGACCTGTCGCATACCGCCACCGAGGCGTTTACGCCACACCCGCGCCTTTGCGATGAAGTCAGCCGGTCCGAGCAGCAACGATCCGGCGGGTGCGCCAAGGCCTTTCGACAAGGTCACCATCACCGAATCGCAGTCACGTGTCAGGTCGGCGACAGAAGCATCAAGGGCGACCGCCGCGTTGAATATGCGTGCTCCATCCATATGGACCGGCAAATTGACAGCGTGAGCTTGTTCGCAGATTTCTGCACAGGCGTCGGCGGTCATCACGCTGCCTCCGGCAAAGTTGTGCGTGTTCTCAAGGCAAATGAGAGCTGTCGGCGATTGATAGTAAGGCGGATCGATCTTTAGGGCAGGCTCGACCTCGTCCCAGGTGAGATGTCCCGATCCATCGCCGCTCCTGACGGCCCGGATCGTCACGCCCGAGATCACAGCAGCTGCTCCGACCTCGTAATTAAGTATGTGTCCGCGGTCCTCGGTGACGATCTCCTGTCCGGGCTGAGTGTGGACCTTGACTGCGATCTCGTTGCCCATGCAGCCAGTCGGCACCCACAACGCAGCTTCCTTCTCAAAGATCTCAGCGGCCCGCTCCTGCAGCCGGTTGACCGTAGGATCATCGCCAAAGACGTCGTCGCCAACCTCCGCCGCCGCCATCGCGGCCCGCATCTTGTCGGAAGGTTTGGTAACTGTATCGCTGCGAAGATCGATCACAGAATAGAATTGTTCACCAGGCCTTTGAGAATTTCCAAAGTACGATTACGATTTCCTCACAAAAGACTATGAAAAAATTGATCGATCTGCTGATGATCTTTATGCTTGCCGTCTCGATCGCTGCCGCGCAAGGTGCGCCGGGCGAAAGGAAAGGCAGCGGCTTTGTCGTCATAAAAGCGGCTCGGATAATTGACGGGCGCGGCGGCGAACCGATATCTAACGGTGCCGTCGTCGTGAGCGATGACAAGATCATCGCCGTCGGTCCGCTCGCGAGCATCACCGTTCCCGCGGGGGCGAGAGTCATCGATCTGGGCGATGCGACGCTGATGCCCGGCTTTATCGACGCTCATACGCACATCATCGGTCGAGTTCTCGGCGATCCCGCTCTGGACAATGCGGATGTTCGAGACGTCGATTCGTTCGGAGCGATCCTTAGCGTCGAGAATGCGAGGCGCACTCTGATGGCGGGCTTCACGACGATCCGCGTATTGGGTTCGCCGAACTTTGACGATATTGCCCTTCGAAAGGCGATCAACGAGGGATGGACTCCCGGTCCTCGGATCCTGACGGCGGCCCATTCCTTTGGAATTACCGGCGGTCACTGCGACGAGAACGGCTTCAAGCCGGGCCTCGCCGATAAGGACTACCGGACCGGCGTCGCCGATGGCGTTGACGAGGTGCGAAAGGCCGTTCGGTATCAGGTCAAATACGGGGCGGACGTTATCAAGATCTGCGCGACCGGCGGCGTTCTTTCTGAGGGAGACGCGGTCGGGGCGACGCAATACACGTACGAGGAAATGAAGGCGGTCGTTGACGAGGCCAACAAACTCGACCGTCGGGTCGCCGCACACGCACACGGGACCGAGGGCATCAAGCTGGCTGTTCGCGCGGGCGTCACGTCGATAGAGCACGGATCGTTTATGGACGAGGAAGCGGCGAAGATGATGGCGGCTAAAGGAACGTTCCTCGTGCCGACACTGATGGCTGGTGAAGGCGTCGAGCGTCTCGCGCTGAGCGGCGTCCTTAAGGGGCTGCGTGGCGAAAAGGCTCTGGCCGCCGCCGCAGCAATGCGAAAGGGCCTAAAGATCGCGGTTGCCAACGGCGTAAAAATAGCCCTCGGCACGGACGCCGGCGTGATCCCGCACGGCACGAACGCGCACGAGTTTACGCTGATGGTCGATTGGGGCGGTCTGACACCGATGCAATCGATAATCGCGGGGACGCTCAACGCCGCTAAGCTCCTCGGCCTCGAAAAGTCGATCGGTTCGCTCGAAGCAGGAAAAACGGCCGACATAGTCGCAGTCTCTGGCGACCCGCTCAAGACCATCAAATTGATGGAAACTTTGCCTATCTTTGTAATGAAAAACGGAACGATCTACAAGGAAAAATAGGTCAGCCAAGCGGTTGGCATCAGGCTTTGAAGATGAACCGTTCTCCCTTTTCAGCCCCTTCGAAGTATCCAAGTCGGCCAGGAATGCACGAAACGAAAGTCGCATTCCCGTGACCGACGATGTCAACAAGCACGGCTGCAAGGTCCATTTCTTGACCGTCCAGCCTTGAATCACTAGATATGACGTGACACGTCTGCGACGCTCCGAGATCGAGCAACATGCGGAGTATGCTATCCGCATCTTGGTTATCCGGAGCTATTGAGCGTGCCATCCCGATGTCCAGATCGCGCGTGTGGTCAAGTTTCGCCGTCAGCTTCCCGCGCTTGCCGCTTGCAAGCAACTCACGATATCGCACCCGTTTATCTGGAACGACGAAGGCTTCAACAAAAGCGGTTTCGTGATCAAGCATCTAGCATTCGAAGCTGAAAATCCTTGATCGCCCAACCGGCTCTTTTTGAGCTCGCTTGATAAGCGCTTTCAAGGAACTCGAGAACCGCGGCACGCGGATCGGCCGACTTTCGAACCTCGTCGTACATCAGCAGTGCCAAGTGAGAGCCGTTGGCCTCCGCCCACTTGGCACCGGATGCGAGTGGCTCGGCGGCGAGGTCGGCGGGCTCGGGGGCTGCGTAGGAATAAAAGGCGGGAAACGGAACACCGTTCTCTTTGTCGTCGCCAAACCAGAATCCAAAGCTGATGACCTCGTGCGAATACGCTTCGCGTGTGACCATATTTGCCTGCGGCATTGGCGGAGCGGGACGGCCGGAGAACCGCGTCAATGCAAGGTCAAAGCTGTGCCAAAAGAGATGCACCGGCGTCGATTTGCCCGTAAAGCGACCGCGAAATTCTTCAAGGATGTCATCGATGGCGACCAGCACGCGGTGAGCACGCTCGATGTATTCCTTGTCGTAACTTTTGTTCTCGTGGTCTTCGGCAAAAGGCGTCGTCGACGGCGCCTCATACGGCACGGCCCAGATGTGGGCGTCGATACCGAGCTTTGCGAGATTGGCCATCAGGCTCGCATAAAAGTCGGCGACCGTCAGACCGTCGTAAAGCGCGAAATCCTCGTAACGACCATCGCTCGTCTTGATCTTGAGCGCGTGCTCCTTAAAGTCGAACTCGATATCAAAGCTGCCGTCCTTGTAAGGGATCGTCCGTGTTGTCAGGCCGCGTGGACTTACATACAGCGTCACGTGCCACCAGTGATTTACACGCGGATGTGTGCGGAGGCGGATCTTGCCGACGATCTGCAGCCAGAGGTGCAGAGTGTTCTTGGTCGGCCGCCAAGCGTCGAGTGGAATTTCGGGAAACGGCGTCATAATTGGCTGCCCTCCTTACAAAGGAGGGGTGGCTGCCGCCTCGGCGGACGGGGTGGTTTTTCTGTGGGACGACCCAAGAACCCGGTCGCTACCGCTCCCGGTTCTGACACTTATTCGGCCTTCTCTTCGATCTCGAGGATGTCCTCTGTCGTGAAAAGATACGTTTTCATGTGCTCGTGAACTTTCTCGTTGTTACGGCGCAACCATTCGAGGGCCATGACAGCGTGCTCGATCTCCTCGTCGCGATTGTGTTCGAGGATCTTTTTCAACTGTTCGTCGCTCGTCTGCTCGGCCCGCTGGTTGTACCAGTCGACGGCCTCGAGCTCCTCTTGCACCGATTTGATCGCGCGTGAAAAGTTGCGCGATGCCTCGCTCATCTTGTCGTAATCCTCATGCCACTCGGCGCTTGTAGCCATATAATTCGTGTCCCCTCCTGATCAATACCTGCTAAGACGGAAGCGTCTCGTAAAATGCGTCGTCGACGTAGCAATAGCCCCACTCCTCGCCGGGCTCGAATGAACGGATCACCGCGTGCTGCGTCGCGTGATAGTGTTTGGTCGCGTGCCTGTTTGGCGACGAGTCACAGCAGCCTACGTGGCCGCAGATCTCGCAGAGTCGCAAGTGCACCCACGTCGCACCGATCTTGAGGCAGTCCTCGCAGCCGTCCGCACTCGGCGTGACTTTTTGGATCTCGCTGATATGGCCGCAGTACGTCATTTTGCCTTTTCTTCTTTTTCGATCGCGTTGATCTTGTTGACCCGACGCTCGTGACGGCCGGCGTCAAAATGTGCGCCAAACCACGCCCGTACGATCTTGTCGTTCTCATCCGGTGAAATGTATCTCGCGGAGAGCGACAGGACATTGGCATCGTTGTGCTCGCGCGCCAAGTGTGCGATCTCCTCATTCCACGCGACGGCGGCACGAACACCCGGAACTTTGTTGGCGGCAATAGCCATTCCTGTGCCCGAGCCGCAGACAAGGAGGCCCTGATCGACATCGCCGTTTGCGACGGCCTCACCGACCTTCTTTGCGTAGTCGGGATAATCCACTGACTCGGTCGAGTTGGTGCCAAAGTCCTCGTACTCAACGCCGAGATCGTCGAGTGTGGACTTGATCTTTTCCTTTTCGTCGAACCCCGCATGGTCGGCGGCTATAGCTATCTTCATATCTCGATTTTAGTCTTTTCGCGACAACCCGCAAATCTTGCTGCAAGAACGCGTCGCTTATCGCGTTCTTTCGGTAAAACCGGAGGTGTATCAAATGAAGATCAGGTATTTTGCCCTTGTACTAATGGGAATGCTGCTGCTCGCGTGCACGGCGTCGGCCGGCGGCCGAAGTGTAAATGAGATCGCAGCCGAGGCCGCATCAGACAACCCTGCGACCGCAACCGCCGCGATCCGTGAGCTGCGTGCGATGGGCCCGCTCGGCCTCGACGCATTATTTGCACGCTACTCGGACGAGATAGATAAATTCTCGACGACCGGCGAGTCGGATGACGATTGGAAGCGCGTCGCAACGGCGATCGACACCGTCGGCATGCAAAAGGACAACTACGCCGCGCACCTCTACTGGTACACCGATCTCGAAGCGGCAAAGCGCGCGGCAAAGATGCAGCACAAGCCAATACTGTCTTTGCGGCTGCTAGGCAATCTAAACGAAGAATTCTCATGTGCGAACAGCCGTTTGTTCCGGGCGATCCTTTACCCAAACGCCGAGATCTCTCAGTACCTACGCGACCATTACATCCTCCATTGGAAATCCGTCAGACCGGCACCGAGGATCACGATCGATTTTGGCGACGGCCGCAAGATCGAGCGGACGATCACGGGGAATTCGATCCACTACGTTCTCAGCGAGGACGGCGAGGTGATCGATGCCATTCCGGGACTCTACAGTCCGAAGGAATTTATGGCGTATCTCACCGGAGCCTATGCGATGAATACGAGTCTGCGATCCGTGCCGGACGCGCGTCACGCACTGGCTCTGATGAAATTCAGGAAACAGAATTTTGACCGTATTACGGCCGCGCGCAACGCCGCGGTGGAGCAGTCGGGAGTTCAGCTCGTTGAGCCAAAGGCGGGCACGATCGCGGTGCTCGCGGCACCAATGGCGATGGCTAAGGCGATCATCGTCGACGAATACTCGATCCTGCGGGTGTATGACGATTTTGCGAAATTCGAACCGGAGATCAAGTTTGACGAGTGGGTCAAGCTCGCGAGGATCTACGCTCCGGAGCTAAAGATCGATCAGAACAGTGTGAAATTCATCCGCCGTCAGAACGCAAAGTCGGGTCTCAGTGACGACGAGGTGAAAAAGCTCTTTGCCAAGATCGACGATTTTGTTGCTCTCGACACGACGCGAAACGACTACATTTTTCACACAAAGATCTATCAATGGTTGAATGAACGCGGGGGCACCGGCGATCTCGAGCAGCTCAACGCACGCGTCTACGACGAGATCTTTAAGACGCCAAATTACGACAAGTGGCTCGGACTCTACTCGCCGGACGTTTACACGGCCCTCGACGGGAACGGAATAATCAAGTAACGGTCTCTAACGTCGTGACTCCTTGGGGCGGCTCGTCAGGGCCGCCTTTTTTGGCGGCAAGCGCGAAAGCACATATAATCATCAGAGCTTTTCACGCCGATGCAACGCCTTTACTTACGGATCTTCTTCATGTCAGCGGTGGTCTGCACGACCGTCGCCGCTGCGTGTGCGCAGGATTTTCTGCCAGAGCTTGTAAAGCGGATAAAGCCCTCGGCGGTTGCGATCGAGACCTTTGATGCAAAGGACAACACGGTTTCGCGCGGCAGCGGTTTCTTTATCGCTCCCGACCGGGTGATAACGAATCGCCACGTTATCGAGCGCTCGAGCCGAGTTGAGATCCACCTGTTGAACGGGCGGAAGTTTCCCGTCCGTGGCGTGCTGGCGGTAGATGGCGAGGGCGATCTCGCTCTGCTTAGGGTCGATGTTCCAAAAGAGTTAGCCGTCCCGCTTCCGATCCTGTTGGCCGCACCGCAGGAGGGTGAATCGATCGTCGTCATCGGCAATCCCTACGGGCTCGAGGGCTCGGTATCGAATGGCATCGTGTCAGCGGTGCGCGAGATCTCAGGCTACGGCAAGATCATTCAGATCACTGCGTCGATCAGCCCGGGCTCGTCCGGCTCGCCTGTCGTGAATATGGCCGGACAGGTGATCGGCATCGCAACGCTGCAAGCGGCCGAAGGGCAGAATCTGAACTTTGCAGTTCCTGCCGAGCGGTTTGCCCAGCTCAAGGTCGGCGATGTCCAGAGCTTCTCGTCACTCGCTGCCGAAACCCAAAAGAACAAACGCTCTGCGGCCGAGCGTGCATATTCGCAGGGCCTAGCGCAGCTATCGCGGGACGATTACGCTCGGGCGGTGCCAAATTTTGAAAAGGCGGTCGAGATCGATCCAAATTACGCCGAGGCGTGGTATCAGGCGGGCTATTGTTACGGCCTGCTCGGCCGCCATCAGGATGCGTTGCGAGCATCGCGACAGGCATCGCGGCTGCGTCCGGAATGGACGCCGGTCTGGGTAAATATCGGAGCCTCGAGCTACGCTCTCGGCCAGTACAAGGACGCCGTCGACGCGTATCGACAGGCGATCCGGCTGGACGACGGCAATCCCGATACGCAATATTCCCTTGGGCTGACGTTTGGCCGGATGAATCGCCCAGACGAGGAGATCCTCGCATACCGCAGGGCGATCGCATTAAAGCCCGACCATACGAATTCGCTCGAGAGACTCGCTCTCGCGTTGTTCAAGCAAAAGCGTTACGGCGAGGCGGCGACTGCCTTCGACACTTTGAAGGTGTACAAGCCCGATGCCAAAACGTATAACTCGCTCGGTGAGAGTTATCTCGAGAGCGGCAAGCCCGACGAGAGCGTAGAGGCCTTTAACAACGCGCTCGGCTACAATCCTGACTTTGAAAAAGCCCGCTACAACCTCGGCCGCGCTTATATCAAGCTCGGCAACAAAGACATGGCGCAGGTCCAGTACGAGATCCTGCGTAACGCAAGAAGTGACTACGCCGACCGCTTATTTGTCCTGATAAATCCTTAAGGCTGCACCTGCTTGTTAACCACCAAAGCGCTCAGGAAACTATCCTGTATCGGCTTCTCAAGAAATAGGTTGAGGTGCGTGCTGCATCCAAAAAAGCTCGAGGCCAGCGGATAAGACGCGCCAAAGAACTCGACCTTTGCGTCCGAGGCAAGCGGCTTGCTCGCCGCAACAAGCGATCCCATCGTCACGCGGCCATCGCCGAGAGCGTAGATCGCGGCCTTTACCTCGTCCTTTTTGAACGTTCTTCCATCCTTTGACTTGATGTCCTTGTCATTGAGGACCGTTTCCCACTTGCCGTCCTTGTCCGCGATGAGAACCGCGCCATCGAGGGTCTGAGCGCAGTTGCCGCCGTAGATATAGATCGGCAGCGGCTGTTTCTTTGATTCGGCATCGAGCGCCGCGGTAAAACGCTTGCCTCGATTTAGGGCCGCTGCGAAGAAACTCTTTGCCTGGGCGTAGGTTGTTTGCGAGATGAGCCGGTCGTCGAGATTGCCTTTACCGTCGTACTGTTTTGGCTTGATCGCCTTATTGGTCAATGCAAGCGCTGCTGCATCCTTAAGCTTGGCGAGAAATTTCGGGTCGTTGAGCGGGCCCCACCCATATTTTGTCCAAGTTGCCGGATCGTACAGGTCAACCGGCAGCGGTTGGAGCGAGTCGTCGAAAAATCGCGTACTTGCCGGGTGCGGCAGCAACTGATAGGCGGCGGGCAGCGTGAATACGTCCTCGGCGCGAAAGTCGTCCACTAGCGGCAGCTTGCGATTCGCAACGACTGCCTGACCGTTGAGCATCGCGTCAAAGGCGAGGAACGAGCCCTCATTAGGCGTGCCAAACATCATCAGCTTGTTGATATACGCTGCACCCGCCCACGTCGGCACGGGATTGCCCACGGGCAGTTCCGCAGCGCCATACATCGCGGCGTAGCGCGCGATCAATCCGCCCATCGAATGCGCCAGGATGTCGAATTTTAGCTGCGGACGCCGAAGACGTCGTTTCACCGCCGCCATCTTCTGGATCAGCAGCTGGGCATTCTCTACGTTGTCGCGTCGCCAATCGTACGGAAAGACGTAATAGACGTCTGTCGGCTTTGGGTTATTCCACTGCGCCTCGGCGTAACCTTTGCTCTCAAGTGCGTCGGTCAGCGATTGATAGACCTCGATGTCAGGTAAGAGCTTAACGTCAACCTTGCGGATGATATCGCCCACGCGCAACGAGTCCCGATCCCGCGACAAGACGCTTGATGTCATTGGGAGTCGAAGATCGTCACCCTTCCCGCGTCGGACGCTGAACCAGGCGTGAGAGCCATCCTTTTGCAGTATTTCTGAGCCCTCAAGGCCAGGAATGATGATCACCGGATTCTTACCGGTCTGACCGAAGGCCGCCGGGACCGAGAGCACAAAGAGAATAAAGAGCAGAAAGACCCACCTTGATATATGCATACAGATGATATGAGTAGTGATAGACGTCCTACGTTGCAAAGATAACCGGGCCGAAACTTACCGTAAGTCGGCTTGCAGACGTTAGAATGAGTATATCGTCTATGGAATTGACTGTTGCCATCACCGGCGCCTCGGGTACCATCTATGCCGAGCGAACCTTGCAGCTGCTGGCCGCAAGCGGCGTGGTCGAGACAATAAATCTGATCATGTCGGATACCGCGATAACTGTCGCGCAGGTTGAACGTGGGGTGAACCTCAAGGTTCCGACGAACGAACTTATTAACGAGTGGCTGGGCCTCGACGCGACCTCAAAACTTATACGATACTGGCGACTCGATAACCTCGCGGCCAAGCCGTCCTCGGGGTCGAACAAGCAGGCCGGCATGATCATCGTTCCGTGCTCGATGGCGTCGATCGGGGCTATCGCATCGGGAGTCGGGACAAATCTTATCCATCGCGCGGCGGACGTTTGCCTCAAAGAAGGGCGAAAGCTTGTCGTCGTGCCTCGCGAGACGCCGTACAACGTCATCCATCTCGAGAACATGCTACGGCTCACGCGTGCGGGAGCTCGCATTCTACCCGCGAGTCCGGGCTTTTACCACCGGCCAAAGACCATCGACGATCTTGTGCAGCATCTTTGCTATCGGATACTCGACCAATTCGACATTCCCCATTCGAGCAAGACCGCCTGGACGGGTGAGGAGGTCGGCTCATGAGCGACTCAGTTGACCGGTTCTCAAATCGCGTAGCAAACTACGTCAAATACCGGCCCGATTATCCGCGCGAGATCGTCGCCTTTTTGGCTAAGACCTGCGGCCTGACGCCAAGGTGGACGATCGCCGATGTAGGGTGTGGGCCGGGGATCTCGTCAAAGCTGTTCCTCGAGAACGGCAACCGCGTTTACGGCATCGAGCCTAATGACGCAATGCGCGAGGCGTCTTCCGACTATCTGCGCGGTCAGGGCAAGTTTACGCCGGTAAACGGGACGTCGCATGACACGACGCTGCCCGATGCGTCTGTCAATATGGTCGTCGCCGCTCAGGCATTTCACTGGTTCGAGCTGCTTCCGACCCGACGAGAGTTCCGCCGCATCCTCAAGCCCAACGGCCGTATCGTACTGATGTGGAATGAGCGGCAGCTTGATACGACGCCCTTTCTGATCGATTACGAGGCATATCTGATCAAATGGTCGACCGACTACAGCGTTGTTCGTCACGAGAATATTGCGGCCGAACAATTGGGCGGATTTTTTCGCCACCAGTATGGCTCGGCGACCTTTGCGAACAAGCAAATATTCGATTTTGCCGGCCTCAAAGGGCGAATGTCCTCGTCGTCGTATGTCCCGTCGCCTGATAGCGAGGTCTATCCGCAGATGCTCACCGAACTCCGCAACCTCTTTGCGAAACATTCCGTGGGCGGTAAAATAGAGATTCTGTACGACACGAACGTTTACTACTCTCTCACCTGATGTATGACAGTAACGGCTGAACAAAGCTCCGAACCCCGCACCATCACCGTCGCCCATTCGCCTGACTCGGACGACGCATTCATGTTTTACGGCCTGGCGACCAACAAGCTCGAGACGGACGGGCTCAAGTTTGAGCACACCTTGAAGGACATCCAGACGCTGAACGAGGATGCTAAGAACGGCGTTTTTGACGTCACCGCGATCTCATTCCACGCGTATGCGTACGTCTCGGACAAATATGCTTTGTTGCCGCACGGTGCCTCGATCGGCGACAAATACGGCCCCATCGTCGTAACCCGCGAGCCGCGCGATGCGTCTGAGATCGGCGAGATGAAGATCGCAGTTCCGGGCGAGCTGACGAGCGCTTATCTTGCCCTGCGGATCTTTAACAAAGATTTCGAGCATGTCGTCGTGCCGTTTGACAAGATCATTGACGCGGTCAAGAACGGCGATGTGGACGCTGGGCTGCTGATCCATGAGGGACAGCTTTTCTACAATCAGATGGGCCTGCACAAGGTGCTTGACCTCGGGGAATGGTGGCACGAGAAGACAGGGCTTCCGCTGCCGATGGGCGGTAACGTTATAAGACGGGATCTTGGTAAGGGCCTCATGCACGAGGTTTCTGGCCATCTGCACCGCTCGATCCAATATTCGCTAGACAACCGCGAGGACGCTCTTGCCTACGCGATGCAGTTTGCCCGCGACATGGAGCCGGCTCTCGCCGACCGCTTTGTCGCGATGTGGGTCAACGACCTCACGCTCGACTACGGCGAACGCGGCCGCAAGGCCGTCAAAAAACTCCTCGACGAGGGCCACAAGGCCGGCATCATCCCCCACAAGGTCAAGGTCGAGTTTGTGGACTAGCGGCTTGGCTCCTGACCTGCTGTGCGAGAAAGCGGGAGAGGGTCCATTTGCGGCGGCGCTCGTCTAGATTTTGTGTCGATAATTCCTCGATCTCGTTTAGACGCTGGCTAATCGTCTTTCCAACCTTCGCTGGACCGAGGACGCTGCGGATCGTTTGGGCGGCACGGCGCCCTTTGTCGAGAGCGTTCTGACGGTCCGAGAAAACTTGTGCCATCAGCTCGGCAGCGTGATCGATATCCGGCAGTGCCCAGATGTCATCCGAACTGAAGGCAGGATGCCTGACCTTGTCGCCTAGTTTCTCAAGGGTGTATCTCACCGGGAAACTGTTGCTTGCGTCCATAAAGTCACAATTTCCGGAAAAGTCGGTCGCGATCACCGGCTTTCCATAAAACATCGCTTCTGCGATTGGCAGCCCAAAACCCTCGGAGCGGTGCAACGATACATAACAGTCCGAGACGGCGATAAGGGAATTAAGCTCGTCACGGGGCATCGTGCGGGGTATCCGGCGGACGTTTTGGGCACCCTTGTACAGACCCTCCAGATCGGCGGATCCTTGCGGATCGATCCCGTCGCTCGACGATTTGATCACGAGCATCACGTCCTCACGCAATAGGCCGAATGCCTTCAGGAATGCTTCAACAACGGCCGACGGGTTTTTGCGTTCATAGGTGCTTCCAGCGTCGAACATGAAGAGGAATATAAAGACGTCGTCGGGTAGCCCCAGCTCCTTGCGGCCAAACGTTGGAGCTAGCAGGTCTACCGCAACGGGAATTCGGACGACAGGCAACGGCGATACACTGGCAAAGGACGTCTCGCAATATTTGCTTGGCGCCCAGATCTCATCGAGGACGCCGAACCCGTACTTCCACTCCTCGGGAAAGCGTTGACTCTCCCAAAACCAGACACCGATGTTGTAGCGGTCAGCCAAAACCTCGTCGCCGCCCTCCACAAGAAAGTGCATCAGCAAATTTGGGTTGAATTGGAAGATGTTGATCGGGTAAGTGAATGACGAGGCCGACAATGGATCGCCTGGCCAGTTGATACGCGAGAATGGGATCCCGGCGGCCTCGAGAGCTCTCGCTGTCCCGCGGGCGGCCTCGGACAAGCCCATCGGTGAGTCAAAGGCGCCGACGAGGTTTACACCCGGGAAATTTGGGATTTCTGTCATTGATAGACGAGAATCAACATTCACGCGGTCTGTGTTAAGACGACCGCCCGAATTATTCGCCATTCTAGCAGGTCGGTCGGTGGCCTAGTTGGTATCGCCGGTCAACTTTTGACCGATCGAGAGCATCTATTCTCAGGTTTCTGCGACAAAGGATCGAGATGATGAACAGACTTTTATCTGCGACTATTTTGACGGCTGCGTTCGCGGCGGCGGCTTTTGGACAGAATGACGGCATCAAGCCAGACCCTCGCAGCCCGGAGAAGATCCAAAAGATCATTGCCCACTTTACCGGAAAGGAGGCCGAGTTTCGCGAGGCGTTAAGGGGCTATGTCTTCAACCGGTTTGCGACGGTCAACACGATCGGGCTTGGCGGACAGATCACCGGTACGTACCGACGCGACTCGTTCATGACATTCAGCGAGGATGGCGGAAGATTTGAGAAGGTGCTATTTGCTCCGGTCGAGACCACACCGCCGGGCTTCGTAACGCCCGAGGACCTTGAGGATCTCGGCGGCGTAACGCCATTTGCACTAGACCCGTCGAACGTCGACAAGTACAACTTTACGTATCTGGGAACTGAACGCATTGACGAGCTGAATCTTTTCGTCTTTGATGTAACGCCAAAGGTCATTCCTGATCCTAAGAAATCAAAGCTGCGTCTTTTCACGGGCCGCGTTTGGGTGGATATCGAGGACGAGATGATCGTTAAGACCCGCGGCAAGGCGGTGCCTGAGACCAAACAAAATAAGTTTCCGATAGTCGATACCTACCGCGAGAATATCGACGGTAAGTATTGGTTTCCGACGTACGCCACGAGCGACGACGAGCTTGTTTTTGGCGACGGCAGCGTGCTGAAGATCCGCATGCGGGTCAAATACACGAACTATAAACAGGGCCGCAGCGAGGTGCGCATTCTCGACGACGACACGCCGGCGAAACCGCAGCCGAGCCCGACGCCGAAAAAACCGTAATACATCCAGCCGCAGATAAACGCGGAAACGCAGATAAAAGGAAATCGCGTCCTATCTGCGTAATCCGCGCTTATCTGCGGCTAATTCTCACTGCCTAACTCGTCTGCTATCGTCGCGCGGGTTGCGAGGAGCAACTCGGAGACGTCGTCGATCGTTTTCCCCTTGGTCGGGATCGGCGGAAGCAAGACCATTTCGATCTCGCCGCTATATGCGACGCCGGTGTCCTTGCCCATAAGGCGGTCGCTGTTCTTAATTGCGACCGGCACGATCGGTGCACCGGTCTGTATCGCGAGATGAAAAGCTCCTTTTTTAAACGGCAGCAACTCGCCCGGCATCGCACGTGTTCCCTCGACAAATACGCCAAACGAATAACCGTCGGCCATAACGTCGCGGGCCTTTTCCATTGAGCGCAAAGCACGCTCGGCGTTCGAACGGTCGATGGCGATGATATTTACAAAATTCATCCCCTGGCCCATCACGGGAACCTTTAGCAGTTCTTTCTTTGCGACAAGTCCCATCCGCCTTCCGGTGCATACAAAGAGAGCGGCCGTGTCGAGGTAAGAACGATGATTTGAGGCAAAGACAAATTGGGTATCAGCGTCCAGGTTCTCGCGGCCCGTGACTTTGACATTTACGCCGCATGCCTTGAGCCAGGTCTCGGCCCCCCAAAGAGCTGTCGGGTACAACGCGCGCCGGCGGTCGATGATCCAGAGGAAAATGAGCGACGGCAATCCCACCACAAGCAGCAGCGACCCGGCAGCGAGCCAGCACCACCAGTAACGCAGTTTTCCGGCAAGCCGCGATTTGCTAGACTCGGGGACTGTAAACGTTAGCTTGGAATTGTCGGTGATCAGCCCTTCAGGAGCCTGCGGCATGAATGTAAGTCTAAGGTCCCACATCCAAAGTGCAAAGGCCTGTCTTTTGTTGTTTTTCGTGTGTTTTGTGGGAGTTTATTCCACGGCCGCGCAGGTGCCATCGCCGCAGAGTGTTTTAGGCTTTCACCCAACGGACGACAAGGCAATCGCCGATTGGCGGCAGATCACGGATTACTTTACAAAACTCGATCGTGGGAGTAATAAGGTCACCGTCAAGGAGATCGGCAAGACCACGAACGGCAACCCTCTGATCGTCGCTTTCATTTCATCGTCCGACAACATCAAGAACCTCGAGAAATATCGCCGCATTTCGGCGAAGCTCGCCGATCCGCGAACGATCAGATCTGACACCGAACGAGACGACCTGATCAAGAACGGAAAGACGATCGTGTCGATCTCCTGCTCGATCCACTCGACCGAGGTCGTCGCGGCCCAGATGTCGATGAATCTCGCCTACGAGCTCGCGACCTCGTCCGACGCCGATACAAAAGAGATCCTCGACAACACGATCCTTCTATTGATCCCCTCGTCGAATCCCGATGGCGTGGATATTGTCGCTAAGTGGTATCGCAAAACTCTTGGCACAAAAAGCGAAGGCACGTCGCCACCCGAGCTTTATCACCATTACGCGGGCCACGACGATAACCGCGATTGGTTCATGCTGAATCTTGCCGAGACGCAGGCGATCACTAAACTCTTTTGGAAAGAATGGTTTCCGCAGATCGTTTACGACATTCATCAGCAAGGCACGAATGCGTCGCGATTCATCATTCCGCCGTTCTTCGATCCTGTGAATCCCCGCGTTGACCCTGCGATCCTGCGCGAGGTCGGCGTGCTCGGCTATAAGATGGCGGCGGACCTGCAGGAAAAGGGGACGCAGGGCGTCGCGACAAATTCGACCTACGACACCTGGTGGCACGGGGGCTTCCGGTCGGCGCCGTATTATCACAATTCCATCGGCATCCTGAGCGAGGCGGCGAGCGCAAACCTGATGTCGCCGATCACGGTCAAGGAGGACGATCTCAAGCGAAATCGAGGCGTCCGAGGTCTGCCGAATCTGCTCGAATCGGCGACAAATTATCCAGATCCGTGGCGCGGCGGCGTTTGGCATCCTTCGGACATCGCGAATATCGAGATGACGGCGTCACGATCGCTGCTCACGATGGCCGCGAAATTCCGGCCTAAATATCTCAGGCAGTTTTATCAATACGGCTGGGACAATCTACAGTCTTACAGCGACGATCCTGTGGCTTTTGTCATACCCGCCGGACAACCGAATGCCGCAAACGAGGCGCGCTTTCTCGAGATCCTCATGGCGCAAGGGATCGAGGTCCACCGGATGACGCGCGAGCTGCACGCAAAGACCGAGAAGACCCAGGCAAGCCTCGGCGAGATTCCACTTGGCAGTTTTCTCGTTTTTACGAACCAGCCGCAGCGGAACAACGTTCTCAGCCTTTTTGAAAAGCAGGTGTACCCGCATCGCCTCTTGCCCAACGGTGAGGCCGAGGTGCCATACGATGTCGCGGGCTGGACGCTGCCGCTGCAGATGGGCGTTGATTACTCGACCGTCTGGCAGGTGGACGGAGCGAATGCATCGACGACAAAGCTCATCGTCGACATCAACGAAGCCAGAATGGTGTTGAACCTGCCGGTACCGGAGCCTCCATTCGCCAAGCAGCCTAACCCGCTTAAAACAAACCCCCGCGTCGGCCTCTATAAAGGCTATACAGGCTCGATGGATGAGGGCTGGACGCGATTTGTGCTCGACACGTTCCAAATTCCCTTCAAGTCCGTTGCCGATGCCGACATTCGGTCGGGATGGCTCGATCTCGACGCGATCATCCTGCCGGCTGACAGTGAGAATTCGATCGTAAACGGCCTCTCGACCGAGCGTTATCCTGCCGAATTCGCTACCGGCATCGGCGAGGCGGGCGTTGAAGAGCTTAAGAAGTTTGTAGCGAATGGCGGCAAGCTCATTTGTTTTGATGACTCATGCGGAATGGTGATCAAGAGATTGGGGCTGCCGATCAAAAACGTACTCGCTGGGTTAAAACGCAGCGAATTCTACGATCCCGGCTCGATCGTGCAGCTCGATGTAGACACTCGGCAACCGCTCGCCCGCGGGCTCGCCCCCGATACCGCGGCGTACTTTACGGATAGCTCGGCATTTGACCTCGCCGCTGACGCAAACGCACGCGTCGTTGCTCGATATGGGCCAATGCTGTCGGGTTGGACGCTCGGCGCGAAATTCCGCGACGGCAAGGCCGCCCTCGTCGAGACATCTTACGGCAAAGGCAAGATCGTGCTCTTCGGCTTTCGCCCGCAGCACCGGGGACAATCGTGGGGAACATTCCCGTTCATCTTTAACGCTCTCGAGAAGTAAGATAGTTCAATGACCCTGCGCAGGCTGCTTTTTATCCTGGCGATAACGGCGATCATCAGCCCGGCGGCAAAGGCCGGCGGCTACCGCACTTTTCGCCTTTTCTCGGAGCCGCTGATACGTATCGGGCTCTCAACAAACTCAAGCTCGGTGACGATCACGACGGGCGATACGTCGCTCGTTGCGATGAGTCCGGACGAGCCGTTGCGTACGATGGCGACAACGCGGGTCACGGTGTCTGCGAGAGCTTACAGGCCGCCCGAGATCGAGAATTATAGGATCGAATTTCAGAATTTGCCCGCTCAAACCGATGCGGCGGCACTCGCCAAGGATATTCGCGATGCAACTGGCGAGACGGCCATCGTCAGTCTCGATCCGACCGCAAACACGTGGAAGGTCTGGGTCGGCTCGGTCAAGGCGACGGACGACGAGGCCGACGCTCTCAAGGCGAAACTGGCCGAGAAAGGCTTTGACGATTCCATCACCGTCACCGAGAAGAAGACCATCCTCTCGCCGGACGCCATAGCCCTCTCGCAGCAGCTCAAGACGCAGGGTTCGAGCGACGTTCGCAGCCTAACCAAGACAACGGGTTCGACCAACGCGACCGTTACTGGCTCTGTCGATCCAAATCTTCGCGAGGTCATCGTCAATGCCCCGGTCGAGGGCTTTACGTCGTTGAAGGCCGTGGCATTCGGCTCGTCAAATGAGCGGTCCAACCCGATCAAGCTCAACGGAAAGGCTTACCGCGGCAAGATAGAGGTTTTCGTCAACGCAAAGGGGTCATTGACGGTCGTCAACGTCGTGCCGCTCGAGGACTATCTTTATGGCGTCGTGCCGGCCGAACTGGGTTTGCCGCAGCTCGAGGCGGAAAAGGCCCAAGCCGTCGCCGCAAGGACGTATGCGGTTGCGAATATCGGCACCTACGGGCGTCAGGGATTCGACATGGTGCCGACGATCTGGTCGCAGGTTTATAAGGGAGTTTCGATCGAAACTAAGATGGGCACGCAGGCGGTCAATGAGACGCGAGGCATTGTCGCGACGTATCAGGGCAAGCCGATCATGGCGTACTTTACGTCGACATGCGGCGGTCGTACGGAGGACGGCGGCAACATTTTTGATAAGGGAGAACCTTACCTAAAAGGCGTCGAATGTTCGCTCGAGGGACACCGCCATTTCGATCCATTTCTGATCAAAACTGCACGCCAGCCCGCTAAGCTGCGGGACGCAGGGAATCTTGAGCTCGCGCGATTGATGTCGATCTTCGCGTCGAACGGATTTTACCTTGAGACACCGCAGATGACCGATGAGTGGTTTGACGATGCGCTGACGCAGGGCGAGCTGTCGAATTGGCTCAACCAACTCGCAACACGATTTGGCAAACCCTTTCCCAATGTCGATAAGAACACGTCGAAACCGACCGAGCTCGCTCGCATCATCGCCGCCTTTGTTTATGCGCCGGGTTACGCCGATACGCTGCTCACCGACTCGGATGTGAACTATCAACTCTCGTTCGACGATGCCGCCGAGATCCCAAAAGAGAGGCGAGCGGATATAGCGGCGTTACTCCGCGACGGGTACTTTACGATCCATCCGGACCTGACGCTCAAGCCGAACAAGGCCTTTTCGCGAGCGGAGATGATGCGGCTCATCCGGCAGATCTACGAAAAGAGAAAGTGGATGCCCGAGATGCTCTCGGGCGAAGCCAAGACGAGCGTCGACGGCAAGCTCGTGCTCAAGAGCGGCAAGTCGGAGAAGCAATTGGTCGTCAGGCCGGACGTTTTTCTTTTCAGGCAGTTTGGCGCGGCGATGTATCCGGTAAAGGAAGCGGCGCTTGTCGGCGGTGAGCAGGTCCACTACCAGCTCGATGCGCTGGGTGCCGTTAAATTTCTCGAGATCGAGCCCACCGACGCTCCGACGACCGCCGAGCGCATGTCACCTTGGGAATACTGGAACAAGTCCCTTTCCAGCGGAGAGGTGCAGTCGCGTCTTTCCCGCTACGTGCGCGGCATTGGAACGCTCTACGACGTCAACGTCAAAAAGGTCGGATATTCACGCCGCCCCATCGAGCTTGAGATCGTCGGCTCGAACGGCGTTAAAACATTGAAAGGCGGTAAGATACGCTCCGCACTTCGATTGCCGGAGCAGCTTTTCGTGATGAACAAACGCTATTCGGGCACGACCGCGACGAACTACACTTTCACCGGCCGCGGCTGGGGCCACGGCGTCGGAATGTGCCAATACGGTGCCTTCGGAATGGCAAAGATGGGTGTCAAATACGACGAGATCATCAAGCATTACTATACGGGCGTCGATCTCACAAAGGCCTACTAGACCGTAGATCAGAACGGCGACACCACGCCTGAATCGGGCTGTGCTTCGGGTTCAATTCTCGTGACGGCGTACAGGTCGTTGACGCCGTCGTACCTCCCGATGTAACGCAGCCGTCCGCTTGCCCACGCCTCAGATAAAAAACTATCGAATTCCGCCCGCCTCTCGGGGGCGATGAACGAATTGTGCACAGTCACATAGGACGTCGGAATACTCTCGACGAAGTCCATTAGGCCAGGTTTGATGCCTTCACGTTCTTCTAACTCCTCGAGCCTGTCGACGGTTCGCGACAGGAACGTCCCCGAGGCGTTGATAAGGGGCTTACCGTGATCTGCGGCTCGCAGCATATAAAAATGCTCATATTGCTTGCCACGTCCTGTCGGTAGCTCAAGAAGGCCGCCTTTCATCTGGAGGCGTTTGATCCTAAGCGTTAGCTCGTCAGGCGCGACGACGCCGGGATAGATCGTCAGGCCGGTCGCTCTCAATTCAAAGAGCGATATGGCCGCGAGGGCGACGAAGACCGCGGCGATCGGGACGCGAGGCCAACGTTCGCGAATTACCTCTCCCAATGATCTCGCTCCAAACGCAGCCAGTATACCGAGGCCTAAATAGCACAACATCGCAGCCCGTTGCGGAACTCGCTGCGACTGGAACACAAATACATACTGGAACAGGACGCGGAAGAAAAAGGTGTTTGTACCCAGGCTCATCAGAAACCCAACCGCGGCCCAGATGATGCCAAGGGCGATCATTTCCCCGGCGGGCGATCGGAGTATCGTCTTCGAAAGACAAATACGCAGGAGGATCGCCGTTGAGGTCACGAAGAGAACGACATCCATCGAGAGAGCCGTGAACACACGATTTGGGGCTGGTGGCCCCATGGCGTAACCCGTCCCGAACAGCCACCAAAGGGCACCGATAATAGCGACGGCGTTCAGTGCTCCGTAGCCGACGAGCGTCCGTACGTTGTCTCGGGTATCCGTTACCGTGTATGAGTCGCCGTAAGTGCGTGTTCGCAGACAGCCAGCAACCGGCAATAACAATGTCATCAAACCCGGAAAGAGCCCCGTGTTTCCACCGAGGTCGACTCCCATGCCGCGCCACACGACGCTTCGTCGCTCCGCTGTAACCCAGTTTATGATCGGTGTAGGGTTACGCGCGATCTGCTCCATGGACCAGGAAAATTCATAGATCTGGCTGAGGTAGTAATACGGCAGCAAGAATGGCAGTTGGAGGGCCGTTGCCGCGGCCATTGCGACAAAACCGCGGATCCAAAATTGTACGTCATGGAGCCGACGGTAGCGGGCTACCAGGAAAACGAGTGTGAATGCCAGCGGCACGGTCGTAAGGACCAGCCATGTGATGGCAGTCAACCCGTTAAAGAGGAAGGTCACCCCAAGCCATATGGCGCGCTTCCAAGTGCGGTCGCGGGAAAACAGTATGAGAGCCTCGAGTAGCAGCGGAATCCACCCGGAATAGATGTAGTGAAGATGAGAGAGCTCGAGGTATCTATACGGTACGAACGCATATAAGATGCCGGCCACGATCGCGGCACCCGTACAGTCAGTAAGTGTGCGGGCCAAGCGGAACGCCCCATAACCGCAGAACGCGAAGCCGAGGAAGGTCGCAAGGCTGTGTACCGTAAGCGGCGGCAACCCGACAGCTAAAAGAGGGAAGAAAAGGATCGCTATGCCGTAACCGTGTTCGGTAAAGGCTAGCGTATACTCCGCGGGGTAAAAGATATTGGCCTGGAATAGGTTAAACGGATCGGTAAAGGTTTGATGATAGTTCCACCAGAGCTCCCACGCGTGTGCGTATGGATCGCCCGGGTCGGCAACCGCATTATTGAGGTGCAATACCCAAGGCCACAGCATGCCCGCCGTGAAAACCACGAACAGCAAAAAAAACAGGACGTCTCGGACGAACGGATTGCTGCGGAGGCTGGATAGTCTCAACATACTGGGTCGAGCTGGGTCCGGAGGGTGCGAAAAGCGCGTGTTGATAATAATCAAGCTCTCGGGTAATCTCAACCGCATCAATGTTAAAGACAGTCAGGATCATCCTCGCTTATGCCGCGTTTGGGCTTGCCGCCGTCGGCGGGTATGCCCAGCAACCGGCACCACAGAAGGTCGAGCTGGGATCGCAAACCGCAAAGAACGGTTTTAAAAACGAGGACGAGATCCGCGATAAGTTCAACAACTGGAAAGCGGACTCAGATGCACAGGCCTGGCTCGCGGTCATGGGATACCAGCCTGCCGAGGTCTTGAACGTCGTGGCCGTAAAGCCACACGGCGAGAAGTCAGACGTTGACGTCACGATCGGGACGAAGAACGGAAAGAAGACAGAGGGTATTTCGATCAAGCTCGTATCGAGCCCCCAGGGTTTTAATCAGATAGATAAACGATGGCTGTCGCACTATGTAAAGATGTGGAGCATACCGTCGGATGTCGAAGCCGCGATGAAGCTTTTT
>DASYKW010000245.1:0-3075 GCA_035995005.1 Pyrinomonadaceae bacterium
GAGATCTGGGTATTCGATCACGCTAATCTTCTCCCTCGGTACGCCGCCGGCAGTCGCTTCTCTTCAACCTCAAAAATCTCTCGTCCGTCGAATGAATGGTGCATGATCACTGGCAGGCCGGTTTTATCGTCGGTGCCGATCTCCGGATCGCACTCACAGTTTGCATCGGGTATATGCCTCGACTCCTCGCCGTCCGGTACTATCTCAACCCGATCGAGGTACATCTTTCTCCACCAAACCGCCATATCAGATCGCCCCTTGCTGCAGTCGCCAAACAGGAAACACAAGGTTCCGAGGTGCATTGACCTGCCCTACTTCCGTGTACCTAACCTCGACGGTCGCCCGACCGTCTTCGTCGGTGGCCGCTTGAACCTCGAGGTTTTTGACCAGCGGTATGTACTTCAGGATCTGGCCCTCCAGGTGGGCCGCCAGCCTGATAGCGAACGACGCATCCTGTACCTCAAATACAAAGTCGTCGATCCCATAATCCGGCAGCATCACTCGCTCGCCCCGCCGCGTCTCGACTATGTCGGCGATCGCCTGCGCGATGATCTCCCCACGGCCGACAACGCCGCTCATCGTGCCGCGGACATCCGGTCGCACCGGGAAAGAAAGTGTTGTGCCGGTAAGATTCATAAAAGTTAGATCGGCGGGCCCACCTTGTTGACCACCCGTGACTGCAGCGTCAGCGTGCCGCCCGCGCTGACCGCGATATTCCCGCTCGCGTGGATCGTCATCGATCCGTCGGCATTGATCGTCACCGTGTTGCCGTGGATCTCGGCTGTCTCACCCTGCAGCTTTGCTAGAGCCGAAGCGATAACGTGTGCGTTCTCTCCCTGGAGCTTTGCCAGGCTCGAGGCGATGACATGAGCGTTCTCGCCGGTCATCTTGGCGAGTTGCTCGGCGATCACCTCGGCATTCTGGCCACTAAGGTGGGCCAGCAAGTCTGCTATCAATTTCAAATTGCCCGGTACGTGAACTCCAACCGTTTGCTCATCGTCAAAGCCCGCGGGCACCGTCATTTCCTCGTTGTAAACCGAGGCATAGTAGAGGCCGTACTTCTGACCGAGACGTCCGAAAAGAACTACCTCGCTTCCCGCCGGCGGAATAAACGCCGAGCCGAAACCAGTACCGAGACAAAAGACCATTTGAGATGCCCACTCGTCATAGATCTCGTTCTCGTCGATCGCTGGGATAATCACGCGGACGCGATGCCGGCGTTCAGGATCCTGATTGTCACCAACGATCGCGGGGACACCATTCATCCAGGCGCCGGCATCAGCTATCGCCTTGCTGGCGTGACCTTTTAATCCCTGGCCGAGTTTAGACATCGATGTCCCTGTAGAGCTCAAGGTCAACCTCAAGCCGAGCCGGTCCGAAGTTATAGGTGACCCGATCGCAAATGTATTTACCCGAGAACAGCTTGCCGATCTGAGTCATCATCACCGTGTTTCTGACGTCGAGACGTTCCCCATCGGTCGGAAACAGGATTCCGGCGTGTCCTTCAAACGCATGCTCTCTTTCCAGATCCTTTTGGGCCTGTGCCCGCTTCGAAAGTTTTGCCTTCGTGTGCTCGCCCGGAGCATCTTTCTTCAGCACGACCATCTGATGGCCACGGCTCGCGATATCCGACTCGCCCTCGATCCGTTTGCCGCCTTTCCCGCGACCGCGATGCTTGACCGATTTCGCCTTTCCTTCCTGACTCTCCGGCGTGTGGAACTCGAAGTTCCAACCGCTCTTCAAAACCGTGTCAGTCTGCGGACGACCGTGCAGCGTCATCACCGGTTTCGTAACCTTTGCCGGGTACTTTGCAAAGAGCGTGTCTTGCCTGACAAAGATGACGAGTCCCGCATCGTGGGCACGCTCCATAACGTGATCCCAATCGGTCTGCTCGTCCTGCATCATGGACCTGTGGGGTTCGAGCTGCAGCGGCTTTTCCGGTCCCTCAAATTTCAGACCATTACGCTCTGCAAGGGCCTTGATGATGCCGATGTCATCGGCCTTCGCTTTGTATCCCGCTTTCTTCTCGAGCTTCATCTTGAAACCCATGTCGAACGCCGTGAATGTCGTTGTTTTCTGCTCACGTTCAACGCTCGCTAACAACCCTTTGAAAAGCGGCTCACCAAGCTCTTCCCCATAGCCCATGTAGATCCGGACCGTCGACATTGGCACTGGCGAGTTACCGGCAAATGCGTCGATCAGCTTGTAGTTCGGATCGAAGAAGCCCCACGTCGCCTGTGACGTCTCGTTAGTTACGAGGTCGATCTCTACTTTTTCAAAGAGCCGTTTGTGTACCCACGAGTCATAGATCACCTGGCTTTGCCCGTCCGAGGCGGCGAATCCGGGCCGCTGGATCTCGACGATCGCGTGCGGGTTTGGTTTCGCTAAGCTCATGAACTCTCGTAGCTGCCCATTTCCAGCGGCCGTCTTGGTATCAGCAGCTGAGTGCCGGGCTCGATTTCACGGACGTCGGTCAGGCTGTTTCTCGCCGCGATCAGTCGCCATTGGCGCCAGTCCCCGTAATACCGATCGGCGATCAGGCTAAGCGTCTCGCCGGCGACAAAGACGTGGACCTGGAGTGCGGCATCCGCATCCGGATTCGGCGTCCCATATCGCTCGTAAGGAGATATCGATCTCATGCTCGTTAACCCGGATCAACATCTTCCGTATAAGTCGGCGTTCGAACGGTCGTGCCCTCGCCTTCAGGCTGCAGCTCGAGCAGCTGGATGCTGATCTTCGCCCGCGTACATTCACCCTCGGAATTGAACATCACCTCTTCAACACACAGCTCCTCGAGTACGCAGCGTTCTTTGTGATCGCCCCAGATCGCAAGCAACGCCGGCGGCGTCCCTTTGCCGTCGACCTCGTCCATGAGCGTTCGCAAGTCGTCGAGGTCCGTCTTGAGACTGCGATCGGTCATCGTATTGTCGAGATACAGTTCCTGGACGGAAATACGCTGCGGATCACGGTTGCCGTAAAACAATGGCTTCTTGCCGCCGGCGAGATCCTGCGGCTCCCAGTTCGCCCTGTCCTCGAGACGAGCTTCGGCCGGGAAGTACTGAAACGTGAACGAAA
>DASYKW010000246.1:0-6454 GCA_035995005.1 Pyrinomonadaceae bacterium
ATCGACGCATTCCAGCCCGCCCGTATCAAGGGTTTTCATGCGATTACGCATGATCGAGGCAAAGCGAAAAAGCTCGTCCTCCGTTGCCCCCTTTGCGGCCCAGGCAGTAAGCAGGGCGGTCACAAGGTCCTCATCAGTCTCCGTGATCAGCGCGTCAAAGAAAACCTCCGCATCGTACGGCGAGACGTCGCGACGACAGCGAAATTCGTTTGTGTAATGCCGCAACGCGTCGCTCATTCGCCGCCCTCCGCAATGTCTATCGCACGCATTAATCCCTTTGCCTTGTTTACCGTCTCATCAAATTCCGCCGCCGGAACAGAATCCGCGACAATGCCCGCGCCAGCCTGGATCATCGCGACGCCGTTCTCGATCACAAGGGTTCGAATGGCGATGCACATGTCCATGTTGCCTGAATAATCAAAGTACCCGACAGCGCCCGCATAAATACCTCGAGGCGTCGGCTCTAACCCGCGAATGATCTCGATCGCACGCACTTTTGGAGCACCCGAAACCGTCCCGGCAGGGAAGCATGCGGCCAAAGCGTCAAACCGGTCCTTGCCCTTTGCAAGAGTAGCCGATAACGAGCTGACAAGATGCTGGACGTGCGAGTACTTCTCGACCGACATTAGCTGGTCGACTTTTACAGTGCCAAATTCGGCCACGCGGCCGAGGTCATTGCGTCCGAGATCGACTAGCATCAAATGCTCCGCAACCTCTTTCTTATCGCGTCGCATCTCCTCGGCGAGAGCGTCGTCCTCAGCCGCCGTCTTGCCGCGCGGTCGGGTTCCGGCGATCGGGCGGTATTCAAGTTTCTTGCCCTCACATTTAATGAGCATCTCAGGCGATGCTCCGACGATCGTCTTCGGTCCAAACCGCAAAA
The DNA here is from genome assembly GCA_035995005.1 of Pyrinomonadaceae bacterium. Classification (GTDB taxonomy): domain Bacteria; phylum Acidobacteriota; class Blastocatellia; order Pyrinomonadales; family Pyrinomonadaceae; genus OLB17. The sequence goes on from DASYKW010000246.1 coordinate 881, forward strand.
GAAACATATACGGCGACGGATTCAGCGACCGCAATGCCCGATAGATCGCGATCGGCGTCGCGCCAGTTTGTCGCGTAAAGCACTGCGACAATACGGCCTGATAGCACTCGCCTGCACTTATTAGGTCTTTGATCTCGTCAACGGCGTCCTCAAAATCCCGCCGCTCCCAATTCGACGCTGCCTCAGAGGCGGAACCGCCTCCGTCCGGGGCTGGATTCCTGGGTGCCGGCGGTATCGGCACGCTTGGAGACTCGAGGATAGTCCGAATGGTGGCGTTATTTTCGGTAGCGCTGTGAGCGTTACCATCTACATCGAGTGACACGATCTTTATCACCTGCTTTGCATGATCGAACGCTACGATCGACCGGTAGAACATGAACGAGCAGGCTTCACTCACATCACCGCCGCCTGCTAGCGACGGCTCGAACCACTCGCAAGCATCGAATCCTAGATACCCGATCGCGCCGCCAATGAACGGCGGCAGATCGTGCTCGTGCTCCGCGAAGTGCGTCGCAAAATGCTCTCGCAGTTCTTCGTAAGCCTCGCATCCACCCGTCACGACCTCGACCGGATCGGCTCCGATAAACGAATATCTCGCCAGAGTCTTCCCACCCTCCACCGATTCCAAGAGGAACGAATGATCCGAATTCTCCGACAGCTTCAAATACACGACCAACGGTGTCAGCAGATCCGCCGCCATCGTCTCAACGACCGGTGTAACGCTTATTTGTGACATTCGTGCCATTCGTGACTACACAAACGAAAACGCCGCCTGAGTTCATCCCAAGCGGCATTCATGCAGATCTTCCGATGACCCGTTCTCAGACCATCCGCGCACGACGCCCAGACTGCCACCACCAGCCGGTAGCCCATGTCGTAGTGTTGGAAAGGTCCGAAGTCATCTAGAGTGATTAAAGCGATTCGTGAGAGGGAAGTCAAAGGTCCACATGCTCAAGTACAGCCTGAGTTAGCTCGTTGAGTTCTTTGAAATAATCTCGCTGAGGGCCTTCGAGCCGGCGCACGACACGAGCCAATTCATTGGATGCTCTTCTCAGATATTTGATTCGATCCCAGTCAAGCTTGCCTCGGTTGAAAACGAAAGTGTCGACACAACCGGCCGCGGAATAATCGAGTGAGATAAGGTCGACTCCTTCGATGGCGTCAATTTTGACGGACGGGAACGGCAGTTTAGCCCAAACGCTCCATCTAGTCTTAACCTCATCGAAAGTGAGCATCAATCACATCCTCTCCGGCACATCGATCCCCAACGTTGCCAGCGCAGCGGTCAGTGAACGCCGAGCCATATCGGCAACAACTACGAGAACAGCACGCTTGATGTCGTCGGGCTCAGCGATGATCTTGTGGTCGCGGTAGAAGGAGTTAAAGGCCTTGGCGAGGCTAAAGGTGTATTTGGCAAGGATCGCGGGCTCGTTGGCGGCCGCGGCCTGTTCGACAGTCTCCTCGAGCCGTGAAGCGAGAGCGACGAGCGACCAGATCTCGGTGCCGGTTTCGCCGGAGAGGATCTCGGCGATATCGCCGCTGGCGATCCGTGTGCGACACGCCACGACGGAGTCGTTCTCTGCCAATTTCCGAAAGATCGAGTTCGCCCGCACGGCCGAGTATTGGCAAAATAGGCCTGTCTCGCCGTCGAACGACAATGCCTCCTTAAAATCAAAAACGATTACCGTGTTCCGCGTGAACTTTGACAAAAAGTACCGCAACGCACCGACCGCGATCTGGTGTGCGATTAGTTTTTTCTCTTCGTCTGGTGCGTCAGGGTGGCGTGATTCGACCTCGACGAGGGCGTTTGCCTCGAGGCGGTCGATGAGGTCGTCGGCCTTGACGCCGAGGCCTTTGCGGCCAGACATTTCGATGAATGGACGAGCCCGGTCTTCGTCCGTCAGTTTGAATCCAAGCTCCTCCGCTGCCGCGGGCGAAAGGGCGACCATCTCGTACGCGAGATGAACGCTGGCCTGCTCACCGCGTTCGGGCGAGATAGCCGCGACACCTTTACGGACGATGTCCTGCGGATAAGATTGACGCGTGTCGATGACGTTGTAGATCGTCTCGCCGCCGCCAAAACGCCGGTGCTCGCCGGCTTCCGCATCGGCTGTCGTCATCCACACCTCGCGGCCGTCCGCATAGGCGTGAAACTTCCGATAATTGAAATCGAGCCCGAGAATACCGAGCTTCCACATCTGATATGCGATGTCCTTGCCGGTGTAGGTAACGGTGCCGTTTGAGCGGACGAGGATCTTGTCGGTCTCGTGCTCGTCGGTGCCCGAATGCGATTCAAATGCCATCACCCAGCACCCCTTTTGTTTGCCTTCGTCGACAAAGTGAATGACGCCGAGCTGTTTCATCTGCTCGAACGCCTTGTCCCAAAAGTGCAGGTGAAGTATCTCGCTTTCACGCGGCAGCAGGTCGTAGCGGATCGAGAGCCGCTCCATCGTTTCCGTGATGCACTCGACGTTACGCGTCGCGACGTAGTCGGCAAGGTCCGCTGTGGGATTGCCGCCTTCCTCAATCAGGTGGAGAATCTCGGCGCGTTTTTCTTTTAACTCTTCGTTGACGGCGTATTCCTGTCCGACCTTTGCGTACAGGTCCCAGCAGTAATAGTCGAATGTCTTCCTTTGGGCTGTAAGTTCGGCATCGAGTTGCTTGATCGATTCGAGATCACGATCTTCAAGATAGATAAACCCGACGACGACATCCGCGACCTGGACGCCGGTGTTGTCGATGTAGTTTTGTACCTCGACTTGTTTTCCAGTTGCGGTCAGAATGCGTTGAAACGTGTCGCCGAGTACCGAATTGCGAACGTGGCCGATGTGGGCAGATTTATTTGGGTTGACCGACGTGTGCTCGACGCAAACCTTTGCAGCGTTTTTACCGAGCGAGGGCAAGGGGTCGGCAGCGGCATTTTTGGTAAGAAATCCAGCACGGTCGAAAAAGACATTGAGATATCCCGGCCCGGCGATCTCTACTCGTTCGACAAAAGGAAAAGCCTCAAGCTTCGCCTTCAGGGTCTCGGCGATCGCACGCGGATTCTGCTTCTCGCCGGTCTGCTGCTTGATCAGCTTTGCCAGCTCAAATGCGACAGGGAACGCGACGTCACCCAGCTCGGTCTTAGGCGGTGTCTCGGCGACGATACTTTCGACTTCAACCCCAAAGTCGGCCTTCGCGGCCTCGCGGACAGCATTTCGCAGGGATAGGTTTATCTCGGTGATGGTCATTGCACGTCGGAAAAAAGTCCAATTATAGTGTGTCGCACCGGGGTTTACCAACGAAGCGACGGTTTCCGATCTGTTCGCAAAACGGCTAAACTCGTTATTTCCTATGGCAAAACGCGTGAAACGCAAAGTTGATCTCAAGAAGGTCGAGGCAGGCGTTCGACTGTTGCTTGAGGGCATCGGCGAGGACCCCGACCGCGAGGGCCTGCAAAAGACACCGGAGCGCGTCGCGCAGTTCTATGCCGAGCTCACCGAGGGAATGTGGATCGACGCCTCGGAGCAGATCGTGCCGCTGCCCGGCGACTCGCACGACGAAATGGTGCTCGTAAAAGACATCTCGATCGCGTCGGTCTGCGAGCATCATCTCGCACCATTCACCGGTAAATGTCACATCGCGTATATTCCGAGCGGCGGCCGGATCGTCGGACTCTCAAAGCTCGCGCGAATTGCGGAGATATTCTCGCACCGCCTGCAGTTGCAAGAGCGTCTTACGCAGCAGATAGCGCAGACCATATTCGACAAGCTCAAGCCAATTGGCGTGATGGTCGTTATCGAGGCCGAGCACACTTGCATGACGCTTCGCGGCGTCAAAAAGCCGGGAGCGATAACGATCACGTCTGCTGTGCTCGGTGGTTTTAGAAAGGACCCTCGGACGCGTGCCGAGGCGATGTCTCTTATAAAAGGATGAAGGGTGAAATCGGAAGGATGAGAAAGATAAGAACATTTGGAGCGATACTGATCCTGACGTCGTTTCTGGCATCTGCTGTGGGAGCTCAGGACCTGACGTCAAAATTCGACGGCGATAAGATCCGCGAGCGGGTCAAGCGGCTCTCGTCTGACGATTTCGAAGGCCGCGGTCCGGGCACGGACGGCGGCAAACTGGCGGCTCAATACATCGCCGATCAACTCAAGGCCGTCGGCGCGAAGCCGGTGAATCGCGGCAGCTACTTCCAAAACGTAAAGCTCGTCGGCGTCAAGGCCGACCGAAATACAAAGCTCCGCGTCGGAAAGGCCGGCGGATCGAGCGGCAAACTTTACGACTTTGGTGATGACTTTGTGGCGACAACTGGCGCGCAGCGATCGAATGTGTCAGTCAACGCCGAGCTTGTCTTTGTCGGTTACGGCATCGACGCTCCGCTTTATAAGTGGAACGACTACAAAGGCCCGGCGAGCGATTATCGCGGCAAGGTGCTGATCATGATGGTCAATGATCCGCCGGCAACGCCCGATGAATTGAACCTTTTTGGCGGCAAGGGCCTTACCTACTACGGTCGCTGGACCTACAAGTACGAGGAAGCCGCCCGGCGAGGTGCCGCCGGTGTGATCCTCATTCATACGACTGAGTCCGCAGGTTATGGCTGGAACGTGGTGCGCACGTCAAACGGTAACTGGCGCTACGAGATCGCTCGCACGCCCAAGGACAAGACGCCGTTCCTGCAGTTCAAATCGTGGGCGACAAACGATACGGCTACAAAGATCCTGAGCCAGGCCGGTCTCGATATCGCGAAGCTTCGCGAGGCGGCCAAACACCGTGACTTTCAGCCGGTAAAGACGGGACTGAACGTCAAGCTCGATCTCAAGAGCGAGACGAAGACTTTCAACTCGCCGAACGTCGTTGGCACGATCGATGGCAGCGATCCTAAGCTTGCCAATGAGTACGTAGTATTTTCCGGCCACTGGGACCACCTCGGCATCGGTGAGCCGGATGCAAAAGGCGATCGAGTCTACAACGGAGCATACGATAACGCGTCAGGTGTCGCGGCGATCCTCGGAATTGCTGAGGTTCTGGCAAAGATGCCGCGGCGTGAGCGGCCAAAACGCTCGTTCCTCTTCCTCTTCCCGACTGCGGAGGAGCAAGGCCTGCTTGGAGCTCAGTATTATTCCGAACATCCGCTGGTACCGCTCCGAAACACGGTCGCGGACCTGAACCTCGACGGCGTGAATTTCTTCGGCAAGGTGCGGGATTTCACAGCACTCGGAGCCGAGCGTTCGTCGGTCGCGGACTTCATCAATTCAGCGGCGGCGGAACGAAGCTTCAAGATCACCGGCGATATGAATCCGGACCAGGGATTCTTTTTCCGTTCGGACCATTTTCCGTTTGCCAAGGTCGGCGTGCCGTCGATCAATTTCCAACACGGGGATGATTTCATTACTCCGCCCGGACGTGAAGCTTTGAGTTTTTCAAAGGACTACACCGAGAAGTATTACCATCAGGTCTCCGATGAGTATCACGACTGGTGGGACATATCCGCTATGGTCCAGGAATCGGAATTCGCACTCGCTTTCGGCATCAAGATCGCGAACACCAAAGACGTCCCGCATTACAAGGCGACGGACGAATTTG
>DASYKW010000247.1:0-11773 GCA_035995005.1 Pyrinomonadaceae bacterium
AAGTCATCAGTTGCGGCACGAGCCCACCGATAAACAGCCAATACAGGACCAGCTCGACCGGAATACGCACGATATGGAGAAGCGTAAGTAGCCTCAAGGGTAACCGATCGATCAATCGCGATCTAAAGAATGCGAAGTACAAAAGGATCAGGGCCAATGCCGGCAGCACGCCGAATATCACGAGACGCGGCGGCATCAGATCGGTTCGCTGATAAAACCCCGCGACCGCGATCGAGCCCGTCAGGAGGATCCAGAAGGGAAGAATAAAAACCAAAAGCCTTGACGGTGCGATGTCGAGGCTCACAGCTCGCAAAGATGTCAGTAGAAATCCGACCGTCAGAAAGGTCGTGAGGATAAAGACTATCGAGACGTACGCGGGCAGCGGCTCGACCATTATTTTATGCGTTCGTCGCTCTCGATACGGCCGTCGCGGATAGTAATGACGCGATGCGCACGGGCCGCGATGTCAGGCTCGTGCGTCACGAGGATGATGGTATTGCCTTCCTCGTGCAGCTTTTCAAAAAGATGCATGATCTCGATACTTGTTTTCGAGTCGAGAGCACCGGTCGGCTCGTCCGCGAGGAGGATCGACGGATGATTCACCAGAGCTCTTGCGATGGCCACGCGCTGACGCTGGCCGCCGGAGAGCTCGTTCGGTCGGTGCATGACGCGATCGCCCAGCTCGACCGCCGCGAGGGCCGCCTGAGCTTTATCGTGGCGTTCGCCTGCGCGCATGCCGGCATATATTAACGGAAGCTCGACGTTGTGCAGGGCGGTGGCGCGAGCGAGAAGGTTGAATGTCTGAAAGACGAATCCCACCTCCTTATTGCGAATGTGCGCCAATTCGTCATCGGTCATGTCGGAGACAAGCTGGCCGTTGATCCAGTAATCGCCGCTCGACGGCGAATCCAGACAGCCGATTAGGTTCATGAGCGTTGACTTACCCGAACCTGATGGTCCGATGATCGCCAAATACTCATTTCGTTTTACGTCAAAGCTAACGTCTCGAAGTGCGTGCAGCTCCTCGGTGCCCATCTGGTAGGTCTTCCAGATGTTGGTCATCCGGATGATCGTCTCGCCCGATGTATCGGAGCCGCGATGCATCGTTTCGGGTGCCTTACCGTTGCCGTTTTCTTCGTCCATGAACTTATACATCGTTAGGACTTGTTGGCGTTCTCGCCCTCTTTCTTGACCTGTTTCTTTACTAGAGTCCCTTCCTTGAGTGTGTTGAGAACGCGGCTCGGACCCGTAATGACCTCGTCACCCGGGCTAAGACCGGTGACGATCTCGCGATCAGACTCGCCAATGATGCCGGTCGTGACCTCGACAAATTTGGCCTTTTTGCCATCTTGGAGGACGAAGACGCCCGTGATGACCTTCGGCTTTTCGATCGGCTGAGGAGCATCGCCCTGCAGCGTCGGGGAAGGTTCGCCCTCCGGCTTTTTCTCGATAACCGCCTGCAGAGGGATCGCGACGACGTCGTTCACAACCTTGGTAGTGATCTCCGCTGTCGCGGACATTCCTGGCCTTAGGCCGTCCTTGACCTCGGCAGGAAGGTCCTTGAGCTCGATAACAACGCGGAATTCTTTCGCTTCCTGAACATTGATGTTTGTGGATAGACCGCCGCTGGTTTGTGACTTGCCGACGGCTAAAGGAGTCTTTTGGGTGACCTCACCGAGGATCTCTTTGTCGCCGAATGCGTCAACCTTGATCTTCGCTTTTTGACCAACTTCAACCTTATCGATCGATGTTTCGTCGACCTTGACCTCGACGTTGATCGCCGACATATCAGCGATCGTCAGAAGGGCCGTTGTTGAGAGTCCGGCGACAGCAAATGTTCCCACCTTTGATGGGATCTCGGCGATCACACCGTTGATCGGTGCCACGACCAGCGTCTTATTAACCTGATTGCTCTGTCCTCTTAATGTTGCCGCTTGCTGATCAGCACGCGAACGGCTCGAGTTGACGTTCAACTCCGCGGTATCGACACCACGTCTTGCGTCCTTAATGGCGACATTTTGCTGCGCCACCCTTGCCTGTGCATCGCGAATTCCGAGTTGTCGCGACGCAAGACTCGACTTTGCGGAGCTCAGCGATGCCTTTGCGCTATCGAGACGGTCTTTCGATTCGTCGTAGATCTGTCGAGAGATCACGCCGCTTTCAAGGAGCTTCTGGTTCCGGGTCATCTCGCGGGTCGCCGCGTTGACCTCGACCTGAGCCTTGTCAACGTCGGTTTGGGCGGCAACGACAAGCTGCCGGGCGGTGTCCACCGCGACCTGAGAAACATTTAACTGTTGTTGTGCCTGCGCGAGCTGATTCCTCGCGGCTACCACCTGGCTGCCGGCGACATTGACCTCGTTCTGGGACGTCTGCAACGCAGCCAACTGAGCTTGCTGGCTTGATTCAAGCTGATTGGGGTCGAGCTTTACGAGCGGCTGCCCTTTGGTGACATGGTCGCCCTCTTTGACATAGATCTCCTCGATACGTCCCTGAACCTCACTCGTGAGATTCTGGAACTGTATCGGCCGGACCTCGCCGGATGACGTCACGGTAGAGCGCAGCTCGGGCCGCTTCTCAACCTTAACGACGGTCACCTCGGGCGTGTCGGTTCGCGTGGCGAGAATACTGCCGATGATTATGATTAGCAGGAGAACGCCAACAGAGGCGCCGATAATGATCTTCTTCTTACGGCTCAGTGCCATATATAGCTCTTTCCTCTCAAAAAAGTGTCGTCAAAGTATAGCTGAAACGCTGACGGCGTGTCTTGGTGTCAAGCGGGTATTACGACACCCAATTTGGCATTGTTTCAAAAAAGTGCCGCTTGTGAAAATGGCTCGAACCAGCCTTAAGGATTTGACGTAAATCTACGGTATAATTAGCATTTACCTGTGCCGAGGCCGGCCGGGAGATTAGCGAATTTAAAGACCGATGACCACATGCCCAACTTGTCATAGCTCTAACCTCGACTCGTCGCGGTTTTGCGATGAATGCGGGAGTAGACTCGCCGCAGTCGCCGCGGAGCAGACTGCTACGGCTGAGCCGCCCGCCTACGTGCCTCCTGCGACGGCCGACGCTGTCCCGAGACCGGTGAGCGTTACATCGATCGGCGTTCCTCCCATTGCGGTCAACGAGCCATCCGGAATATCGCCGCTTCCGGAAGCTCCGGATGTCGCCGGGCCTGTTCACGCGACGATGGTCATTGAACGGGGCGACGGACCCGGCACCGAATTCAAACTGGTGAACAGTGATTCCACGATCGGTCGTTGGGACGCCGACAATGGTGTCTTTCCCGACATCGATCTCGATGCGTTCGATTCAGACGCTAAGGTCTCGCGCCGTCATGCAAAGATATATCGCAACAACGGATCATACTTTATCGAAGACCTCGGTTCTACCAATGGGACCTACGTGAATCGCGGTCGACGGTTATTGCCCGGGAACCCGCAATCTCTTGCCGACGGGGATGAAGTGATCGTCGGTAAAACGTTTCTACGCTTTCATATTGTTCAGTAACGCATAGCTCGAATGCCCGAATGTCGTGTATGCGACCTTGAGGTCGCCGAAGATCAGGAATCGTGCCCATCGTGCGGCGCGGTGCAGGAGCCTGTCGTCGAGCTGAGTTCGGCACCGCCGTTCGTTGGCGACAACGACGTTTTCGCAACCGATGTCGAGGACATTACCGACACCGAAGAATCGGCTTCGCCAAAATCCGAAAAGATCAACACAAACGAGAGTCTCGAAACCGTTGTTGAGGGCGACGCTGGAACGGCGTCCGTAGCACGCACGGAAACGGACGGCAAGAAGCCCGGCCTCAGCACGTTATCCGAAGGTTCGCTTCTTAATTCGCGATACAAGATCGGTCGCAAGATCGGCGGCGGCGGAATGGGAGCCGTGTATATCGCGGAGGACCAAAATCTCGGTGGTGTCGAACGCGCGGTCAAGGAAATGGTGCAGTCGAGCATCGAGGAAGAGCAGCAGCGAAAGGCCATCGAGGATTTTCGCCGGGAATCGATGATCCTTTCCTCGCTTGATCATCCGTCGATACCGACGATCTACGATTACTTCTTCGACGAATCGCAAGGTCGCTTTTATCTCGTGATGAAGTACATCTCGGGTGGCGATCTATCCGGGCGTCTACGAGCAACGCCCGCGGGCCGCATCGACGAGAGAGCGGTCACGGACTGGGCGATGCAGATCACGGACGTTCTCGCTTACTTGCACGGCTTGCCGTCGACGATCGTCTATCGGGACCTGAAACCGTCGAATATCATGCTCGACGGCAACACCGGACGCGTGATGCTGATCGACTTTGGGATCGCGAGGGCGATCAACGCCGAGGAAAAGGGCGTGACGGCCGTCGGCACGATGGGCTACGCTCCGCCCGAGCTTTTTTCGGGACAGGTGGAACCGCGGTCTGACATTTACAGTCTCGGTGCCACCATGTTTCACCTCTTAACGGGCGCCGATCCGCAGAACAACCCACTGTTGATCTTCGATTTCCAAAAGAACCCGCGGCCGAGACAGATCAATCCGCAGCTTTCGGACCAGATGGAACGCATTCTGATGCGCTCCGTTGAATACAACGCGGACCATCGCTTTACGAGCGCCGAGGAAATGCGCCGTGTGCTCTCGGAGCATATGGAAAATATCAAGCGCGGAGCGGTAACGTATGGAGTGACGGAGACGCCCGCGGCGGTGAGCCTGTCGAATCAAAGTGTCTTTTGTGGTTTCTGCGGCCAGAGAATCATTGCGACGGATCTTTTCTGCGCTTTTTGCGGCTCGAAGCAGCCGATCGCGCAGCACGGCGTTCACGCCGAGATCTATCGGCCCGGCTTGGTCGTGGGCCGCACCGCAAAGCTCGTTATCGAGGGGACCAGCGAGCTCGACGCTCCGATATTCTCTCTCGAGAAACCCGAGAATTTGGTCGGCCGTCGCGACCCGATGGCGAATATATTCCCAGAGGTCGACCTTTCCCGTTACGACCCTCAGACCAAGATCTCGCGGCGACACGCCCGGATATGGCGCGATGGTGACACGTTTATGGTCGAGGATCTCGGGTCGTCGAACGGCACGATGCTGCTGGCAAGCCCGAGCGAGTCTGTTCGGCTCCAGCCTCATCAGCCTTATTCGCTAGGCAACGGCGACCGCTTGCGGATGGGGGACACGACATTACATTTCCTAAAGGGCTAGTACATGGCAGCAGCTGAAGCAAAGATCGCACCGAGATCGGATAGCGAAAAGATCATAAACTTCTCTCCCGAGTGGCTCAGGGCGCCCTTCGCTCTGAGGTGCGCCGCCATCTTCGTCGATTACACATTCCTGCTTATCGTGCCTGTCGCGTGGCTCGTGCTGGCAAGATTCTTAAGTGACACAGGAGTTCCTGACGGCATCGGAAAGACTGTGTGGACACTCGGCGTATTGCTTTTTGTAGTGGATTTCCTGCTTTTGCCGATGCTGTCGAACGGTCAGTCATTTGGCAAAATGCTCGTCGGCATCAGGATAGTCCGGATCGACGGTGCGCGTGTAGACGCAACAGGGATCCTGAAAAGGAACCTTCTGGGATATCTTTTGACCGGTTTGACGGTCGGTCTTGGCTTCCTGCTCGCCGCGGTCAACAACTCCGGTCGAGCTCTGCACGACTACGTCGGCGGAACCGTCGTTATTAGAGGACGTAAAACGCCGATCTAAATATGGCTCAAATCGTCATACGACATCCAAGCGGCACCTCGGATACGTTCCCACTGTCGCGGCTGCGAACTACCATCGGGCGTTCGGCGCGCTCGGATGTGTGTATTCCGGACGCGTTTGCGTCGCGCCTGCATGCCGAGATCAGGCAGGAGGGTGACGCCTTTTGGCTGACCGACCTCGGCTCCGCCAACGGGACAAAACTCAACGGAGCTGCCGTTCAGGCAACGATCCCTCTTCAAGCGAGCGGAGAGATACAGATCGGTGAGACGCGCATAACGTTTGAGAATGATGCTCAGATGCCGCGAGCGATCAGCGCGACATTGATCGCCGATAATACTAATTTTCTCGATCCGTCGAGCACTGTCTCGCTCTCCGCACGTCGCAGTCCGACAACCGAAATACTCGACTCACAACTGTCGAGCCGCACAGATCTTCTCGGGTTGATCAGCAAGGTCGGCGTCGCCCTTCTTTCATCGAGCGGGTTGGACGAGACCCTCAATCAGGTTGCGTCCCTCGTATTTGAGGCTGTTCCGGCCGAACGCGTGATAATCATGCTCCGCGATGAGAAAAAACCGGGAGCAATGGACGTCAAGGTCGCCCGATTACGCGGTCAGGAGGAGACACTCGCCGAGGTTCGGCTGAGCCGGGCGATCATGACCGAGGTCGTCGAGAACGGCAAGTCCGTGCTTACCTCCGACGCCCAGCAGGACCCGCGATTCGCAACCCAGACAGTCGTGCTTCAAGGCATCCGCAGCGTTCTCGCGGTGCCTCTCGCAGTCGACGAACGCCACGTTTTCGGCCTGATCTATGCCGATTCGCCGACTCACGAGGCGTCGTTCTCGACCGAGCACCTGGACATTCTTACTACGCTGGCATCTGTGGCGTCGATACGCGTCGAGAATGCGAGCCTCCTGGATGAACGTATAGAACGGGAGAGGATGGAGAGGGAACTGGAGCTCGCGACTGAGATCCAACAACGCTTCCAGCCCGCGGGACCGCCGGTCGTCGATGGGTATGAATTTCAGGGCATCTCATTTTCGTGCTATGAGATAGGCGGCGACTATTACGATTTTATTGAGCGGCACGACGGGAAGATGATGGTCGCCTTGGGCGACGTTTCGGGCAAGGGTACGGCAGCGGCTCTTCTTATGTCCAGCCTTCATGCATCGATACACGCACAGGTCGCCGCAAAGCGTACGCTTGGTGAAACGGTCCATTCGATTAACGATTATCTCGTTGAGAATACTCCCGCTAACCGTTTTGTGACTCTCTTTATAGCCGAACTCGATCCGGCTACATCTGAGATGAAATTTATAAATGCCGGACACAATCCACCGGTTGTTGGCCGGGCTGACGGGACCATCGAGCAGCTGGAATCGGGAGGTTTGCCGCTTGGTCTAATGGGCTATGCAGAATACGAAACCGGCAGCATAAAACTGGAACCCGGCGATGCGGTAGTTATCTATTCCGATGGAGTATCAGAGGCAAACAACCTCAGCGAAGACGAGTTTGGTATGGATCGGCTAAAGGACGTGATCCGCAGCAATGTCACGCGCTCGGCATCAGCGATGCGCGACAAGATCGAGTCTGCGTTGTCGGATTTCACCGGCACGGCTCCCGCCAACGACGACATAACGCTCGTCATCGTTAAACGAGCCCTCGGTCCAGCGTCAGACAGTTAACGAGCGGGGACAGAAACCTCGACATCGACCTTCTGCGGAGTGCCGACCCGCCTAAGGACGCCGCTTTTCCACACCGCAAAGACGACCAGAGCCACAATAATAACGAGGGCGACGGCCCAGATAGCGTTACTTGCCGTACCGTTGCCGCCTTCCGTCGGCACCAAGACCTCTTTTTCAACTACAATTTTGTCACTCATAAGACCATTACCTCGCATTCAGTTGTATCCGAGTGCGGAGTGACCAAGCGTAGGGAGTCATACATATCACCGTTAAAACTTGTTGACCGACGGGCCTCGATTAGCTAAAATCTAAGACGGCTCGCATCCCACGCCTTCCCGCCGTCATGCCCACCGTTAAGAGAAGAGTCAGTCTAATTGTCTTTGTTATCGCCACGCTACTGGTCGTCGGCTTGGTGCCGCTTGTCCTCACGGGCTGGCTGCTCTCCGATAAGAGCGGCCGCGAGCTTCGCTCGGCCGAGAATCGCTATCAGATCCAACTCGTTCAGGAAAAGGCTAGGCAGCTCGAGATGTTCGGCCACCGTTGGACGTCCATCGTCTCGAGCCTCGCGACCGGCGTCGAACTAGCCCACGATCCGTCCGTTATTTCTTCGCCCCAAACCGAGGCGAAGCTTGGGTCGATCCTCAAAGAAAACCCTGAGCTGCTCGCGCTGTACGTAAAGCCTGCGAATGGCGAGTCACTCTCGGTTTTTCGGGCCGAGGCCTTGAACCGCCAGGATGTCGATACGATCGCGGCGAATCTTCGCCCGCAGGGCAGGCAAAAGTTCGTTGTGGACGGGCCCCGAAAGGCCGGCCAAAGCGGCCAGATGGTGATGGCTTTCGCGTCGAGCGTAAACATTGATGGTGTTAAGGCCGCGGATATCATGGCGGTCGCGTCGCTTGGATCGATATCACAAAGCGTCGTCGGAATGAATTCGACCAAGGAAGCCGATCTTTGGAACGCCGGGCTTCCCATTATTTTTGTAGTGGATGACGCGGGCGAGGCGATCTTTCATCCGGATGCTGATGTTGCTGTCGGACGAAAGCCGATGGGCGACCTAAAGATCGTACAGGAATGGCTCGAGTCCGGACGCCAGGTGCAGTCCGCGCTTGTACCGTTTAATGCCGTCTATGACGGTAAAGGGCGTGACATGATCGGCGCGTATTCGACCGCTAATATTGCCGACGGCTACAGCGTCGGTGTTGTCGCAATGCAGGACGAGAAGCGAGCTCTCGCATCGGTGGGCGAAATGCGATGGCAGACCTGGATGATCAGCATGGCGTTCGCGGTCTTCGCGCTTGGGGCCGGCTTGATCCTCTCGCGTTATTTGACGTCGCCCCTGCTCAAGCTAGTCACTGCTGCCAAGCGGATCGCTCATGGCGATTTCTCGGCTCGCGTGGATTCCCAGAATATGACTGAGGTCGGCACGCTTAGCGAGACGTTCAACCTCATGGGCGGCAAGATCGAGGAGCAGATAGCCAAACTCGCCAAGGCTGCCGAGGAGAATCACGAGCTCTTCGTAGGGACCGTGAAGGCACTCGCGGCCGCGATCGACGGTAAGGACAAGTACACGCGCGGACATTCGGAGCGCGTGTCAAGAATATCCGTCGCGATCGGCCGACGCATGGGTTTGCCAGAGGATGAGCTCGAAACTCTACGCATAAGTGCATTGCTGCACGATGTCGGCAAGATCGCGATCGACGACGCAATTCTAAAGAAACCCGCCGCTCTCACCGAAGAAGAGTACGAAATCATGAAGCAGCATCCTAAGGCCGGGTACAAGATCATGTCGCAGATACCCGCGATGGAGCCGTACCTGCCCGGCATGTATATGCACCACGAAATGGTCAACGGCAAAGGCTATCCGCAAGGCCTGACCGGCGACCAGATACCGCTGCAGGGCAAGATCGTTTCGGTCGCGGACACCTTCGACGCGATGACGATCGACCGCCCTTATTCCAAGGGGATGCAGCTCGGTGACGCCCTTGAGCGGCTGCGGTCGTTTGTTGACACTCGTTATCAGTCGGATGTCGTCGAGGCGCTCGTTGAGGCCTGCGACGCAGGCGAGGTCGCGAACGGCATTGTCCGCCAACTTGCGGAGAAACGCGCGATCGAAAATCACAATTCGGAGGGCCTGGTTGACCGACTGGTAGCCTGAACCAATGAGTAACGAGACAACGCAAACCGAAACGTGGCAGGTTGAGGCCGGCGGCGAGGTCTTTGAGACCAATTTTGCCGAGATGACCGACTGGATCGCGCAAGGCTCGCTGCTGCGGATCGACCGTGTCAAGAAGGGAACCTTGCGCTGGATCGAGGCCGGCAAGGTGCCATCGCTGACGGAATTCTTTAATGCCAAGGACAACGCGCTGCCGCCGCCACCGATCGTTACCACCTCGTCGGGAGCGAACAACGTCGAGGTGCTCGGGCCGATCGCTGCTTCAACAGCGCCCATGCCGCCCGATGACATCGGCGACCTGGCAGTTACCGATGCCGCAGCCGACGTATGTGCAATGCACGCTGATGCACCGGTCGCGTACATTTGCGACACCTGCGCAAACGCATTCTGCAAAGCCTGCCCTAATTCGTACGGCGGCACCGTAAAGATCTGTCCGTTCTGCGGAGCGATGTGCAAATCGGTCGCGCAGGTCGAGCAGGCAAAGGTCACCGAGCAGATCTGGCATCGGAGCAGCACTGAGAAATTCGGCTTCGGCGACTTTAAGGAGGCTCTAGCGTATCCGTTGAAATTCAAGGCAAGCCTCGGCTTTGGAGCCGTCATGTTCGCTTTTTTCTCGCTGGGGCAATCGGCGGTAAGCTTTGGAGGCATGTTCATGCTGGCGTCGGCGATCATCTGTTTTCTGATGGCTAACATGTTGACCTTTGGTGTGCTTGCCAATGTCGTTGACAACTTTTCCCAAGGGAAGATCGGCGGGAATTTCATGCCGAGCTTTGACGATTTCTCGATATGGGATGATGTCGTGCATCCGTTTTTCCTGAGTATCGGCGCATATATCGTGTCGTTTGGTCCGCTGATCGTAACGTTTGCTGTTGCATTCTTCATGATCGCCGGAGCGATGAGCCCGGAACTCAACGGGATGCGTAACGACGCCTCGCGGACGATAAATCCTGACCTTCCGTACGCCGCCAATGCAACGCAGCAGAGCCAGGCCGTGCGGGAGCTGCTCAATAGAACAAAGGACCAGCAGGAGAAGCGAGTCGCCGATCTCTCCGAGCCGCCCGCCGCGATAGCGGGTCAGGCAAACGTCTCGAATATACCCCCAGGATTGCCGCCAGCCGCGGCTGCGGAAGAAAAGCATTTTCAGGATCTAAACAACATGATCCAGCAGTCGCGAAAGGCTCAGCTTGAATCGGCTATCGGCAAGACACCCGAAACGATCGCTAAGGAACGTTCCGCTCTTGTTTCAAAGATCCTCGGCTATGGCACCATCTTTCTTCTGCTCGCCGGCCTTAGCCTGCTGTGGGGGCTGTTCTATTTCCCGGCAGCCTGCTGCGTGGCGGGATATACGCGATCCTTCACAGCCGTTTTGAACCCGACGGTCGGGCTCGACACCATAAAGCGTCTCGGTGGCGATTACTTCAAGATCCTCTTTATGGGGCTCGTGATCGGGATCATCTCAGCATTTATCAGCGGCCTGCTCGGCTTGATCTTCGGAGCCTTTGACCTGCCCGGTGTCGGCAATTTGCCGGCAAAGTTTATCGGCAGCTTGTTCGGCTTCTATTTTTCGGTGGTGTTCTCGTGCGTGCTGGGATTCGCCATCTTCAAGGCGGCGGACCGGTTACAGCTTTATAAGTCATAAGCGGACACCTGCCCGCCAGAAGATGCGTGGGACAGGAAAACGCTAAGTATTGCAAAAGCTCAGGTTACCGGATCGCTGTCCCAGCTGTCCCAGGGCTGTCCCAGAGTCGCTTGGGACAGGGAAGTTATTGCAGCTATTGGGTTTAGCGAGCCAGCAGACCCGAAAACAGCACTTTTTCGAAAAAGAAAAAAAAGGCCGTCCGAGAGGCGGCGAGCGACTGTCTTGTCAAAGAGCAAAAGCTGTTGCAACGATAGCACAACGTGTCGTCACTGTCAATACGGTTCACGGGGCGAGCCGACGCCGACATCCCTTCCAACCCGCGCTAAACTTAGCAGATGCTGACTATTTCACGCATTTTCATGATTGTTGCCGCGTTCGCTGTCTATTACGGCGCCAGTTTAGCTCAGAAGAAATGTGGCGGGCGCTACGAACTGTCGGGACAATTGGTCGATACCAAAGGCCATTTTGTGAGCGGTGGGGAAGTTTATGTTGAGCCCGACCGATGGGGAAAGCAATTCGGTCGATTCATCGAATCTACGTCGACTGACGCGCAAGGTCGTTTTCAAGTTAACAGGAACGTGGTTGAAGGTT
>DASYKW010000248.1:0-8890 GCA_035995005.1 Pyrinomonadaceae bacterium
AGCGGTTCGTACCGGCTCCGGCACCGGTTCCCAATACCAAGGGGATCATTCCCGCGACGAGCGCGATCGTCGTCATCAGGATAGGTCGCAAGCGGTCGCGGTTTGCCTGGATGATCGCGTCGTATCGCGACATTCCCTGCGAGCGAAGGTGATTCGTATGGTCGATCTGCAAAATGGCGTTCTTTTTGACAACGCCAAAGAGCAGCAGCAGACCGAGACCGGAAAAGATATTAACCGTCTGCCCTGCCAGCAAAAGACTGAAGATGCCGAACGGAATCGAGAGCGGCAGCGTCAGCAAGATCGTAACCGGATGGATAAAGCTCTCGAACTGGGCCGCGAGAACGATATACATGAAAATGAAACTCAGCATGAACGCGAGGAGGAAATAGAATCCCGCCTTACCCATCTCCTTGGACTGGCCGACATACCCAGTGCGGTACTCGGTCGGAATGTTGAGCGTCTTGACGTAGCCGTCGATCGCGGCCGTAATACTCGCGGCCGAGCCGCCGGGTTTGGTGTTTGCAAGAAGCGTCACTTGCCTCTGGCGGTTGGTCCGGTCGATCGAGCTCGGCCCGGTGCCTGGCTTGCTCCTGACCACGCGATCGAGCGTGACCCAGCCGAGCTTTGCCGACGGCACGATCACGCGCTTTAAGCCCTCGAGGCTCGTACGATAAGGATTGATCGCACGGACATCGACCTCGTACTGGTCCGCACCCGCGTTGAACGTCGTGGCCTCCTGCCCGGCGATCAACGTGTTGAGAGCCTGCGAAACATCACCGACACGGACGCCGAGATCAGCCGCCGTGTCACGATCAACCTCCAACTGAACCTCCGGTTTGCCGGCGATAAGCGTCGAGTCGACGTCGACGGCGTCGGGAATGGTCTTCATCTTCTCGATGATCTTCGAGGAGTATTCCTCAAGCTTGGCTATATCCGGACCCGAGATCATGAACTGCACATTCGCGTTCCTAAAGCCGCCCCCGGAGAAGGCCGCGACTTGTTGGACCCCGGTGCGAAGTTCCGGCGGAAAATCCTTGAGCACGTCGCGCGCATCAGCCATCATCTGCTCTTGCGACTTTGCGCGGTCCTTTATGTCGGCGAGTTTTACGTAGATCGTGCCGGCGTTGACGACTTGCTGCTGGCCGCCGCCGACCGTCGCTAACGTGTCCGTCACGCCGGGCATTTCTCTTATCCGGCGAGCGATCTGCTCAAAGACCTGTGACGTTTGCCCGAGGCTCGAGCCTTCAGGTGCCCGCACGGCTATCTCGAACTGTGACTGATCGTCTACCGGTAAGAAATTCTTGCCGACAAACATAAACAGCGGAACGATGCTCAGAAACACGAAGGCGCAAAGCGTCACGATCACCCAGCGATGCCCCATCGAGAACCGAAGCAAGAATGCGTAGATCCGGTCGAGATGCCGAAACCAGCCGCTGTAATGACTGTCGCTTTTTTCGGGCTCGGCGATCATTCCATCGCCTGTCACCCTCTCGGTATCCGTGACGTCGGCTGCGGGAACGACCTTCTTTCGCTTGATGAGTCGCGCAGCGAGCATCGGCGTCAGCGTGAACGAAACGATCAGCGATACCCCAACTGCGAATGACGCTGTCAAACCGAACGAGGACATGAATTTGCCGACAATGCCCTGCATAAAGCCGATCGGGATGAACACAGCCATAAGGCTAAGCGTCGTTGCGAGGACCGCCGGACCGATCTCGCGCGTCCCTTCGATCGCAGCCTGAAACGGGTTCATGCCCTTTTCGTCAATGAACCGGAAGATGTTTTCGAGCACAACGATCGCGTCGTCGATCACGATACCGACCATCAGCGTCAACGAGAGCATCGTGATCGAGTTCAGCGTGTAGCCCATCGCATACATCAGGGCAAACGTTGAAATGATCGAAGTTGGGATAGCGATGCCCGCGATAAAGGTTGACCGGAAGCTCCACAAAAACAGGAAGACCACGATCGATGCCAATATCGAACCGACGATCAAGTGTTCCTCGATCGAGTGCAGCGAGTTCTCGATGAAGATCGAGTTGTCCCCGATCACCCGCATTTCAAAGTCAGGCGGCAGGGTGGACTGGATCTCCTTGAGCCTCTCCTTGATATCCCGTGCAACGGCGACCGTATTCTGGCCCGACTGCTTGGCAACGATGAGTGTCACGGCTGGCTTTCCGTTTAAGCGAGCTTCGCTGCGGATCTCTTCGGCACCGTCCTCTGTGTAGCCAAGGTCCTTGACCTTTACCTGATATCCGCCGCGTGTCGCGACAACGACATCGTCGAATTCTTCAGGCTTTTTTATCTTGCCGACGGTACGAACACTAGTTTCCTTTTGGCCCTCGTCGATCCGCCCTGAAGGAAATTCCATGTTCTGGATCGCAAGAGCCCCGGAAACCTCTGCCGGCGTTACGTTATACGATCGCATCTTGTCCGGATCGACCCAGACGTTGATCTGCCGCTCCTGACCGCCGATTATCGTGATCTGGCCGACACCGTTGACCGACTCGATGCGTTCCTTGACCTTGTGTTTCGCCGTCTCGGTCACCTCTCGAAGAGAACGCGGGGCTGAGATCGAAATTCGAAGGACGGGTGCGGCATCTGTGTCGAGTTTCTGGACCGTGGGCTGTTTTGCCGTCTCTGGAAGGCGCGGAATCACCGTCTGGACCCGGTTCTCAACCTCCTGCGCGGCAACGTTGACGTCCTTCTCCAAAACGAACTGAACAAAGACCTGCGAGATGCCCTCGATCGACGTCGAGCGCAGTTCGTCGATACCGCTGATCGTATTGACGGCCTCCTCGACCTTGTCGGTGATCTCGGTCTCGATCTCCTGGGGCGACGCGCCGGGATTTGCGACCGTTACGGTGATCGTCGGAAAGTCGATCTTCGGGAAAAGATCGACGCCTAAGCTCAGGAACGAGAACGCTCCCACCACGACGAGGGATAGAACGAGCATCGTCGCAAACACCGGGCGTTTTACACAGATCTCAGCAAGCCACTGCATAGGATTTCGTTAGTTCGCCCTCACGAGAATTCCGTCGTAAAGCTGGCCGAGATTGCTGGTCGCGATGACCTCGCCTTCCTCAAGACCCTGTTTTATCTGGATGGTGTCGCCCTCAAGCAGTCCGATCTGGACGATGCGCTCGTGGGCCGCGCCGTCCTTGATCACAAATACTTTGTTAGTGTCTCCCTCGGCTTTCACGGCAGAAGCTGACACCATCACGGCGTTTTCCGGTTTCGACTGCGTGATGCGAACGGTCGCGAATTGTCCCGGCTTGAGAAGTCCGTCGGAATTTGCGACCTCGGCCTCGACCGTAAGCGTCCTGGCGGCCGTATTGAGGCCCGGCAGGACACGAACGACAGTGCCGGCAAAATTCCTGTCAGGATATGCGCTCGTCTGCAGCGAGATCCCCTGACCCATCGAGACCTTGCCGATCGAAGCCTCAGGAACGTCGATCCTCAAACGGAGCGGCGATGTGCGAACGATCGTAGCGATCTTTGCGTTCGGTGCGCTCGGGCTGATGTACTCGCCGGGGTCCGCAACGCGTTCGGACACATACCCGCTGATCGGCGCCAGGATCGCCGTATCATTCACGCCCTTGCGAGCCTGATCGACCTGCGTTTGTGCCGTCGCGATCGCGGCTCTTGCCGCGGCGACCTGCGCCTCGGCGGAATTTATAGCTCTTACCGCGACTGCTGCCGTCGACCTTGCTTCATCAAGCTGCCCCAATATCGCATCGCGTTGCGACTTTCGCTGATCGTATGCCGACCGAGAAAGATCGCCGGACTCGTAAAGGCGCTGCGAGCGCGTTAATTCTTTCTCTGCGAGATCGAGATTTGCCTTGACCGTCTTAACCTGTGAAAAGGTCTCAATATCGAATCGCTCGCCAGGCTTAAGTCCGAGCCGCACACGGGCCTGTTCTGCGGCTGCCTCCGCCGTCCCGAGAGCCTTCCTTTGTTGCTCGACCTGGGCCTCGGCCTGTTCGAGCCGTATTTGCGCGTCGCGCGGATCGAGACGAACGAGCACGCTACCTCGCTGTACAAAGCTGCCGACGTCGAAATTTACCTCCGCGATCTTGCCCGCAACATTTGGTGCGACATCGGTAGACTCGTCGCTTGCCAGGTTGCCGGTCGCTTCAAAATAGGTCGGTATCGGCTTTACGATCGCTTGAGTCGTTGTAACGTCAACGACGGTGGGCTGGCTGTTCGCATTGACGTTAACCGTAGTCTTCGAGCCACAGGCAGAAAGGATCGCCGCCGAGAGCATGAGCGGAACGGTAAGCGAAACAAACGTGAGATGATTCTTTTTCATGAGCAGATCAGGCCCGAATACCTTCGAGGAGAATGCGGGCAAAGCTATCAGCGGCCTCTTCGTTAGAGATATCGAGCAGGTTCCGGCCCTTGTCCCACAGGATCACGTTTATCGAGTGGTGAATGAGCATTCCTAAAAAGGCACGAACCGCGACTCGTGGGTTCATCGAGCGAAACGTGCCGTCACGCTGCCTCTCCTCGATGTAACCGCCGATAAACCCGTAAATACGTGCTACGAATTCGCCAAAAAAACGTTCTGCCAGCTCGTGCTCCTCGAGCGCGGAGTAAAAGAGCAGCCGCATGAAGCCCACGTCTGCCTGCTGTTTGTTGAGAGCGTTGATCGCGAGGCGGTAAAAAACGGCGTGGTCATCCTTGCGGGCGATCGCGTCGACCAGGATCGCGTCTTCTTCCCACGGGAAGCGCATTCCGTCATGGCACTCTCGGTCGC
Organism: Pyrinomonadaceae bacterium; assembly: GCA_035995005.1. Lineage (GTDB taxonomy): Bacteria > Acidobacteriota > Blastocatellia > Pyrinomonadales > Pyrinomonadaceae > OLB17. Next base: position 4,760 of record DASYKW010000248.1, read on the forward strand.
CCAGGATGGCGTCGTAAAGATCGGTCTTCTTGGAAAAGTGGCGAAAGACCATCGCCTCGGAGACGCCCGCCGCCCGCGCGATCTCCTTGGTGGTCGTGCCGGCAAAACCCTTTTGCGAAAAGAGATTTATCGCCGTCTTTAAGATCTGCTCGCGCCGCAGGTCGCCTTTCATTCGACCTGAAGGGTCACATTTGAGTTTATCGCTGATCAATCGTTGGCTCCGTGGCTAAGTAAGTGCTTACTTACAAATCCTAACTTTTGCACGATTTGTTGTCAACGGTGAAGTTTGAAGTCTTTTTCCGCGAACAATGTGTCGTTGATTTCGTTACACTGTTCGTGAGCGAAGGATCTTTGCTATCAGTTTATAGACACGGAGGAACCTATGTCGGAATTCGAAGAAGAAGTTAAAAAGGCGGAACAAGAGCTAAACGCAGGTCTTGCCACGGTCGAGCCAATGGGTCATAAAGCCGGAACCGATGAGTTTCTAGGCGATATCAAGATGCAGGCAGAAGAGTATGGACAGCAGATCAAGGACGCTGCGACAAAGGCGTACGACTTTGCAAACGACAAATTCGGACAGGCCGACGATAAATTTCGCGAGCTGTCGGACAAGGATCCGCGCGAACTCGTGGAGGACGCCAAGGAATTTGCCCGCCAAAAGCCCGGTCAGACTATCTTGATCTCGGCGGCAGTAGGACTTGTTCTTGGACTCCTGTTGAAAGGTGGTCGAAGGTGACGTAGATGGCGTCTGATCGTAGGCCTTAGTCTTTTTACACCGGGCTAGGTGAATGACTCTGACGTGACCCATAGAGGAACAGTCGTATGATCAATACGCCAGCGAAGGCTGTCACGGTGCACTTGAGCAGGTACGTGAGAATAACGCCATAGGTGGCTTCGTACGAGATCGTGGTGAGCAGCATAAAAAACATTGCGGTTCGCCAATATGAGAAAGCTTGTCGCTCGATCAGGGCCGCGTAAATCAAGCGAAGAATCATCCCAAGGACGAGCATGCCCAACGGAACGCCTGCCGGTCCAAAATTCCGCAGTAGGTCGCCCATAGGCGTAATTAGGAAGGCATTCTCGCTATAGTCAAAATAGAGGTCTCCATACTTCGAGAGCTCAAGCCCGACTGGCCGCTCTGGCCAGAAAATTCGTGGAATGAACGATGTAGCCGCGTCGACATAGATGTTATTACTAATCCCCCAATTCTCTTCATAAGGAGCTAGGGTCTCGTAGTTGGCTACGAGAACGGCCATTGAGCTTACGGACTCAACTCGCTGCAGTGCGGCATCCCAACCAAGGATTAAGACCGAGCCGAGATCTTGGTCGGAAAGACCTTCCATCGCCGAGGACACGAAACCAGCGTATTCTGTCGGACTTACGCCCTGCTCAGTACCCTTAACCGTGCGAAAGTATGTTCCGTAGACCATTCCGATCAACAATCCGCAAACCAGAATAGCCCCTCCAGCAGTGTATTGCTTCAATCCCATCTTCCTGCCTGAGAATGCATACGCAAATCCTACCGCAATCATTGGGTGGATAAGGCTACCTCTATTGCCCTGAAAGGCAGATCTGGCAAAAGTCGCGACGATAATTAACCCGATCAGCGCGTAGTGGCTAGACTTCCAGACTTTTGATCGGAAGATGTGCAGCCAAAGGAGAAATGACGCCTCTAACCAGAGTTGGCCAAGTGAGAAAACAAGGCCGCCGTATACAGGGGTCTCGTAGCCTTTCTGATAGCCAAAAAGACCTTGGACGAACGACTGCAGCATGGCGGCGAGACCGACACCGAACAGGATCAATGCCGGAAACTTGACCTTTTCCGTTGAGATCGACCAATTTGGAAGACGGCGGCTGATCGCCGAGCCGAGTTTACCTGCCTGAGGAATCACAAACCCCAGCGTGAGCCCGCCAAAGCCGAGCATAATGTACACAAACGTTAACGGAAGCGTTGTTCTCTCATCCCTGATATAAGCAAGAAAGAAGGGTTGCGAGTATCCCGATGCCAGCACGAGTCCTCCGATCACAAACCCCGGAAAAAAATACGACCAGGCCGGAAACACGAGCGGGTGGAATGGGTTGAATCGCCCCTTGTAGAGAAGATAGAAGCTCGGGGCGGAAATAACCGCTCCGCAAGCGATACACCATGGAAACAGGTAGTATTTTGCCGTTGCGGAGTCGAATAGATAGTTATATATAAGTATCAATACTCCACAAGTGATGAGTGCTCCCCAAAAGAAGATTACTCCGTAGAGCAGCTTGCGGCGGCTATCGACCGTAGTTAACTCTGAATGAAGACGTGAAACCATTTGAAATGCTTACAAGCGGAATTTTAGCAGATATCTGACGTTGATCGGTGAGATCGGTTTCGGTCTAATACGGCTTCGCCGCTAAATGGTCCGCCGCAACGTCGTGCGGTGTCCGTTTATTTCCGTCGACCTCGTAGTTCATACGACGCATTTCGTCGGTGGTGATGGTACCCGCAAGCCCGGACAAGACATCTGCGAGTTGGCCTGCGGGGTCGCGTCGGGCGACAAAAACGGCTTGGTACGGCGGGAAGTATCGCTTGTCGTCTGACAGCTGATAGAGATCGAGCGTAGAGATGAGGCCGTCGGTAGAGTTGCCGGCGATGATATCGAGCTCACCTGCGGCAAGTGCACGATAGGTAAGCGAGAGATCCATCTCACGCGGCTGCTTAGTAAATTCGAACCCGTACGCCTTCTTAAATCCTGCATAACCGTCTGACCGCGACATAAAGTCCTGCCCAAATCCGGCCTGCCATTGACGAGACAAGGCAACGGCCCCGGAGATCGTCTTAAGCCCCGCCTTTCTGGCTACGTCACCCCGAACCAGGATCGCGAAATCGTTTGAAAAACCGAGCGATGGGCTCAGAGTGAGACCCAAGTTCGCCTCATACTCGGCTTTTGTCTGGTCATAAACCGCTTGCGGATCTGTTATCGGCGGATGCTTGAGGATAGCGGTATACGCTGTGCCGGTGTATTCGGGATAAACGTCGACCTGACCTAACAGCAGACTTTCGTGAGCGAGATTGCCGCCCAATTCGAATTGCCGTCGCACGGTCACGCCCTCGCGCTCGAGCATTTGAGCGAGAATCTCAGCGAGGATCACTGACTCTGTAAAATCTTTTGACCCAACTACGATCTCTTTTGACACGGACTCGCCGGACGCGGACTTGGTGGGCCCAGCACGGCCTACCCAAAACGTCGAGAGCAACACCGCCGCGAGAACCACGGCGCCGGCGCCGACAATAATGCGGCGCCTCGATGCCGCGTGCCTCTCGCCAATGGTGTAGCTCCGCTCGATCCCACCCAAAAAAAAATCGCAAGCCAAGGCGAGCAGCGCTGAGGCGAGTGCGCCGGCGACTAGAAGGTTATTGTCGTTTTGCCGTAATCCGCGAAAAATGTAAGTTCCAAGGCCTCCGGCACCGACAGCTGCCGCCACCGTCGCGACACCGACCGAGATCACGACGGCAACTCGAATGCCTGTAAGGATCACAGGCATCGCGAGCGGCAATTCGACGAGCGTCAACCGCTGTCGCGGTGTCATTCCCATCGCCGTCGCGGCCTCGCTAAGTTTTGGATCGATGCCCAAAATCCCCGTGACCGTGTTTCTGATCACCGGCAGCAGTGCGTAAAGTGCGAGAGCGATTATTGCCGTGCTCGCCCCGATCCCGCCGATAAAAGGTAGCGGTATGAGCAGGCCAAAAAGTGCCAGGCTCGGCACCGTCTGCAGTATGTTGGCGAACCCGAGAACGGGTCCACGCAAGCCCTTCACGCGCGTCAGCAATATTCCTGTCGGCACGCCGATCACGACGGCCGATCCCGTCGAGAGGAGCACGAGGAAAATATGCTCACCCGTGAGCGTGAGCAATTCAGACCAGTTATTCTCTAAGAACGTGGTGAATCCCGACATTTACTTAGCACTGATAAACAGGGTGCCAAAAGCAACTCGCCGCTAAATGCATAGCATCCGAAGTTCATAATGCCCTCTCTTATGAACGATAACAAATTAGACTTAGACGACTTGCGGGTTGCGTCGCCATGCTCGATGGGTTGGGAAAATATGACTGGTGATGAGCGCGTGCGTTTTTGTCATTCCTGCCGCCTAAAT
>DASYKW010000249.1:0-5101 GCA_035995005.1 Pyrinomonadaceae bacterium
GTCTTTGGGACATTGCTACCGTAGGTCGCGAGTGCCTTGTTGACTGCTGCATCGAAGGCGATGCCTCCGTCGGCGAGAAAGACGAACTTCTTGGCGATCGCGTCCTTTTGCCCGATCGTGATCACCTGCGACTCATAGAGATTGCGGGTGAGATTGACGCCGGCGTTCGCATAGGTCGCGATCCGGGCACTCTCGGCCTTTGCCTTTTCGAGGGAAGCCGCCGACGGACACGCCGTCAGCAGGACCATCGAATATAGGACGGTCAGGGCGAGTGAAAATCTGATAGCTAATTTCATAATTACACCTCCGAATTGGGGCTCGCGTTCAGGACCTTGTACGCGATCGTCGCGAGCGTGAAGATTTGCGGCATGGCCTTACCAAGAGCGTCGAACGAAAAAGGCTCTCCGCCCATATATGACGAGACCAGGACGGCGACGCCCGCGACAACGACCGAAACGAGGACAGTTAGCACCAAGGCGCCGAGCCGATAGATGCCCGTGGAATTCTTGATCACGTTCGTTCCCACATAGGTCACGACAGCTCCGGCGATGACGGCGACTAGATTTTCGGCAGAAAAGAACGCTGCCGCGAACAGGGCGAATAGGATAATTGCTGAGAACATCTGATTACCTCCGGGAAAGCTGCTTTTCTATCGGGAAAAAGGGACGGGACTTGCCCGCCCCTTAAGAATCGAGCCGAAGCTAAAATTATTCGCGCCGAATGACGCCGGTGGCACCGCCACCGCTGTCGATCCATCCAGGCGTATCGAGGCCTCTACGACCAGTTGTCAGTTGCTCGTCGATCAACTCGTTGGCAATGAGCGGCGGTCCTGTATTAAACCGATCATCGTAAGTGCCAATGAATGCGATCTCGCGTGAGCTGGTATTTGCCGCCGTCGGCTGTGCAGCAGTTAAAGCCTCGCCCTTATCGGGCGGACTAAACGCCACCTCGCGAACCGTTGCGGCGAGACGGGCCGCAGTCAGATGATGAGCGGTGATGTTGATAGCGGTGACGGCGTTGACCGCCTTTGCCTTTGCGACGGCCGGTGTGGCCGCCTCGGCCCGAAGCTCGAGCCTTGACACAGCGAATGCACCGCCGACAAAGAGGGCGATGATCGCGATTCCGATTAGAAGAGTTTTCTTCATTCGTTTACTCCTTAAGGATTGTCGGGTGGACTTTGCTGCCCCCCCCCGCTAGGGCTTTTTCAACCCGCTAGGGTTTTTTCAAGAGAACAACTTGGCACGCGTGAGCGGACCTACGAGACCATCGGTAGGGAGACCGTGGGTCTTTTGGAACTTCGCTACAGCAGCTTTGGTCTTTGAACCATAGATGCCGTCACACTCTTTCTGCGGCAGAAGATGAAGACCGACAAGCGTTGCCTGGACCGACCGAACGGCGGTGCCGCGATCGTTGAGACCGAGGACCGTGTCCTTATCGTCCTGGCTGCCCAACGTCGGCGTATGCGTCGTTGTCGCGGCCGCCGTCGGCTTGCCCTTTAGCTGAGCCATCGCGGCATCCCAAGTCAGACCCTCGTCGCACTGGTAGTGCCAAAACTCCCGACGGTTGTAATGGGTCTGCCATCCGGACCATGCCGGAATGCGGTGAAAGCCGACGACCTGAGCTGCAGCTGTGAAGTCGAAGAGATAAGCCGAGACGTTGTATCCGCGATAATCGTGAACCGTCTTCTTGATCCCCTGAGACCCGTCCTGCCGGCCGCATTTAAGATACGTCCGGAAGAATTGCTGCCCGCCGCTCGGCTCGCTGACAATGACGATCGCCTTCGACTCCTGGTTGTAATCGAACACTCGTCCGGTCTTGTGCCAGGATCGCTCAGCTACACCGTCCTTCGACGAATGAAAGGCCGCCTCGCGAAAGACGTCGCCGCACTTAGCCAGAAAATCGACACCGGTCTTCTCCAGCACCGTCGCGCGGAGTTGAATATACCTCTCGGCGACGGACGGCCGCATATAAGGCTGGGGGGCAGTAACGCCCTCGAGCTTAACCAGATCCAGTCCAAATGGTGTCGACATACTGATAGTGCGGAGAACAAAAAAATACGGCCCGACAGATCCTTTTGGAATCTATCGGGCCGCTCTCGAGCCGCTGAAATTGTGTTCTACGAAAGGCCGCTCACGGGCCGTGTGTCTAAGTCCCTAACACGATAAACCAAAACGCGCGCCGGTGCAAGGGGTTTATGCTGCGCAGCAGCGGGCCAGCTTGAAAATGCCAAACCCTAAATACAAACCCCACCGCCTAGCGTGAAACCACAGGGTATTCTTTCGAGTCGTAGACGATCCGTTGGGTGTTATCGGGCAGCATCTTGAGCTGAACATCCTGCGCGGGTATTTCCTTACCAGTCACAAACATGTACTCACAAAACGCAGCTTGTGGCGAAAAGGCGTTCATCTGACCCAAGTAGTGATCGTCAGGCGAATAGATGCTCCAAATTGTAGGTTTGGCCATTCCTGTATCCCCCTAAAAAAATCTAGGAAAACAGAATATTGCTGACGTTTTACTTTGTCTGTAGCGCATTTGACATAAGAGCGGGGTCCGAGACGCCATCCCAACTACGATCAGCAAGGGCGGTAATCGTACGAGGATTTAGCCAGAGGCTCTCGGTCCGTTTGACCCCGCCGTTTGCCACCGTCTCGATATCGATCCGTTTCCAGCCGGCATCTTGGTAAAGTTTTTTGTACAGGTCGCAAGCGTAACCGCTGAGGACCACAAAGCCTTTGACCGCCTTGGCGGCGGCGGCGATCGCGGCGTGCCCGGCGTCCGTGAGTTCGTGCGCGTAGCGTTTCTTATTTGTGCGGGTTTCCGTGACGTATGGCGGATCCAGATAGAAGAGCGTCTTGCCGGAATCCATCTCGCCGATCAGTTTCAGCGCATCTCGGTTCTCGATCTGGACCTTGCGAAGACGCTCAGCAGCGTCGTAGATCACTCTAGGGCGAATGTCGCTTGCAGGCGACCGTTTGCTCATATTGCGACGCCATGACGAGAGAGTGCCGATCGTGCCCGCATGGCGGCTCATCCAGAGACGAACGTACAGCCGGCGGGCGTTCTCGAGGTCGACGTCCGGATAGCTCAGCCGAGCCGCGAGATTCTCTTTACAGTCTTCAATGTAGTTCGAAACGCACCGCTCGAATTCGTCGCGTGCCCATGGAGTAAGTGTGATGGCGCGGACCAGATCGTCCGGCCGATCACGGACCACGCGGAAGAAATTAACGACATCGCCGTCGAGATCGTTGTACGTCTCGACCCGCGACTCGGGCTTTTGAAAGAGAATACTGCCGCCGCCGCCGAACGGCTCGACATAATGCTCGTGCTGGGGAAAGTGCGAAATGATCCATTTCGCGAGGCGAAACTTGCCGCCGTAATACTTCAGAACTGGGTTGGTGATCATCGGGGAAACCTCCTAGAGGCCACACACAATAGCGTGCATTCACCACCCCTTGTCAATAGTTATTTTTCATCGGGGAAGTCGGCGTCGATCATCTCCCAAAAATCCCTAAACCGCTTGAGTGTTATATCGTCTACAGCCGCATGACGGTCGGTAGCGAAAGTTATCATATCGCCGAAGTTGTTCTTGATCTCACGGATCGTATGCAAGACGTTGTCCGCGGAAATAGCACCCTCGCTTACCAAGAGGGCACAGATTCCGTTGAACATGCGATTGATGCCCTCAAACTCGCCGGCGAGGGCGACGAACGCCGGATCGCTGAGCAATGGACTGTCGGGCAAGCTCTTGCTTGGCATAGGCCCGTTAAGAACGGCCTGAAGGACATCGTCGATGGCATCGGTTTCCGTCAACGCAACGTCATTTGGACCCCGAATGATCACGCGGATCTCATCGAGATCAGCGGCATCCGGCATCGGCACCTCGAAGAACGCCAGCACCTTGTTCGCCAGTTCGGCCGACGCGTGAACCTCAACCCGGCGAGTAGATCCGTCGCTAAAGTCGACGTTCGCTTCCATGATAGAATCATCTGACATTTTAATCGGCTCCTTTTGTGTAAGCTCGGCGAGAGATCGCCGGGCTTATTGCGTTTTTTGGGAACTCGGCGACCCTGCCGACTTTCGACGAATGGCTAACGTCCTTACAGTCAAAGAGGCTGCGAAACGCCTGGAATCCTCTCGATCCACTGTGACGCTCTGGTGTCGGAGCGGAAAGTTCCCTAATGCGAAAAAGATAGTAACACGGGTCGGCGAGCACTGGGAGATACCTGAGTCGGACCTAATTGGAGTAGAGGTGAGAATGGGACGGCCACGCAAGGCAGATTAGTTATAAGCTGTCTTCATCGCCAACAGGAATACCACTGTCGCCACTTGATCATAACGATACTTGCCTTGTTTATTCACCGTTAAGCGTTTACGAATTTGCGGATCTTCCTTGGCGGTATCTAGGACGCCGGCAGCGAGATATAGGAATTGAAGGCGGCTAAGCTTTTTCGTGCCCGGCGGTCCTTGGACGCCAGTGATTCCTTGATCCGTGAGACGGAGAATCTCCGCTGGCGACTCAACCATTTTTGAGCCGATGCTACTTAGAAGCCCTCGCTCAGCTTGGGTAAGATCGGCAGGGAGACTGTCCTCAGGAGCGGCGGCCACTAGCGGTGCGGGCTTCGTCACACCGTCCGTTGCGTTGATCGCGGATCGTGATGGGGTTGGCGGCGGTGGTGAGGTGGTCGCAGTGCTAGCCGTGCGGGGCGATCCACCCGTATCGGATGACGGCGTCGGCTCGGTTCTGGTGTTGCAGGCCACGCCGATGGCTAGGAGAATACAAGCTATGAGAGGTGTTTTCAGCTTTCGGTTGGAGATTTCCACGTTAGACTTTGTATCGCTCATATACGTCCAGTCGGGCCATTAGGAAACTAGATCCGTAGAGCTCCGCCAGTTCCTCAGGCTCACGTGATTTTAGAAGGCTCAGAGGAAGAAGTGCGCAATAAGCAAAGGCGTCGGCTTCCTGTTCCTCGCGACTTTCCGGACAGAAGCCCGAGAAGCTAGCGACCGTCTCCTGTCCGACGGAATGCATAAGGAAGTGGCCGAGCTCGTGAAACATAACAAAAGTTCGCTGCATGGTCGGCAGCTGACCAGAGATAGCGAT
>DASYKW010000250.1:0-17039 GCA_035995005.1 Pyrinomonadaceae bacterium
CTGAAGGCGGCCCGCAGCTCGTCCCGGTCAAAGACAAAACCGCCGCTCTCCGTCCTGTAAAGCGGTACATGCCGCGGTGTCGCGTCGGAGAGGATCGCATCCGGTGCGTAATTCTCATAAAAAGGCTCAAAAACGACAACCTCATCACCCGGGTCAACCGTCGCCATCATTCCAGCGATCATCCCCTCGGTAGAGCCGCAGGTCACGGTGATCTCGGTCTCGGGATCAATATCGAAACCGAGGAACCATTTTGACTTTGCCGCGATCGCGTCGCGAAAGGATTTGACGCCCCACGTGATCGCGTACTGATTGTGGTCGGCCGCAATGGCTTCAATAGCCTTTTGCTTAATGTCTTCGGGTGCCGCAAAGTCGGGAAAACCCTGACCGAGATTGACCGCACCGTATTTCACGGCCTCGCGGGTCATCTCGCGGATAACCGATTCTGTAAAGCTCGCCGCCTTTCGCGAAATGCGTCCTTTTACTCTTCCTGCCTCTGCAAACATAGTTCTCCCGACGTTACCTCCGGTATCCGCGGAGTGTCAATGCTGTTGCGGCGAACTGCGCCGTCGCGCATGTCATCAAAGACCGAGCGCGTCGCTAAAATAGTTTGTTTATCGCCTCGCGCGTGCGATAAACTCTGAATTCGCGCAAACGCCGGGAAATTCCGTCATGAAGCTATACATTTCTTTTTTACTCGCAATTTGTTTCTGCTGTGTTGCTGTCGCCTCGGCCCAGCCGCCGCCGCCCGACGTGGTCGACATGGCCAAGGCGAAAGGTTATCAGCTTGGTCCGGGTGACGAGGTCAGTATAAAGGTAGTCGGAGAACCCGATTTTGATTTCGCCGCTCGCATCAATGAGGATGGCAAGATCGACGTGCCCTTCGAGGACCAGCCGATGATCGCCAAATGCAAGACCGAGCGTGAACTGCGAGCCGATGTTAAAGACATGCTTTCGCGTTACCTTCGCAGTCCTCAATTCAACCTGCGGGTTACGGAGCGCGACAGCCGCCCGCCCGCGACCATTTACGGCGAGGTTGCAGCTCCGCAGCAGATCAAGTTGATGCGTAAAGCCACTCTGGTCGAGCTCCTGGCTCTCTCGGGCGGCGTCAAGGAGGAGGCGGGCGGACTCATACAAGTCTTTCGCACCCAAAAGCCGATCTGCGCCGAGGCAGACGCTGACGCCGATTGGAAAGCGACGACTGGCGATGAGACTGACGTACCCTCTCGGGTATACAGCCTCAGTGCCGTGAAACTGGGCAAGGAAGAAGCTAATCCCATTATCTATCCTGGCGACATTATCGTCGTGCAGAGGGCCGCTCCCGTATACATGACCGGTGAGGTACTGGCAGGACAGGGAATTTACCTAAAGGAGGGAGGAACGTCGCTCAGCGAAGCCATTGCGAAGGTTGGCGGAGTCCGACCCGAGGCGAAAACGAGGAATGTAAAGATCTATAGGCTCAAGCCGAACTCGAAAGACCGCGAGATCCTGACAGCGAATCTAGATCTTATCAAGAAGGGTCAGCAGAAAGATGTCATGTTAGAGCCCTATGACATCGTAGAGGTCGACCGAGCAAAGCCAGGTATCGGCAAGACGATCCTAGAAATGGCTGTCGGCGCAGGCCGCCAGATCGTTGGAACTATGTCGAATAGCATTGGTTACCGCGTACTTTACTAGACGCGATCAGGAATACAGTTTGTCTATTACGCCGCGATATCGTTCCTCGATAACGCGGCGTTTTATTTTGAGCGTGGGCGTCAATTCGCCGTTTTCAACGGAAAGCTCACGCTCGAGCAACGCGAATCTCTTTATTCGCTCAAACTGGGCTAACTGCTTGGTGTGTGCGTCGATCTGACGGGAGATCAGGTCGAGGATCGTTTCGTTGTGGCAAAGCTCGGCAGGCGTCCCGCCGTCGAGACCTTTAAGTTTTACGTAGGAGGCCAGCATCTCAAAATTCGGTACGATCAACGCGGACGGAAACTTCCTTCCGTTTCCGATGAGCACTACTTGGCTAATGAATCGTGAGCCGCGCAGCATCTGCTCGATAGGCGATGGAGCGATATACTTGCCGCCTGATGTCTTGAAAAGCTCCTTTTTTCGGTCAGTGATAACGAGATATCCTTCGTCATCGAGATGGCCGATATCGCCGGTGCGAAACCAGCCGTCGGCGGTGAATGCCTCACGCGTCGCCTCTTCTTTGTGATAGTAGCCTCTCATTACGCCAGGGCCTGAAACCTCGATCTCCCCATCGGCGGCGATACGCACGCTCACGTTAGCAATTGGCTTTCCCACGGTTCCGACCTTTGCCGCGCCGGGAGCATTGGATGAGATCACCGGTGAGGTCTCCGTCAGCCCGTATCCCTGCATTATCGAGATCCCGGCCCCGGTAAAGATCAGATAGATCTCGTCGGGCAGCGCTGCACCGCCGGTAATGCAATGTCTCAAACGCCCACCGAAAAATTCACGAAATTTTTCATAAACGAGCTTGTCTGCAAATGCATGCTTTGCCGCAAGCGACATTGGCACCGGTTCGCTGGCCACCGTGAGCGAGGCATACTCCTTTGTAACATCGATCGCCCAGTCAAACATCGCCGCATTCACACGCCCGGCCTGCATCGCGGTCAGACGTGCCTTTTCAAATACCTTTTCAAAAATACGAGGCACGCCGATGAATATCGTCGGTCTAACGTCCTTAAGGTTGTCGGGCACCTTATCGATCGACTCAGCGTAAAAGACCTGCATGCCATACCGGATATACACGTACATGCCGGTGCGCTCAAAGACGTGCGACAGCGGCAGCACGGATAACGCTATGTCGTGGCCGGAGAAGGCAAAGTTTGAGCTAGCGTCGATTACGTTAGAGATCAGGTTGGCGTGCGTGAGCATAACGCCCTTTGGCTCGCCCGTCGTGCCGCTGGTGTAGATCAGCGTGGCAATATCGTCAGGACTCAGATCCTCGCTCAAAAGTCCGACTTTTTCGGTGTCTGTTTCTCGCAGGTCGGCACCAATATCCTCAAGCTCAGCAAAGGACATGGCGGAGGCGTTAACGCCGTGAAAAAAGACAACCTTTTCTAGTGACGCGCAGGCCACGATCGCATCGCGAATACGAGCGTATGCGGCCTCGTCTTCGACAAAAAGCACCCGCGCCGCAGAGTCATCGAGAATATACCTGACGGAGTCCGCGGATAGCGTCGTGTAGATCGGGACATCGACGACGCCGGCGAACTGGCAACCCGCGTCGGCGATCGTCCACTCGGGCGAATTAGGGGCGAGTATGGCTGCACGATCACCTTTTTTGAGGCCAAGTGAAGTCAGGCCCCACGCGACGTTCTCCGCACGCTCGACTAACTGTCGCGCCGAGATCGCGTGCCATTCGCCGTTGGACCGATAATTGAGGGCGTCGGGAAGGTCGTATTCGTCAGCTGCCCGCCTAAATAGATCGGGCAGGATTGCGGGCTCGGCAAATACGCGCGACTCGGCCGCGGCCTGCTGGGTCGATATTTGACTGGCCCTTACGTTCATTTGACGGTCATCCCGACCAGGAAGATTTTTAGGACTTCGTCCGCTAGAGGTGCCAGAGGATACGGCCGACTTGAGAGGACCCAGTTGGTGACCATTTCATCAAGTGCACCGTAGAGGATCTTGGCTGCGATGACCGATTTAACGTCGCAGCGAAAATAACCGCCTTTTTGTCCGTCGTCGATCGTGGCCCGAATGATATCCAGGTACTCTGCAAAGCCCGCGGCTGAGAATTCCTGCATGTGCTTTGTCGATCCACGAAGCTCGACCTGAAAAACGATCGCCATGTCGCGGTCCGCCCCTAAACGTGCCAGGTGCAGCTCCGCGATCCGCCTCAGACGATCTATCGGAAGCTGTATCTCGGCAAGCTCACGACGGCCTTCCGCGATGAAATCGGCCATTGCCCGGTCGAAGATCGAGTGCAGGATCTCGTCCTTACTCTTGAAATACAGGTAAACAGTACCATCGGCGATCCCCGCGGCCGCCGCGATGTCGGCGACTTTGGAATTAAAGTACCCATTGCGGGCAAACACCTTTGTCGCGGCACCGAGTATCGCTTCGCGTTTGTCGGTAACGACACCTGTGGCCGCAGCGTGACTATTTCTCGGCATAAAAAAGGTTATGAATGAATACTCATTCAGTGTCTCCAAGCGTACTTTAGAAAGCTGCGGGAATCAAGAGAGAAGTGTTACGAAAGCCTCGATGATGTATCCTTTTCAAAAACCTCGCTATGACAAAAGGACCGGGTCATTCCGACCATCAGCACGATACATCGGCATCGCTCTCGGGTCGCGAAGACTATTCTCTACGGACGTTTTTCAGCCACGCGATCCACGAGATCTTTCATTTCGACGCCAAGGTATTTCGCAGCCTCGGACCACTTATCGCGCGGCCCGGATTTCTGACGGTCGAGTACTTTTCACCCAGACGCTCGCAATACCTCAAGCCTCTTCAGCTTTTTATCCTCGTCAATGTCGTCTTTTTCTTAATGAAATCCGGCGGGATCTTTCATTACGAGCTCGCCGTTTACGAGCGCGAGTACGCTGGGCTCATTGCCGCAAAGATCGCAGCCTCAGGGCTCACGCGAGAGGTTTACGAGGCGATCTTCAACACGTCAATGCACTTCCAGCAAAAGAGCTACATCATCCTGCTCGTTCCGCTATTCGCTCTGGTGATGAAGCTGCTTTACCCGCGACGCTACTACGTAGAGCATCTCGTCTTTGCCCTAAACTTCTTTTCGCTGGTATTGATCTTCCTGCTTTTGGCGCCTGTGCCGCTCAAGCTTGCGAACCTGTTCAATATCAATGTCCCTGCCGGCGACGTGATGCTCGGCCTCGCAATTCTTGTCTTCTGCGGCGGCTATCTATTCCCCGGTCTTCGACGCGTCTACGGGCAAGGGATACCGATCACAATCGCGAAGACGGCGGTCCTCGCCGCGTCGGTAGTGCCGCTCATTTTGCTTTACCGAGCAGTGCTCTTCTTCGTAGTTTTGTATACGACGTGAGAATGGCGGAGGGGACAGGACTCGAACCTGCAAGCGCTTACGCGCGGTAGTTTTCAAGACTACTGCCTTACCAATTAGGCTACCCCTCCTTACGAGGCGAGATGAACTGAAAATATATCGCACCGGTGGCGTCTGCAACAACCGGTCAGCCGTCAGTCGGCTACGGTTTTGGACGCAAGCTGTTTCTTCAGCTCGGCGCGCATGGGCTCGATGGTCTTTGATCCCTGACCTTTAATAATGATCTTACCGTCACGATCCAGAACGAAGTGCATCGGGAACGCCACGTTGATCTCACCTTTTTTGTCCGGGGTGCCGAATTTGCTCAGAATGATCATCTGTGCGTTAGGGATGATCTGATACTTGAAGGGGTTCTTTGCGAGAAACTTCTCGATCAGGGGCTTGGGGCTTGCCGCCAGACCGAGGAAGACAACGTCATTGTTCCCCTTGTACTCGTCTACGAGCTGATTTAGCTGACCGATCTCTTCAACGCAGTTCGGACAGTTAACGAACCATAGATTGATAACGACGATCTTGCCCCGCAAAGCCGCGGTGTCGACACGCGAGCCAGCTATATCGAGCGCCGCAAACGCCGGCTGCATGACCTGAGCTGAGGCGGAAAGTGCGAAGAATGCGAGAGTAAGCGAGATCGACAGGAGTTTCATATGGCCATATTAATGGCCAGATCCATTCCTCCTGTCAAGCGATTTTACTATCTCAAAAGACCATTGATCGCTGCGCCGAGAGGCGCCGTGCGGTCCCATCCGTTGTCCCGATAAGCGATACGGCCTTCCTGATCGATGACGAAAAAAGCGGGAAAGGTAATTTGAAGATTGCCCGCACGATCGCGATCGGCGTATTGCAGGACCGCGCCAAAGCTGTTTGGCATCACATGGGCCGCTTGAGGATTCGCCGTCAGGTAATTGCCGATCCTGTCTTCGCTTTCCGAGGTCATTGCGAGAAAGACCACATTCTTTCCCTCATAGCCCTGAATAAGCCGATTGACTTTAGGAAGCTCCGCCTTGCATATCGCACAACGTGTCGACCAAAAGGTCACGACCACGACCGATCCACGCATTTGGTTAAGGTCATAGTCCGTGCCGTCGATCGCCGAGCCCGTGAACTGAGGCGCTTGCGAACCGATACGAAGACCGGTCTGACCAAGGGCGCCGAGCGTGCCTGTGGCAATCAATAAAGCGAGGAGAATTAGGTGTCTCATAGATAGGGGGGAAAGAGTGCTAAACAAAGTTCAACACTTCTATATAAAACTGTAAATCCCCCGGTGATTCCGACGAAGTGCGGAAAGATTCTGATGTCGCGCACGGCAAAAGAGTTGACTGCACAATAATGCTAGACTTTTTCAAATGCTTCTCGAAAGGCTGTCAGCTACGGATTTCCGAAATCTTTCGGGTGAGGTCCACCTCGCTCCGGGCCTGAACGTTCTCGCCGGGGAGAATGGGCAGGGAAAGACAAATTGGCTCGAGTCGATCGCTGTACTGGCCTCAACGAGATCGTTTAGAGCCACTCGCCTGCAGGAAACGATCCGCTTTGGCCGCGATCAGGGAGCAGTGACAGGTCTTGTTCGGGAGTCGCCCGAGATCATCCGCGAGCTGAGCGTAGTAATTTCCGGGGTCACGAGATCCGCCTTCGTCAACGGCAAAAAGGAGCCTATCCAGCGGTATCTCGGCCAGCTCCACGCGGTTGTCTTTAACTCCGAGGAATTAGAAGTAGTACGAGGTCAGCCAGATGCACGGCGGCGGTTCCTTGACGCTGGGATCGTGGCGCTACATCCGCCTTTTGTGCAGGTTTTCGTTGATTATAACCGTGTCATCAAGCAAAAGAACGCCCTGTTGCAGTCAGCACGAGAAGCAGAACAGCCGCTCGAAAAAGTAGCCGAGCGGCTCGAACCGTGGAATCAGCAGTTGGCAAAGCTTGCAGCGAAGATCCATCGAGGCCGAGTACGTTTCGTTGAGCGGCTTAACGAGGTGCTCGAAAAACGGCTGTTCGGCCGCGAGGAGCTGTCGATCCGCTACAGCTCGTCGCTCGAGAGCAAAGGTGATCTTTCCGTCTATGAGGAGCTGATCACCGAACGACTCAAACTTCGCGTCCAGGCCGAGATCGTTGCCGGCCACGCTCTGATCGGTCCGCATCGGGACGACATGGACGTGAGCTTTGACGGGCACGACCTGCGCAAGTTTGGCTCGGCGGGCCAGCAGCGGAGTGCGCTTCTGCTGTTGCAACTTGCTGGTATCGCGGTCTTTCACGCGACCAGAGGCGAATATCCGTTATTTTTGATCGACGATATCGATGCGGAATTGGACTATAAACGTATCGGAAAACTGCTCGATTTCCTCTCTGACAAGACGCAAACCGTGGTGACCACCTCCAAAGAAAGTTTCATCGATCGATTCAGCTCGGGAGCCCATATTTTACGGGTCGAGAATGGCGCCGCAAAAACCGCTTAAATTCAACAATTTATTGGCTTTCCAAGCTGTCTTATCGGCCACTTAAATGGTAGAATAAGGCATTGGTTTTGGAGGCTGTTTCTGCTCAATCACGCTCATTAACACGTTATAAAAACCGAGTCCGGCGGGGCTGGAGTAATTAACCCCGCAATACAGTTCTAGAGGTACAAATTGGCTAAAGCGAAGACGGAATACAGTGCAGAATCGATCACAGTGCTCGAGGGCCGCGACGCGGTCCGAAAGCGGCCGGCGATGTACATCGGCTCGACGAGCGAGATCGGCCTGCACCATCTGGTTTACGAGGTCGTAGACAACTCGGTGGATGAGGCCCTTGCGGGCTTTTGCGACACGATCGAGGTCGCCATCCATATGGATAACTCGATCACGGTCATCGACAATGGGCGCGGCATCCCCACGGACATCCACAAGCAGGAAGGCCGCTCCGCCGCAGAGGTCGTGATGACCGTGCTTCACGCCGGCGGTAAATTCGACACGAATTCGTACAAGGTCTCGGGCGGCCTGCACGGCGTCGGTGTGAGTTGCGTCAACTTTCTGAGCGAATATCTCAGGCTTGAGATCTGGCGGGACGGCGCGACGCACGAGATGGAGTTTGAGGCAGGCATTCCTGTCGCACCGCTCAAGCAGACAGGGACGACCACGAGACGCGGCACAAAGATCACGTTCCGTCCTGATTCCAGCATCTTTGAGACGACCACCTACAGCTTTGAGAAGCTGTCCGAGCGCCTTCGCGAAAAGGCCTTCTTGAATAAAGGCATTCGCATTCATATCAAGGACGAGCGCGAGGAGCCCGAAAAGTCGCACGAGTTTTACTACAAGGGCGGTATCGCGGAATTCGTCAAGCATTTGAACAAAAACAAGAGCCCGCTGCACGACGACCCGCTGTATTTCGAGGTCATACACGACGATCTTTCGATCGAGGTGTCGATGCAGTACAACGACAGCTACGACGAAAAGATCTTCTCGTTCGCCAACAACATCAACACCGTCGACGGCGGCACGCATCTGTCGGGCTTTCGTGGAGCGATCACTCGTACTATCAACAATTACGCCGAGAGCTCAGGCCTCACCAAGAACGCTAAGGTCGTCCTGACAGGCGACGACGTTCGAGAAGGATTGGTCGCCGTCATCTCGGTAAAGATCCCGCAACCGCAGTTTGAGGGCCAGACGAAGGGCAAGCTCAACTCGCCGGTCAAAGGGCCGGTCGAGTCGTTTCTGAACGAAAAGCTCGGCGAATTTTTTGAACAAAATCCCACGGTTGCTAAAAAGATCGTCGGCAAGGCCGTCGACGCCGCACGTGCCCGTGAAGCCGCGAGAAAGGCCCGTGAGATCGTTCGCAAATCCGCCCTGGGGACCTCAACGTTGCCGGGCAAGCTGGCAGATTGTCAGGAAAAGGATCCGGCACTTTCAGAGATCTATATCGTCGAGGGCGATTCCGCAGGCGGTTCGGCAAAACAAGGCCGCGACCGAAAGAATCAGGCCGTCCTGCCGCTAAAGGGCAAGATCCTGAACGTTGAAAAGGCCCGCTTTGACAAGATGCTCGGCCACGGCGAGATCAAGGCCTTGATCACCGCCCTAGGGACCGGCATAGGGAAAGAAGACTTCGACGTTCTAAAGCTCCGTTATCACAAGATCTGTCTGATGACCGATGCCGACGTCGATGGCAGCCACATCCGGACCCTTTTGCTGACCTTCTTTTACCGTCAGATGCCCGAGCTCCTTGAGCAGGGTTATGTCTACATCGCGCAACCGCCTCTTTATAAGGTCAAACGCGGCAAAAAGGAAGAGTACATCAAGGACGAAAAGGCGATGTTCCGCTATCTGATGCGGATGGCTACCGGAGATTCGCAGATCAGCTCGGCGGGTACATCCATCGAGGGACGAGCACTTTCAAAGGCCCTTGAACAGACCACGGAGTTGAAAAATTACTCCGAGCGTGTTGCGAGGCGTCTCTTCAATGATTCACGCCTGGTCACATTGCTTCTTGAGGCTTTCGCCGGTAAGGACGGGATCCTCCTGAAGAATGTCGTTCGGCTCAGAAAGATATTCGGTGAGCAGGAAATGATGGCCGAGATCGAGGGCAAGCTTGCAGATGCCGGCTACAACACCGAGCTCTCTAGCGACGAGGAGCACGGCCTGTGGGAGATAGACGTAAGTTACCCCAACGGCCAGCGGCTAAAGGTCGACTGGAATCTGGCGAGCTATGTCGAGTTTCAAAAGGCGATCGACCTCAAGAGATCATTGGAGATCGACTTTCCGGGTCCCTTCATACTGGGTGAGAACGGTAAGAGCGAAACCTTCATCACACGCGAGGAGCTTCTGGAGAAGGTCATGGCGATGGCGAAGAAAGACCTCACGATCCAGCGTTACAAGGGTCTTGGCGAGATGAATCCCGAGCAGTTGTGGGAGACGACGATGGATCCCGAGAAACGTACAATGCTCCAGGTGCGGATCGAAGACGCGATCGAGACCGACGGACTATTCACGGTGCTGATGGGTGATGCCGTCGAGCCGCGTCGCAAATTTATCGAGGACAACGCTCTCGATGTAAAGAACCTCGACGTCTAGCGACCGAAGTACGGGCCCTTTCCAATGACATGAAACAAAAGCTCCTGGCGATAACTCTGGTTACCGTTGCGCTGTCTATCTCGGTTTCCGCCCAGCGGCCGCCGACTTTCGCCGCATATCAGGCCCGTGTCGAGAAGATCCGCAACATCAATGTCGATCTCAAGTCACACAAGAACGCGAGGATGTTTCGCACGAATTTGCGCAATGCCGCAAAGGACGGCGTGAACTTCGCCGGTCACTACATCCTGACCGGCTGGGGATGCGGAACGAACTGCACAGAGTGGGCGATCATCGATGGCCGCAATGGGCGTGTATTTTTTCCGCGTGAATTTGAAGGGGCGGGTCAGGGTTTTTGCGAGCTGCCCGACAACGGCATGCCAAAGGACTCCCCGGCCGACGATGACAGTCATCCGTATGGGCCACTCTATTTCAAGCCCGACAGCCGTCTCGTCGTCCTCGCGGGCTTGCTCGGAGGCGATCTCAACGACTCAAGGTCGAAATGCGGTGATTACTACTTTGGATGGACCGGCAGCAATTTACGCCGGGTGAAATTTATCGCCGGCAAGCGCACGGACACGCCTTAGTTTCAAACTACATCCTGTCGCTCAACGGCGTCGATCTCAAGCACGAGGTCGGCGCCGTATACTTTTGCAGGAGTTTGATAGCCGGGTGTGTAGCTCCCGCTGAGTATTTTCTCGACAATATTCAGGGCGGCGATAGCCGTGAGGGTATAGCCCTCAGGTCCCTGCTGTCGGGCCTCGACACCGTTGCCCGCATCATCGGTCGCCTCTCCCCACATCAGCGATCTGCCTTTTGCTCGCTGCTCGTCGCTGGGGCCGCCCGGTGGGATCTTACTTTGAAGGTATTTTTGTATCGGGCCCCATGCGAGCATACCGCCGACGTAATTGCTGAGCTTCATCATGGTGAGGTTCTTTTCCGGGACAACGGTGAAAACCTCAATGTTCGGAATACCCGTCGAATAGAAGGCCGTCGCAACATCACCCCACGGTATAGTTACACCGGTCTTTTTTACCTCACCAAAATCGATCTCACGGGTTTTCCACGCTGCAGGTACGGGCGTTATATTTCCGTCTTTCCGAATAGCGCCGCCTTTACCGACGTTCATCACCATCGTCGACTGCGTGCCGTGCGAGAGCCCGCCCATTCCATAGAACGCGAGCGAAAGATGAGTAGCCGTAGGCAGACGGTCTTTAAGATGTCTCGCAAGACAATCGCTTGGCACCACATCGAATCCCACGCCCGGCATTATCATCACGCCAGCGTCCTGTGCTTTCTTGCCCATCGCGGCGCAAGCTTCAAAGACGGCGATCTCACCGGTGATGTCCGTGTAATGTTTCTTATTCCGAAGGCACGCCTCCACCATAGGCCGCGAAGTGATCGAGAAAGGTCCCGCACAGTGCAGCACGACGCCGACACCCGCGAGAGCCTCATCGACCTTTGCCGCGTTGTCGAGACCAAAGGCTCGATATTCGAAGCCATGCGTCATAGCGATCTCGCCGACCTTCGCCTCGTTACGGCCGGCGAGGATCGGCTTCATTCCGCGCTCCGCGGCCATGCGAGTGATCAGCTCACCCGTGTAGCCGTAAGCTCCGTAGATCATGAATGTCATACGTTTAGTCGAACAATCGAAGGTCCTGTTCCTGTGTGTGACTTAACATATACAGGAACTCATCCCGCCGCACCAACCTCGCGCCGAGAGATTCCATGTGAGGCGTGATCACCTGGGCGTCGAGAAATGTCGCTCCACGCCCTCTCAGATGATCTATCAGGTGCAGCAAGGCTAATTTTGAGGCGTTGGGTTCTTTGAAGAACATCGACTCACCGCAGAACACACCGCCAGCATCGATACCGTATAGCCCACCCACTAGTTCGCCACCTTCGTTCCATGCCTCAACGCTGTGCGCAAACCCTTCGCGATGAAGCTCTAAGTAAACGCTCTCAAACTCAGGAGTGATCCACGTTCCGCGCTGCCCTGGCCGATATGCGCGTGAGCATTCGCGGATCACAGCTTCGAAGTCACGATCAATCGTGAATGACAGCCGCGTTTTCTTACGCGCCTGCTCAAGACTTCGCGGCACACTCAGCTCCTCGAACGCCAGGATCGCTCGCTGTTTCGGACAGTGCCAAGGCAGCGGAATGCCCTCTGTGTACCACGGGAAAATACCCTTCAAATATGCCTCCCGGACGTTTTCGGTAGTCAGCGGTACGCCGAACGCGACCACGTCGTCCGCGCGAAAAAGCCACTCGCCGATCTCGACCCACTTCGGATAGTCGTACGTCAAAGGATTAGGAAAAACGTCCGCGGGCATAAGAGTTTTTACCACAAGGCTGCGACGAGCTTTGGTTTCCTAGACGACCTTTTCCTTCCACTTACCACGGCGAAACAACAATGCCGCGACGACTGCAAGCAGAGAGAACGCTATCGTGATCGACCATGCGACGCCGTGCGGCCCCATCTCGAATTTATAAGACAGGATATATGCGAGCGGTATCTCAAAGCACCAGAATATCCCCAATGCGAGATAAGTAGGCGTCCAGGTGTCACCCGCTCCGTTAAATGCCGTCTCGAGCACCATTCCGACCGCGTAAAAAACAAAGCCATACGATACGACCCGAAGTGTATAGGCGGCGAACGCCTGCACCTCTGGATCGGTCGTGAAAAAGGCGGCCACATTCCCCGCAAAGATCACGAAGAATATCCCGATCGACGCTTGAACGAGCCCGTTGTAACGGCAGGCGAGCCAAACCGCACGCTCAGACCGCTCAGGTTTGCCGGCACCCAGATTCTGCCCGACAAGGGTCGCCGCGGCATTTGCGAGCCCGACCGACGGTAGAAGCGCGAACATAACCACACGCATGCCGACCTGATAGCCGGCGACGGCCGTCGTTCCAAAACCTGTCACCACTCGCACGAGGCCGATAAAACTTGCGGTCTGAACAAAGAATTGAAAGACCGCCGGTGCCGACACTTTGACGAGCTTCCAGAGCCGTCCGGTATCGAGGAGCCAATGTTCCCTGCGGATCGTGAATCGACTGTTCGCAAAGAACAGGCAATATGCCGCGTAGAGTCCGCCGCATGCACGGCCTATCGTCGTGCCGATCGCCGCGCCCGTGACGCCCATCTCAGGGAAGATCCACACACCGAAAATGAGGCACGGCCCGAGGATCATGTTGAGGATGTTTGCGAACCAAAGTACTCGCATCGCTATCGCCGCGTCGCCTGTTCCGCGGAATATCGCATTCAGCAGGAATAAGGACATCACCGCCAGATTTCCGCCGAGCATGATCCGCGTAAAGCTCGTGCCCATCTCGACGACCGATGCGTCCGCTCCCATTACGCGGAGAGCCGCAGGCGCAAAAATGATC
The DNA here is from genome assembly GCA_035995005.1 of Pyrinomonadaceae bacterium. Classification (GTDB taxonomy): domain Bacteria; phylum Acidobacteriota; class Blastocatellia; order Pyrinomonadales; family Pyrinomonadaceae; genus OLB17. Next base: position 13,456 of record DASYKW010000250.1, read on the forward strand.
CCGGCCGCTCCCATCACCAGCGATGCCGCAAACCCAAGATACAGCGAATGAGTCGCTGCCCGTGCCGCACCGTCCGGATCCTTCTCACCAATGCGACGAGCGACCGTCGCGGTAGCGCCGATGCTCAGCCCGATGCAGACCGAGTAGATGAGAAACATCAGCGACTCGGTGATGCCAACCACTGCGATCGCAGGCGCGCCAAGATGCGCGACAAAAAAGATGTCGACGAGCGCGAAAATGCTCTCCGCCATCATCTCGATTATCATCGGAACGGCGAGGACGAATATACCGATCTTCAGCGACTCGGTCGTAAAGTCACGGTTTGAGCCGACAACCGACTCTTTAAGGATCGACCAAAAAGATGTGTTTGAAGCTTCCGCTGTCACAGAATTATCTACATGAGACATTACGATCAAATTCCTTTACAAAAATAAGGCACCGCTCCGAGCTTGCGAAGGCGCACTCGACGGCAAGGGTATCCGCGTACAAAAATTCTTACGCGGCTGAATTGAGCGGATTTGAGTTAGCGGATGGCCGGCTTCATAGTTTTGCCAATATACACAGAGGAAGTGTGACCGCGCAAGTTCACGCTCGCGAAAAGGGATGGTTGCGCTCGACCAAACAGGGCTGTCACAATGGGTAGTTTGGGGTTATGAAGATCGCGGTAGCAATGAGCGGCGGTGTCGATAGTTCGGCGGCAGCCGCGCTCCTCAAGGCGCAGGGTCATGAGCTGGTCGGCTTTACGATGCAGCTCTGGAACCAGCGCCGCGGTGTGAGCGTCGACGAGCACGGCGATCCACTGCCGTCGCGATGCTGCTCGCTCGACGATGTTTATGATGCGCGCCGAGTGGCGGAAATGCTGGGATTTCCGTTCTACGTCCTCAACCTCGAACGCGAATTCGAGGCATCGGTCGTAGAGCCCTTTATTCAAAGTTACCTGTCCGGAGAAACACCGATCCCGTGCGTCGCATGCAACTCGCGATTGAAGTTCGCCGCGCTCGACAAAATGGCCTTAAGCCTCGATTGTGAAAAAGTTGCGACCGGCCACTACGCTCGTGTGGAGTTCGACGACGCTTTGAATCGATACCGGTTGTTCCGCGGCCGCGATCATTGGAAAGACCAGAGTTACTTTCTCTGGGAGCTCACGCAGGAGCAGCTTTCGCGCTCGCTGTTTCCGCTGGGCGAGATGGATAAATCCCAGGCCCGCGGTATCGCCCGTGACGCCGAGCTCTACACGGCCGACAAAAAGGAATCGCAGGAGATCTGCTTTGTACCGGACGGCAAGTATTCCGAGTTCATCGATCGGTACCTTCAGCATGAGGGACGCGAGCATGAGATGCCTGACGGAGGCGAGATCGTCACGAGCGATGGCGAGGTCGTCGGCTCGCACACCGGCATTCACCGTTACACGATCGGCCAACGCCGCGGTCTCGGGATCGCGAACGAGAGGCCGCTTTATGTCCTCGAGATCGAGCGCGCCAAAAACCGCCTGATCGTGGGCGGCGAGGCCGATCTCGAACGGACCGAGTTTGTCGCGAAGGGTGTGAATTGGATCGCGCGCGACATGCCGGTCGAGCCTGTGCGTGCAAATGTGCGGATCAGGTATAAACACGAGCCTGCGGCAGCGACGATCCATGCGCTTCCTGATAACAAGGCGAGGATCGCGTTCGACGAGCCGCAGCGGGCGGTCACGCCTGGACAGGCGACCGTGTTTTATTCGGGAGACGAGGTCGTTGGCGGCGGCTGGATCGAACGGCAGTAGACCACGTACAAAAAAGTTATGGCTAAAACAGCAAAGAGGCCGAGCAAAGCGGCCAAGGCAGCTAAGAGGATCGTGAGCGAGTCAAAGCTTTTGGCGACAAAAGCGGAGCGGGATACACAATCCGAGGAGGCCTTTAAGGCGTCTGAGGTCTCGCCACGAACAAACACGGTCGCAAAAAAACCGCGTCCAAACAAAAAACGCGGGTGATCTCGCGATGACAAAGGCCGAGCTTCGACAGGTTTACCTAGAGAAGCGCCGAGGAATATCGGCCGCGGAGCTCGACGCGATCAGCCGTGCCGTCTCGGACCGATTCTTTCGCGACGTGGACCTCGCGGCAGTGAAGAAGCTCCATACCTTCATTCGCGCGCCAAGCAAGCACGAGATCGACACTTCACGGATCTACTACCGGCTTTGGAAGGACCGTGCCGATATTGAGACCTATGCTCCGCGGATCGCGTCTAAGACCGGCGAGATGGAGAGCGTTTTCTTTCACGCGGCGTCCGATCTAACGGAAAACCGCTGGGGCATCCGCGAGCCCGACGGCGAACAGATCGCCCAGCCGTCGGACTTTGACGTGGTCCTCGTTCCGCTGCTCGCCTTTGACACCAAAGGCCATCGCGTCGGCTACGGCAAGGGCTATTACGACCGCCTCCTCGCCGCTTGTCGCTCCGCCTGTTTGAAAGTTGGATTATGCGCCTTTGAGGCTGAGGCACAGATCGACGACATCCACGCCGGCGACGTTCGGCTCGACCTCTGCCTCACACCAAACGAAACGATACGCTTCTAAAAGCTCCCATCCTTACGAAGGAGGGGTGGCCGGCAGGCCGGGGTGGTTCTCTGCGTCACCACCCACGACCTCAGAGTCAACCACGACCTAACTCTTGCTCGCCAAAATATCCCTGATCTCCGTCAACAACGCTTCCTGCGGCGGCGGCGGCGACTTTGCGGCGAGCTTTGTAAAGTAGTTCATTGCCATCTTCGCGATGATGAACATCACAAATCCCACAAAAACGAAGTTGATGACATCCGAGATCAGCTGCCCGTAGCGCAGCAATGGGGCACCGGCCTTCACCGCCGCCTCGATCTGCTCCGGTGTCGCACCCGGCCCGATCTTACCGCTCAGGTCCCAGAACCTCGTCTTGAAATCCATCCCGCCCGTCACCAGGCCGACGAGCGGCATTATGATCCCCTCGGTGAACGTCGTCACGACCTTGCCAAACGCCGCACCGATGATCACGCCGATCGCGAGGTCCAAAACATTACCCCGCGCCATAAACGCCTTAAAGTCGTTCCACATAACCCGCTCCTCCTTGCGAATCGGTTGAATCATGGGAGCAAACCACTGCGAGGAATATACTTCACATGAATGGATCATCATAGAGGCACGACGGCGAACAGACTTCGCTTTAGCGCGCAGTCCCAAAAAGAAGGTTGACGAGGAAAGAACGCCGGCGATCAACAAGCCGCCGCGTCGATCAAATAACTCTTCTGCAGATCACCGCGCGCCGCGGGTGACGACGGTGACGGAGTCTATCCGCATGGAGATCATGCCGTTGCGATCGAGGACGATCTTGTTGAACTGGAATGTTCGCTGGATCTTGATGTCCAGGTTGTTGAAGAAGGCGGCCGCGCTGATCCGATAGCTCAACTTGCCCTTTGGGATCTTGTGGGGTGTCACGGGAAACGACGACTCCATCTCCGGATCCGCCTTTCTCATTCCGACGGCCTGGAGGACCGGGTTAAACAAGAATTCGACTGCCTTAGGTTCGCATAGAGCCACCCACGTCGCGTGGTTGAGATACACGCACCGGCGTTTGTCGAG
>DASYKW010000251.1:0-5773 GCA_035995005.1 Pyrinomonadaceae bacterium
GGGCCTCGAGCGGATCACTTTTAACGAATCTTTTGACGGGTTTCCGATGTTCTCGCCAAACGGCAAAAAGCTTGTCTTTGCCTCGAACCGCAACGCAAAGACGCAGGGCGATACCAACGTGTTTATCGCGGACTGGGTGAAATAGCGTTGTTGCAGAAATAATACACTTGACAATCTGTGCAACTGATGCTATGGTATTTAACCCTTTTGGGCTTGGGGAAATGCCATGAGAGCGATGCGAGAATTGTTTTTTGAAAAAGTTGCAAAAAGTGAGGTCGCGGAGACACAAGTCCAGTGTTATCAACTATTTCCCTGTCCCACGAGGGCGTGGGACAGGCCTGGGACAAGATGGGACAACGATTTGCATGTGGGCGGCCTGATCTTCGTTCATTTGTTATGAATAGACGGCTTATCTTTATCATGATCCTCGTTTCGGCTGTGACCGCCTCGGCGCAGGTCAACCGGACCGTCGACACGATCCGCAAGCGATATAGCGACGTTGCCGAGAAGGCGCGCCTCGCCGAGTCGGATGAGGAACAGGGTCAGTACGGCGAGCTTGTGATGAATGAGCTCGAGATCAACAAGCTCAACCATCCTTGGCGTGCGATCGGCATACATCAGGACACGTACAAGTTCTTTTATCGGGGCGGCGACAGCGAGGAGCACATGTACCCGGACGAGCTCGTGCTCGTAAAGGTCACGCGGAGCGAGTCGAGCCGTAGCTACAACGAGGAGTTCCTTTATTCGGCAAAAGGCGAGCTGATGTTCTATTTTCAAAAGGCCGAGAACGACGAAATGTCACCGGCCGAGCGTCGGGTCTATTTCCTATCGTCGACTCGGGCGATCATCGTCGAGGACGGCAATACCCGTAATCGTCTGACTGCTAAGGACGCTCCGACGGTCAAGGAAATACTTGCGACCAGCGTGCGTCTAAAAAGCATCTTCGCCACATCCATTAAGTTATGAAACGCCAGCTCTACGCACTTTTACTTCTCGCTTCGTTAGCATTCAGCGTCTCGGCGCAAAAGGCCCAGCGGGCCGATCAGACCGAGGCAAATCTTCGCCGTCATATCGAGTATCTCGCCTCGGACAAACTCGAAGGCCGGCGCACGGGCGAGCCTGGAGCGAATGCTGCCGCGGCTTATGTCGCAAATCAGTTTGCACGCGTCAAGCTGCGTCCGGGAGCGACCGCAAAGAACGGCAAGCGCAGCTACATGCAGGCGTTCCCGTACGTTACCGGCGTGGTGAGGGCAAAGACCGGCAACAGCTTTTCGCTGGTCCTCGAGGGCACCGACGACACCGCCGCACAGTATTCGCCGGTCGGGTTTTCACCCAACGGCGCGGTGACCAAGGCTCCCGTTTCTTTTGGCGGCTATGGGATCGTCGCCAAAGAGGCGAATTTTGACGATTACTCGTGGCAGGGCCGGCCGATGAATTTTAAGGGCGATGTAGTAGTCGTTTTTGACGGCAATCCGGACAACGACAACCCGCACAGCCCGTATCAGAGATTTGACCTGCGGACCAAAGCCCTGATCGCAAAGGACCACGGCGCCGTCGGAATGCTTGTGATCTCACGCGAAACGAAATTTGCCGACGACAAGCTCACAAAGATGGGTTACGACCAAAGCCTAGGCGAGGCCGCGATCCCTACATTCGTTATCTCGCGAGAGACGGCGGGACAGATCCTCGGCGTCAACGAGGCGTCGCTCAAGAGCATCGAGGAGCTTGTCGCAAAAAAGAAGGACGGCATCAATACGAATGTCGGCTTTCGAGATACCCAGCCGCACCTGAGCTTTAGCGTCAACCTCGTTAAAAAGTCTGTCGATGCATACAACGTCGTCGGCGTCCTCGACGGCACCGATCCGCAGCTTCGCAACGAGGCGATCGTCATCGGCGCCCATTATGACCATCTCGGCCACGGCGGCAGCGGCAGCCTCGCTGCAAACTCCACCGAGATCCACCACGGCGCCGACGACAACGCCTCAGGCACCGCCGCGATCATAGAGTTAGCTCGTCAATTGGCCGCCGACAAAGACAACAAACGCACGCTTATCTTTATCGCCTTCTCGGGCGAAGAAGAAGGTTTGTTCGGCTCCAACTTTTACGTTAACAATCCGATATTCCCCCTAGACCGCACGGTAGCAATGATCAATCTCGATATGGTAGGGCGGTTGAATGACAAGAAGCTAACGATCGGCGGCATGGGGACCGCCTCTGAATGGCAGGACCTGATCAATGAGAAGAATAAAAACCACATGGAGGCCCTTGCGACGAGCCCGTTTCCGAATGAGTACCGGTTCTCCCCTTTCGTTCTTCAGTTGAGCGATGATGGTTTTGGGCCGTCCGATCACTCTTCCTTCTACGGAAAAAAGGTCCCTGTGCTGTTCTTTTTCACTGGCACTCATAACGACTACCACAAACCAACAGATACGGCAGAGAAGATCAACTACACCGGCGAAAGGGGTATCCTCCAGCTCATTAGAGATGTAGCCAGATCGATCGACGCAACGGTCAAGAGGCCGACCTACACCGTCGCGAAAACGACAATGCAGGGCGGCAGGTCGGGATTCAACATTTCTCTCGGCACGATCCCGAACTACGCCGATTCGGACAACGGGCTGTTGCTCGACGGCGTTCGCGACGGTTCGCCGGCGGCAAAGGCGGGCATCAAGGCCGGTGACCGCGTCATCAAGCTCGCGGGCCACGAGATTCGCAACGTGATGGATTACACCTTCATGCTCGGCGAGATGAAGGCCGACGTCGAATACGAGATCGTCGTCGTCCGCGGCAGCGAAACGCGCACGCTCAAGATCACACCCGTCCGGCGACAATAAGTATGGCGATGCTCCCATTCTGCAAATTCCACGGCTTCGGGAACGATTACATCGTTTTCGACCGCAATCACATAAAAGGCTCGGTTACGCTGCCTGAGCTGGCAGTCGCGATGTGTCATCGAAATACCGGCGTGGGGTCCGACGGGCTTGCCGTGCTCGAGCGGCTAGACGGCAGCGTTGCGGACTACGCGTGCGAGATAGTAAATCCGGACGGTTCACTTGCAAGCTTTTCGGGGAACGGCACGCGATGCGCGGTAGCAAATCTTTATTACAAAGCCGCTTGGCCGGGCGACTCGCTGCGGCTCAAGACCCGTAGCGGAGTCAAACTGTATCGTTTGCTTGAGAGGAAGGGCGACGAATTTTGGTTCGAGGCCGAGATAGGCGCTCCCAAATTTGCGAGCGGTGATATTCCGGTCGCGACACCGTCGGCACGCGATGCGGTCCTAAACGAGCCGATCGCTCTCGCGGGCGGGCAATACACGTTCTCTGCGGTGAATGTCGGCAACCCGGTCGCGTGCATTTTCATGGACGCCTTCGATCTCGATTGGCGCCAGATCGGCCGCGAGATGGAGAACCATAAAATATTCCCCGAGCGGACCAACGTGGTCTTTGTAAAGGTCACCGATCGCGAGAATATCGACATTCTCATCTGGGAACGCGGTGCGGGGGAGACGGCTGCGTCCGGAACTTGCGCGACAGGAGCAGCAGTGCTCAGTTCGTTTCTGCTCAAGACAGGCCGCGAGGTTCACGTTCATTCACCGGGCGGGACAACAGACGTGATCTGGCGAGACGACGACCAGATCGTGATCACCGGCTCGGCGACTTTGGCTTTTTGCGGCGAATGGCCTCTCTAGGCATACGATAAGATTTAAGAAACGTGTCCGATAAACTCCACATTACAGGCCTCTCTCGCGAGCAACTCACCGAGCTGGTGCAGGAGCTCGGCGAGCCGCGGTATCGTGCAAATCAGGTCTTTAAGGCCGTGCACGAGCGACGGTTACGGTCTTTTGAAGAGGTAACGGACCTGCCAAAGGCGTTCAGAGCAAAGCTCGCCGAGGTCGCGGACATCTCGCAACTGACGGTCGAGCAGCGTTATGTCTCGAGCGATGGCACACGCCGATTTCTGATGAAAACGTCCGAGGGCCATCCCGTCGAGACGGTCTTTATCCCGACCGAGAATCGCGATACGATCTGCTTCTCGTCGCAGTCGGGGTGCCCGCTTAAATGCGATTTCTGCCTTACGGCAAAGCTCGGCCTGCTTCGCAATCTCACGGCCGGCGAGGTAGTAGAGCAGATCATCATCGTCCTCAACGACGTATACGGCGTCGGCGTTGAAACGCCGCACGGCACCAACCTTGTCGGTATGGGCGCAGGCGAGCCGTTCCTTAATTTTGAGAACCTGATCGCCGCGCTTCGCATCATGGCCGACGAGCAGGGGCTATTTATCGTGCCCAATCGCGTGACGGTCTCGACCGCCGGCATCGTGCCGCGGATCTACGATTTTGCAAATCTCGACGACCGGCCGCATCTCGCGATCTCGCTGACGGGTGCGACCGACGAGCTTCGCGACCGGCTGATGCCGATCAATCGCAAATGGGACCTCGACGCGCTGATGAAGGCGGCGAAAGAATTCGAGGCCTCGTTAAGACGCGGTGAGAGGTTTACGTTCGAGTACGTGATGCTCGGCGGAGTGAACGATTCCGACGCCGACGCGAGCGAGCTCGCGAGCCTCCTCGATAGATATCAGTTAACGCGTGTAAAGATAAACCTTATCCCGCACAACGGCGCCGAACAGCTCGATTACAATACGTCGTCGGCGGAACGCGTGCAGCGGTTCAAGGCCGTGCTTGAGTCAAGAGGCGTCGACGCGTACATTCGCACACCGCGTGGCCGCGATATTTACGCTGCCTGCGGCCAGCTTGCGGCAAAGAGCGGTGCGGTCGCAGCGGTTTAAGGAAATATGCTCATCATCGTCGTCATCGGTCTGATAATTGTCGCGTTGATGGTGTATACGTCCACGCGGATCAAACGCGTGTCGGCGGCGGCGTACGAGCCCGAGACGATCGAGACGGATGGATTCGGCATCGGGAAACCGGCGGGATTCCTAAGCGTGGTCGATCCAAAGCCTCCGTACTCATTTCAGGCTTATAGCAAGGATTTCGGCACCGACGAAGCCGAGAACATTCATCTGGCAACAGCAAACGTCATGATCTCGGATGCGTCTCTTGACGAAACGGTGTCCGCATTCGGTGCGAGCGGCAGCGAGCTCCGTGAGGTGATCGACAACGTTCACTACCGCGTTTTGGAATTGAAAACCGAGGAGAAGGGCATCGACTTTGTCGAGCTTGTAAAGCTCGCCGAGCGGGACGGCAAAGTTTATACTTTCACGATAAAAGCCATAGCGGAAACAACGGATGAATTCCGCCGCGACATCGAATCAATGCTCGATAGTTTTGAGCTTAAATAATATGAGAAAGGATCTTTCACGAGCGGGCTTGATCGCCGTATTTGTCTTAATTGCAGCTTCTTTTGCAGGTGCGCAGTCGGTGACCGGCTCGATCGCTAACGGCAGCGTCACTCGCGGTACGGCGGCTCGCGGCACGATCGTGCTCAACATTCCCGGCGGCCTGCATGTGAATTCCAGCCGGCCGAATAGCGAGTACGCGATCGCGACAAGTGTCCGCGTCAGTTCTGTGCGTGGTGTAAAGGTCGGCGGCGTTAGCTATCCGCGCGGTCACAATCGCAAATTCGAGTTTTCAGAGACGGCGTTAAATGTCTATGAGGGACGTGTTTCATTTCCTTTCACCGTGACGGTGCCGGCGAGTTTTCGCGGCCAGATGCTGCGAGTGAATGTCAGCGTCAAGTATCAGGCGTGCACCAACGAGGTCTGCTATCCGCCAAAGACCAAGACGATAACTCTCACGGCCAGAGTCAATTAG
>DASYKW010000252.1:0-16892 GCA_035995005.1 Pyrinomonadaceae bacterium
CGCCGAAGTTCGTTTGATCGGCCCGAGTATTATGAAGCTTATGCCGCCGTGTATCTGGTAAGCACGCGGAGTGGACGGCTAGTGCTCTGGAAAAACGAGAAACACGAGGCCGCAACCGCCGACAAGGCACAAAGCGAACTAAACGCCTCGGCGGCCGAGATAGCCTCGGAGATAAGCGGAACGGCGAAAGCGATCACCGCCGCCGAGCTCGCCGAACCGGCCCCAATGCCGATCGAAGAACCGCCTGACGACGCGTCGCCATTGGCAAAGAATTTCAAACCTCCGATCCCGTACCGACGTATCAAGCCCGAATATACGGCCGAGGCCGCGTTTTACGACCTTACGGCGACCGTCGAGATGACGATCGATCTCGATGCCGACGGGCGAATAATGAGAACAGAGATCACCCGATGGGCCGGCTACGGACTCGATGAATCGGTCGAGAAAGTCGTCCGCGCGATGAATTGGCGGCCCGCAGAGCGAAGCGGCAAGACGTTGCCAATGCGGTTCTTTGTGCGTTACAACTTTAGAAAAGTGGAGAAGGCGCAGCAGTGAGAACCATCAGGGCGGCGATAAGGTTTGCGGCTTTTGCCATGGCGACGTTTGGGCTATACGGGATCTATCGTGTCGCGCGGCCCTTCATCCCTAACAAGATCTATTGGCGACAGGTGATCTTCGGGCTGTGGGCAAAAAGCTTCAAGCGGGTATCTGCGATGCGGATCGAGATCATCGGTACGCCGCCACGGCCGCCATTCTTCCTTGTCTCAAATCACTTAGGCTATGCGGACGTCGCAGCTTTGCGCTGTGCGGCCAAGGGTGTATTCGTCGCGAAGGGCGAGATCATTTCGTGGCCCGTGATCGGGACGATTATACGAGATATGGGCACGATCTTCATCGACCGCACTAACCGCCGTGATATTCCACGCGCTGGGGAATTGATCATAGACCGCATCGACGCCCGTGAGGGTGTGACGATCTTTCCGGAGGGGACTAATACGGTCGGCGAGAAGATACTTCCTTTCCACTCGTCCTTCCTGCAATTTGCGGCGGGGTCCGGGCTGCCGGTTCACTACGCGACCATCAGCTATCACACACCCGACGGCGAGCCGCCGGCCGCAGGAACTGTTTCGTGGGGTGACGACAAAACTTTCTTTCAGCATCTGTGGGGACTATTCCGCATTCGCGCGTACACGGCAACGATCGTTTTTGGCAGCGAGCCAGTAACTGACACCGACCGGAAACGGCTTGCCGCGGAATTATATGCCCGCGTGTCGGAAACATTCCTTCCGATGTTGTGACGCGAGCCCGCGCGAAAGCAGATGCTATCGGCTATAATTCGGGCATAGATCAATACAAATCAGGAGCGAAATATGTTTAGACCTTTTCTTCGTTTCATTGCGGCATCCGCCGTGGTGATGTCGATCTTTACCTCGGCGCTGGCTCAATCCGGCTACGACACGAGCCGGATGGACCGTTCAGCCGACGCCTGCGATGATTTTTTCCAATTTGCCAATGGTAATTGGGTCAAGAACACCGAGATCCCTGCATCGCAATCGCGCTGGGGAAGCTTTAATATCCTGGCCGAGAGCAATCGCGACGTTCTGCATACCATCCTTGAGAATGCCGTCAAGACAAAGGCCGCCAAGGGCAGCACCGTTCAGCTTATAGGCGATTATTACGCCTCATGCATAGATGAAGCGGCGATCGAAAAGGCCGGGACCAAGCCGCTCGATCCTTACCTCAAGCAGATCGTTAAGATAAAAACCGCGAAGGATGTCGTGCGTCAACTCGCCTTGCTGCACAAGGAAGGCGTGCCGTCGGTTTTTCGGCTCGGCGGCGGAGCAGACGCTAAAAACAGCAACATGGTGATAGTCAACGCCGGTCAGGGCGGCCTCAGCCTGCCCAATAAGGATTACTACACGAAACTGGATGCTAGATCGGTCGAGATACGTGTGAAATTCCTTGAGCATATGACGAACATGTTCAAACTTCTCGGCGACAATCCCGACACCGCGGCCCGCAATGCCCAGACGGTGATGGATGTGCAGACGAGGCTTGCAAATGCGTCGAAGGCGCCTGTCGAGCTTCGCGATCCGGATAAGAATTACAACAAGATCCCCCTCGCCGACGCGCAGAAGATCATTCCCAACCTGCCGCTCGCCAGTTATATGAAAGAGCGCGGCATGCCGCCCGCTAAGGAAATAAACTTTGGACAACCGGACTTCTTTGCCGAGGTGAACAAGATGCTCGCCGACGTACCGGTCGATGCATGGCGCACATATTTCCGTTGGATGGTGCTGAGCTCGGCGGCGAATGCGCTGCCTAAGGCATTCGTTGACGAAACCTTCAACTTCCAGGGCCGTGTGCTCTCAGGCACACGCGAACAGCAGGAACGTTGGAAGCGGTGCGTAGGGGCGGTCGACAATAATCTCGGCGAGGCACTCGGAGCAGAGTACGTGAAAACCAAGTTTACTCCGGAGGCGAAGGCCCGGATGGATGCGATGATCACAAACCTTTTCGTCGCCATGAAAAGCCACATCGAGAACCTGCCGTGGATGAGCGCCGAGACCAAGACCAAGGCACTCGCGAAGCTTGCAGCCTACAAACGCAAGATCGGTTACAACGAGCATCCTCGCGGCTACGCAGGCCTCAAGGTCGATCGTAAGTCGTATGCAGGCAACGAGTTGAGCTCACGCGAATTCCAGCTAAACCGCAATATCCAGGACATCGGTAAACCTACGGATAAGACCCGCTGGGGCATGAATCCGCCGCTCGTTAATGCTTCTTACAACCCGATCTTTAACGACATTACGTTTCCCGCCGGCATCCTACAGCCGCCGTTCTTCAATTTTCAGGCGGATGACGCGATCAATTATGGCGGCATCGGCGCTGTTATCGGTCACGAGATCTCGCATGGCTTTGACGATCAGGGCAGCAAGTTCAGTCCAGAGGGCAACCTCGCATCGTGGTGGACGACTGACGATCGGACGAAGTTTGAGGAGCGTGCAAATTGCGTTGTGCAGCAGTTCAACGGTTACGAGGTTCAGCCCGGCCTAAACGTCAATGGCCGCTTGACCCTCGGCGAGAACATCGGCGACCTCGGCGGTCTGAACATCGCGTACACCGCCCTCATGAATGCACTTGCCGGACGTGAGCCCGCAAAGATTGACGGATTTACCGCGGCACAGCGATTCTTCCTCGGCTGGGCACAGGTCTGGGCGGCAAAATCGACGTCCGAGGCAGAGCGCGCTCAGGTGCTTGGCGATCCTCATTCGGCCGCCCGCTGGCGGGTCAATGGCCCGACGTCGAACATGCCTGAATTCGCAAAGGCCTTCGGCTGCAAGCAGGGTGACCGTATGGTACGAAACAAAGCCTGTGTGATCTGGTAAAGATGTACGACAGTCGGCCACGCCTGTCGATGCCTTCAAATAAAAATGCCGCGGAGCTCATTAGAGTTCCGCGGCATTTCTTTTACCCGTTGTGATGAACAGACGTGGCCGTCTGTTCTACTTATAGGTCGTCGTCCGCATCGATCGTGATCCCCTCGGCCTTGAGAGAATCGTCAAAGACCTCATCGGCCTCAAGCGCGATATCGTCGAGCGTTTCCTCCGCCTCGTCGTAACCGGCGTCGGTGTCCGGGAGGTCACCATCGAGCGGCAGCGACGGAATGTCGATCCCGCCTCGGATGTAGTCAGCCATCTGATCGTACTCATCCTGGGGCTTCTGATTCTCGGTGTTGTCACGAGCGATGGTCACATTGCGATAGTGCTTCATGCCCGTGCCGGCCGGGATCAGGCGTCCCATGATGACGTTCTCCTTGAGACCGCGTAAGTAGTCGATGCGGCCCGAGATAGCAGCCTCGGTTAGCACGCGAGTCGTCTCCTGGAATGACGCTGCCGAGATGAATGAGTCCGTAGAGAGCGACGCCTTGGTGATACCAAGCAGCAGCGGCTCACCAACTGACGTTTGTCCCTTCTCGTCACGAACGCGGGCGTTCTCATCCTCATAGCGGAAGCGATCGACCTGTTCCTCAAGCAGGAACTCGGTATCGCCGACTTCCTTGATCTTGACCCAGCGGAGCATCTGGCGAACGATCACCTCGATGTGCTTATCGTTGATATTCACACCCTGGAGGCGATAGACCTCCTGGATCTCGTTTACGAGGTAATTCTGCAACGCCTCCATACCGAGCACGCGAAGAATGTCGTGCGGGTTCAAAGGGCCATCCATGAGCGGCTCACCGGCACGGACGCGATCCTCTTCCTGCACGTTGATATGCGTACCACGCGGAATGTCGTATTCCCTCTCGCTGCCGTCGTCGCCGGTGATGATGAGTTTGCGTTTACCCTTTGAGATCGGGCCAAACCTGACCACGCCGTTGATCTCAGACATGACAGCCGTCTCGCCCGGCCGACGAGCCTCAAAGAGCTCGACGACTCGCGGCAGACCGCCGACGATGTCCTTGGTCTTGGTCGTCTCACGCGGGATCTTGGCAATGACGTCACCGGCCTTTACCTTATCGCCGTCCTCGACCATAAGCTGGGCCCGGATCGGCATCTGATAGGTCTTGAGGACCTTGTTCGTGGTTGCGCTGCGGATCTCGAGACGCGGTTGATTCTTCTCGTCCGAGTCCTTGACGACGAGCCGTCGCTGGCCGGTGACCTTATCGATCTCCTCCTCCACGGTCTTGCCTTCCTTGAGGTCCTGGTACTTGATCGTTCCGGACTCCTCGGTAAGGATCGCAAACGTGAAAGGATCCCACGTGACGAGAATGTCGTCTTCTTTTACCTTTTGCCCGTCCTTAACGTGGATCTGGGCACCGTAGACGACCTTATAGTGGGCGACCTCGCGGCCTCGTTCGTCAACAAGAGCGATCTCGGACTGGCGACGAAGCGAAACGAATTCACCCGCTCGGTTCTTAATGACCTTTGTGTCACCGAGGAATCTCACGGTCCCGTCCATAGCGGCTACGTGCTGCGTCTCCTGTTCGAGACGCGCCGTACCACCGACGTGAAAGGTTCTCATCGTCAGCTGCGTTCCCGGCTCGCCGATCGACTGAGCGGCAATAACGCCGACAGCCTCGCCGATCTCGACCGTGTGGCCTGTCGCCAGGTTGCGACCGTAGCATTTGACGCAAACGCCGCGCCGCGACTCGCAGGTGAGAGCAGATCGTACGCGGACTTTTTGTAGGCCTGACAGTTGAACGGCAGCCCCGAGATCCTCATTGATCTCATCGTTCGCGGCAACGATCACGATGCCATCGACAGGGTCAACGATATCGTCCAGCGAAGTATTGCCGACGATGCGGTCACGGAGTGACTCCACCTCTTCACCATTGCGGATGATCGCCTCGGCCCAGACGCCTCTGACGGTTCCGCAATCGGGCTCGCTGACGATCACGTCCTGAGCGACGTCAACGAGACGACGAGTCAAGTAACCCGAGTCAGCTGTCTTAAGTGCCGTATCCGCAAGGCCCTTCCGGGCACCGTGCGTCGAGATAAAGTACTGGAGCACGTCCAGACCCTCGCGGAAATTCGCAAGGATGGGATTCTCGATGATCTCGCCCGAGGGCTTGGCCATTAGGCCGCGCATACCGGCGAGCTGTCGGATCTGGGCTTCCGAGCCTCGAGCACCGGAGTCCGCCATGACGAGGATCGGATTGAGTTCCTTTCGCTCGTCCTCGCGTTTGTGCATCGCCAGGAACATTTCCTTAGCGACATGATCCGTAACATCCGACCAAATGGCCGTCACCTTATTTGTTCGCTCAAGATCGGTCATCGTCGCTTCTTCGTACTGCTTGCGAAGCTTGTCGACCTCCTTGAGGGCCTTCTCAATAATGCCCTTCTTCGACGAGGGTGTGACCATGTCGTCGATACCGATCGAAACGCCAGCTAGGGTCGCATGCAGAAAACCCATCGCCTTGAGATCGTCAAGAAGAGTAACCGTGTGATCGTGGCCCAACTTGAGGTGACAAAATGTCACCAGCGACTGCAGGCCCTTTTTCTTGAGAACGCCATTGACGAACGGAAGCCCGTCACGCGTCAAACGCTCATTTAGAATGACGCGGCCAGCTGTCGTCTCGAGGATCTGATCGACATTCTCACGCACCGTCGCACGCATTATGTCCTGGTTGTTGTGTTCGGTTGTCAGGTCGACGAGGTCGCCTCTCCAACGTAAACGGACCTTGGTCTGTGTCTCCACGGCACCCGCGTCGAGTGCTAGCAGAACATCCTCGATCGACCCAAAGGCCTTGTTGTCCCCACGCATTTCATCACGGGCGAGGGTCAAGTAGTAGCAGCCGAGGACGATGTCCTGTGATGGGACGGCGATCGGCTGGCCAGAGGCCGGCGAAAGCAGATTGTTTGACGCGAGCATCAGAACGCTCGCCTCGATCTGAGCCTCGGCCGAAAGAGGAATATGTACCGCCATCTGATCGCCATCGAAGTCGGCGTTAAAAGCCGTACACACGAGCGGATGGATCTTGATTGCCTTGCCCTCGACGAGCACCGGCTCAAACGCCTGGATACCCAAACGGTGAAGTGTCGGCGCACGATTCAATAGCACAGGGTGCTCGCTGATGACATCCTCGAGAATGTCCCAGACGATCGGCTCCTGACGCTCGACCATTTCGCGTGCCTGTTTGATGGTCGCAGCGTGCGCGTCCTTCTCAAGCTTGTTGTAGATGAACGGCTTGAAAAGCTCCAATGCCATCTTCTTCGGCAAGCCGCACTGGTGCAGCTTGAGCTCGGGACCCACCACGATAACCGAACGTCCCGAATAATCAACACGCTTGCCGAGCAGATTCTGACGGAAACGTCCCTGCTTACCCTTCAGAGTGCCGGAGAGCGACTTGAGGGGGCGATTGTTCGCACCGCGAAGCACGCGGCCACGGCGTCCGTTGTCGAATAACGCGTCGACCGCCTCTTGCAGCATGCGCTTCTCGTTGCGGACGATGACCTCGGGTGCACGCAGCTCGATGAGCTTTTTCAAACGGTTGTTCCGGTTGATCACGCGGCGATAGAGATCGTTGAGATCGGACGTCGCAAAGCGACCGCCATCCAAAGGCACCAATGGGCGAAGCTCGGGAGGGATAACCGGAATCACGTCCAGGATCATCCACTCGGGCTTGTTGCCGGAGCGGAGGAATGAGTTAGAGACCTTGAGACGCTTGGAATATTTCAGCTTCTTTTGCTGAGACGTCTCAACCTTCATCTTGGCACGAAGCTCGGTGACAAGCTCCGCGACATCGATCGTCTGCAGCAGGTCCTTGATCGCCTCGGCGCCCATCTTCGCGACGAACTGATTCGGGTAATCCCTTGTCAGCTCGCGAAAACGCTCGTCCGTGAGCAGTTCCTTTTGCTTGAGATCCGGAACATCGCCCTCGTCAACGACGATATACGTCTCGAAGTAAAGGATCTTCTCGAGATCGCGAAGCGTTATGTCGAGCAAGTGGCCGATGCGCGACGGAAGTCCCTTAAAGAACCAGACATGCGAACATGGCGAGGCAAGCTCGATATGGCCGAGTCGCTCGCGGCGGACCTTCGACTGTGTGACCTCGACCCCGCACTTGTCGCAGATGACGCCCCGGTGCTTCATCCGCTTGTACTTGCCGCAGAGGCATTCCCAATCCGCGACCGGACCAAAAATGCGGGCACAAAAGAGCCCGTCTCGCTCCGGCTTAAAAGTGCGGTAATTGATCGTCTCCGGCTTTGTGACCTCGCCGTGCGACCAGGAACGGATCTTGTCGGGCGACGCAAGCGAAATGCGGATCGCCTCGTAATTCGTGGTCAGCTGTGTCTTGTTTTCGTTGTTAAACCTAAACATTTTTCTCCGTAAGTCTCGTGGGTCTTGTGAGTCGAGAGAGTTATATGAGTCCTTTAAGACTCACTAAACTCTCCGGACTCACCGGACTCTCCTGACTAATTAATCCGCTCCTACAATTGCGTCAACACCTGCGACGACGGCATCCGGATCGATCTCGTCTTCCTGTATCAGCTCGACATCGAGGCACAAGCTCTGCAGCTCGCGGACCAAAACGTTGAACGACTCGGGAATACCGGGCTCGAAATTTGAGACGCCCTTGACGATCGTCTCGTAGATCTTCGAGCGACCGGCCACATCGTCGGATTTGCACGTAAGCAATTCCTGCAGAATGTGCGCCGCACCGTAAGCCTCGAGCGCCCAGACCTCCATCTCACCGAAACGCTGGCCGCCGAACTGGGCCTTACCGCCCAAGGGCTGCTGCGTGATCAGTGAGTACGGCCCGATCGAGCGTGCGTGGATCTTGTCGTCCACAAGGTGCGAGAGCTTCAACATATAGATGTAGCCGACGCAGACCTTTTGCTCGAACTGCTCGCCGGTCAGACCGTCATAGAGACGTGTCTTGCCCGAGGGTCCGACCGAGGGCGGCAATTTGAGCCTGTCGAATTCCTTATTTGCCTGACCGATGTAGTCCTTGATCTCCGTCTCGCTCGCACCGTCAAAGACCGGCGTCGCGAAATGCAGACCAAGAACGCGTGCGGCCCAGCCGAGATGTGTCTCGAGGATCTGTCCGACGTTCATTCGTGACGGAACGCCGAGCGGATTGAGAACGATCTCGACCGGTGTGCCGTCCGGCAGGTACGGCATATCTTCCTCAGGAAGAATACGGGCGATAACGCCCTTGTTGCCGTGACGGCCGGCCATCTTATCGCCGACGCTGAGCTTGCGCTTCATCGCGACAAATACCTTGACCATCTTGATCACGCCCGGCGGCAATTCGTCGCCCTGCTTGAGCTTGGTGATCTTTTCGTCGTAGATGTCGCGAAGAATGTTGATCTGACGCTCGGTCCTCTGCTCGTACTCCTTGACCTCGCCGGTGATATCGATCGAGCCCGAGGCAACCTCAGCCTTTCGCAGAAATTTGGGGTCTACCTCGCCGAGAACCTCGCGGTTCATGGTCGTTCCCTTCTTGAGGATGACGTCCTTGCCGTCTACGAGGTCCTTCGTCAGCTTGCGGCCGTCAAAAAGCTCATAGATACGCTCGTTACGCTGTTCCTCAAGGATACGGATCTCGTCCTCAAGATCACGGTGGAGAGCTTCCTCCTCCATTCCCTCGATATCGAGTGAGCGCTCGTCCTTGTCCTGGCCCTTGCGGGTAAAGATCTGGACATCGACGACCGTGCCGTCAATTCCTGGCGGACAGGTCAGTGACGCGTCTTTAACGTCGCCGGCCTTTTCACCAAAGATGGCTCTCAGAAGCTTCTCTTCCGCCGTCAGCTGTGTCTCTCCCTTTGGCGTGACCTTGCCGACGAGCACCGAGCCAGGCTTGACCTGAGCGCCTATGCGGATGATGCCGCTCTCGTCGAGATCGCGGAGCATGTTCTCGCCGATATTCGGGATATCCCGCGTGATCTCCTCAGGTCCGAGCTTCGTATCACGAGCTTCGATCTCGAGCTCCTCGATATGGATGGACGTGTAGTAGTCGTCCTTAACGAGCCGCTCTGAGACGAGGATCGCATCCTCAAAGTTGTAGCCACGCCATGGCATAAACGCCACAAGCACGTTGCGGCCAAGAGCAAGCTCACCGCGATCGGTACAAGGACCGTCGGCGATGACCATGCCTTTCTTGACGCGCTCGCCGACGGCGACGATCGGACGCTGGTTGATACAGGTGTTCTGGTTAGAACGCTTGAATTTGACCAGAGAGTATATGTCGGCTGTTACCTCGCGAGAGATCGTGCCGTCGACCTGATGGTCGGCCTTTACGATAATTCGCTCGGAATCGACAAAATCGACCACACCGTCACGGCGTGCGATAACCACGGCACCCGAGTCGCGAGCAGCGATCTTCTCCATACCGGTGCCGACATACGGCGATTCGGCACGCAGAAGCGGCACAGACTGACGCTGCATGTTCGAGCCCATAAGCGCACGGTTCGCATCGTCGTTCTCAAGGAAGGGGATCAGCGAGGCGGCCACCGAAACGAGCTGCTTCGGTGAGACGTCCATGTACTGGGTCTCCATCTTGTCGGCCGTGATGAACTCGCCCTTTTGGCGTGCGGCGTTTCGCTCGTTGACGAAGTTGCCCTTCGGGTCGAGCTCGATATTCGCCTGGCCGATGATGTAGCGGTCCTCTTCCCAAGCCGTCAGGTAGAACGGCCACGGCTCGAACTCAGCCTTTTTACCATCCTTGACGCGTTTGTTACCCGCCTCGACGTCCTCAAGCGGGACGTGGTCGCCGGGCTTGAATTTCGTATCGCCGCCATTCTGGACCCGCACGTATTCGATCACGCGGCCCTCGATGACCTTGCGGTAAGGCGATTCGATAAAGCCGAACTCGTTGATCCGTGCAAAGCACGAGAGCGACGAGATGAGTCCGATGTTCGGACCTTCAGGTGTCTCGATCGGACAAATGCGGCCGTAATGCGTCGGGTGGACGTCGCGGACCTCAAATCCCGCACGCTCACGTGACAGTCCGCCTGGCCCGAGGGCCGAGAGGCGACGCTTATGCGTGATCTCGGATAGCGGATTCGTCTGGTCCATGAACTGCGACAGCTGCGACGAGCCAAAGAACTCGCGAACCGCGGCCGTCACCGGCTTTGCGTTAACGAGGTCGCGAGGCATCGTGGTGAACATGTCCTGTTGAATGGACATCTTCTCCTTGATCGCCCGCTCCATACGCTCGAGACCGATACGGAACTGATTCTCGAGCAGCTCACCTACCGCGCGGACGCGGCGATTCCCCAAGTGATCGATATCATCCTGCGAGTAGTGCTCGCTGTCCCGCTTCATGCGAAGCAGGTAATTGATGACCTCGATGAAATCCTTAGGTGCAAGCAGCGGGTCGGTCAACCGATCGAGATCCGGCCGGCCCATCTTGATGTTGAACTTCAGCCGTCCAACACGTGACAGGTCGAACCGACGCGTGTCGAAGAACATTCCTTCGAGCAGCCGGTACGCCGTCGGCACCGTCGGCGGATCGCCCGGTCGCATCTTGCGATAGATCTCAAGTAGTGCATCGACAGGCTTCGAGATCGGATCTTTCCTCAGGGTCGCGGCGATGATCTCACCGATGACGTCACGAGCCGGAAAGAACACGCTAAAGTTCGCGACGCCTTCCTCGATGATCTGCTGCAGCTTGCCCGCGACGATCTCGGTATTGGCCTCGACGATGACCTCTCCGGTCTCGGTATTAACAACATCCTCGAGGGCAAATGCACCCTCTAGATCGGCGGTCGCGACCTCGACCTGGGCCTTCTTCAGCCGGCGAAGGTCGGCGATAGCGGCCTTAGTGACCTTTTTGCCCTTGCGTGTGACATCTTCCTTTTTGTCCTTGATGTCCTCGTCGGCACGCATGCCCACAAGTTGGGTGTCACCCTCGTCCTTGACCTTGACAAAGAACTTGCCCTTTTGGACCACGACATCGTCCGTTACATAAAAGAGCTTGAGGATCTCGGAATCCGAATACTCGCTGGTCTTGACGACCTCCTCGAGGATGCTGTCCGAGACCGTCTTCATGTCGATCTGCGGATTTAGCCACAGGCCGAGCGCACGCAGGAACACGGTAGCGATGATCTTTCGCTTGCCGAGACGCGCGTGCAGCAGGCCCTTTTGATCGTATTCAAACTCGACCCATGAGCCCCTATAGGGAATGATCTTTGCAAGATAGTCGTCCCGATCGCCCTTGAAAAAGACGCCTGGGCTACGGTGCAGCTGCGAGACAATGACACGCTCCGTTCCATTGATAATGAACGTGCCGTTATCGGTCATCAGCGGGATCTCGCCAAAGAAGACGTCCTCTTCCTTGATGTCGCGGATGGTCGATACGTTAGTGTCGGGATCCTTGTCATAGACCGTCAGGCGGATCTTGACCTTGAGCGGGACGCTGTACGACATCCCTCGCTCCTGGCACTCCTGCTGGTCATGCTTGTGCTTGAGGCCGACAGGCTCACCGCAGTTGTTGCAGAGGTTAGGCCGGACGGCGTTAAAGGTTCCGCAATTCTTGCAGAGTACCTCCGCCGGATTGAATGGATCGACCTTGATCTTAGCCGAGCAATTCTTACAGTTGGCACGCAAATGCTCGAGGCCCTCAAGGTTGCCGCACTTACACTGCCAGTTGCCGATCTGATACTCGACGTATTCGAGCGTCGCCGTCTCACGAAAATCCGATACCGGGAAGATCGATGAGAAGACCGACTGCAGGCCGATAAAGTCGCGCTCCTCGGGAATAAGGTCCATCTGGAGAAAGCGGTTATAAGACTCTCTCTGGACCTCGATCAAATTCGGGATCTGGGCCGACGTATAAATCTTCGAAAAATCCACGCGCTCGGGCGACTGGCTGGTCCGCAAGCCCAGTCCGTTCGAGCCACTCTGAAGAGGATTGTTGATCATATTATTGAAAGCGGGCGTATAAAAAACCTATTGATTTTTGGGGGTCTTGTTGGTACGATGCACCTGACAAGGTAGGCTCCCAAAGATCGTGCGATAGAGACGGCAAATGCGGTCGGGTGTAAAGTTCACCCACACCGCTTTTAGAGGCAGTTATCGCTTCCTACTGGATTGTCCGAGAGTGTCTATAAAGGACACCAACTCTCCACCTGAATGCGGCAAGGCCGCGTCTAAAGCCGCCGGAACGCAACAAAAAGCGTCCCAAATTCCGAACCGAGCCGGCAATACACACCGAGATTAGTGAAAACGGCGTGAATCGCTTAGTCTAGCACCGAAAAAGCGCGCCTGCAAGGCCAAAACGGCCTGCAGGCGCTACTTCCGTGGGCGATACGCGTCCTAATTCGCTAATACGATGCACGACTTACCGGACGCGTTTACCCTGATGTTCCGGACTACTTGACCTCTACGGTCGCACCAGCCTCGGTCAGCTTGGTCTTGATCTCCTCAGCTTCAGCCTTGGAAACGCCTTCCTTGAGGGCTTTCGGAGCTCCATCAACGAGGTCCTTAGCTTCCTTAAGGCCCAAGCCCGCGACGACCTCGCGAACGACCTTGATGACGGCGATCTTGTTACCGCCGGCGGCTTGGAGAACTACGTCGAAGGTGTCCTTTTCCTCGGCTGCCGGAGCAGCTTCCGCACCGGCACCGGCGGCCATTGCCATCGGGGCCGCTGCTGCTGCTGCCGAAACGCCAAATACTTCCTCAAGCTCCTTGACGAGCTCAGAAGCCTCGAGAAGGGTCATGCCCTTCAAATATTCAACTACATCATCCTTTGTGATTGCCATGTTTTTATCTATCTCCTATTTAGGGTTCTGTTAATAACGTGTTCGTAAAAATTACGAACGGTTGTTTTGCCGCTAGAACCCAGGGACGCTTCAGGAGCGGGTTGCATCACCTCTCCGTCGTGTCCGAAGCCGTTATGTGACCTGACAAATCACTCGGCCCGTTTTCCTTGAGTACGGCTCGCGAGCCTGAAGGCTCGCTGTCTCAATCTGAGATCTCAAGATCCCAAATCCTTTTCGTGCGGGTCAGTCCGCACCAAACTGTTAATCCGCAGCCGGTTCTGCCGGCGCGTCCAAGGCCTCTTCCGCCTTATCATCGGGCGACTGGGCCTGCTCTCGCGGTTCTAAAACCTCTTGGGCGGCATCAGCGGGAGCGTCAGCCGCGGCCTCTGCCTGCGCCTCGGTCGTCTCCTCGGTCTGAGGTTCGGCCACAACTTCGGCAGCGGCATCGTCCGCCGCTTCAGCGTCAGGGACCGCCGGAATCTCTTCCGCAGGAGCGGCCTCAACCGCAGCGGCTGTCCCCGCTACACGGCCTTCCTGTTTACCGATCTGATCGACAACGACCGCGAGATTACGCGGAACGGCGTTGATGACCGTCACCAAACGTTGAGCGGAGCTGTTGAGCACCCACAAAAGCTTGGAAATAAGCTCTTCCTTCGATGGCAGGTTTGCGATCGTGGTCAATTGCTTGAGGTCAACGAGCCTGCCGTCAACGACACCTGTCTTAAAGGTGTAGATGTCGGCGTTGTCCTTCATGAATTTCGAAATGGCTTTCGAAAGGACGACCGGGTCATTGTCGGTCCACGCGATGGCGGTTACGCCTTTTAGTGAATCAGAAACGTCCTCGAATTGCGTACCTTTGACCGCGATGCGGGCGAGGGTGTTCTTGACCACCTGATACTCGGCACCGGCCTCACGCAGGCTGGTGCGAAACTCCTGGTCCTTTGTGACCGTGACGCCGCTAAAGCTCACGACCATTGCAGACTTGGAATTAGCAAGCGACTCGGTGAGGGCGTTCAGATCTTTCTGTTTTGTTTCTCTCGTTTTCATTTCAGTACTCGCTCCTCACTTTTAGGCGTACGCGAGCTCGTCGAGCAGAACGCCCGGGCTCATCGTCGCGGCTAAGTTGATCTTCTTCAGGTATCGTCCCTTGGCGGTGGTCGGCTTGGCCTTCATCACCGCGGTGATGAGAACGCGCGTATTCTCCTGCAGCTTTGCGGGATCGAACGACACCTTGCCGACAGGCGAGTGAATTACGCCGGTCTTATCGACGCGATACTCAACCTTACCGGCTTTGGTCTCCTCAATGGCCGTCTTAACGTCCATCGTTACCGTTCCTGTCTTGGGATTCGGCATGAGCCCTCGAGGACCGAGGAGCTTACCGAGCTGCCCGACCTTGCCCATCATATCGGGCGTCGCTATAAGAGCGTCAAAGTCGAGCCAGCCGCCTTTGATCTTCTCTACCAGGTCATCGCCGCCTGCAACGTCAGCACCGGCCTCCTCAGCCTCGCGGATCTTGTCGCCTTGAGCTACGACAACTACCTTTTTAGCGGCTCCGCCGAGCCCGTGGGGCAGGACGATCGTGCCTCGAACAAGCTGATCGGCCTTCCGCGGGTCAACGCCAAGCCACATTGTCAGTTCGACGGTCTCGTCGAACTTAGCAAATGCGATCTCTTTGAGCTTTGAGACCGCCTCTTCAAGCGTGTGTTTCTTGCCTACCTCGACTTTCTCGAGAGCGGCAAGATATTTCTTACCTCGTTTCATTTTACCTCCAGGTATTAACGAACGACTTTGTCGTTCTCCCAAGGAGCAGGGGTAAAGTCGAAAGCGAACCTTCTCCTTTATCCTTTCGCCTTTATCCTTCTACTGTCAGTCCCATCGATCTCGCCGTACCCTCGATGGTTTTCATCGCGGCCTCGAGATTCGACGTATTGAGATCTACCATTTTCTTCTTGGCGATCGCTTCGATCTGCGAACGTTTGATCGTACCGACCTTTACTTTGTTCGCGGTTCCTGATCCCTTTGCGATACCCGACGCCTTTCTCAAAAGGTCGGCCGCGGGCGGCGTTTTGGTCTCGAACGAGAAGGAGCGGTCCGCATAGACCGTGATGACGACCGGAATTTTCATATCCGGGTCGTCGTTCTGCGTCTTGGCGTTGAACGCCTTGCAGAACTCCATGATATTAACGCCGTGCTGACCCAACGCGGGGCCGATCGGCGGGGCCGGATTTGCCTTGCCCGCCGGTATCTGCAGCTTGATGTAACCTGATATCTTCTTTGCCATGTCTTTTTCGATTAACGATCCCTAAATGTCAGGGAATGTCCTCATTTATTACTCTTCTTCCGCAAAAGTGACTTTCTCGACTTCTAGGAAGCTCAATTCGTACGGGGTCGAGCGGCCAAAAATGGTGATCGACACCTTGAGGACGGCCTTGTCCTCGTTGACCTCCTCGACCTTGCCGGTAAAGCTCGCGAAGGGGCCGGATTTGATCCTGACGACCTCGCCCATCTGATAAGTGAACTTCGGCTTTGGCTTCTCGGTCGCGATCTCGATGTTGTGAACGATCTGGTCGACCTCTGCCTGTGACAGCGGTGTCGGAGCCTTGCCCCCCAAAAACCCTGTTACTTTCGGGGTCGATTTGATCGCGTGAAAGACGTTATCGGGGATCTTGCCCTTCTCATCACACTCGACCTCGACCAGCACGTAGCCCGGATAGAACATTCGCTCCGAGACGTACTCTTTGTTGCCGCGCATCTCGACGACCTTTTCTTTCGGCAGCAGGACACCAGTGATCTGCTCGGCCAATTCCATGTCGCGAATCCGCGCATTGAGGCTCTCGACAACTTTGTTCTCGTGCCCCGAATAGGTGTGGATGAAATACCACTGCTTCATTTAAATACCTTTTAGGCCCCGGCGATCTTATTGACAAGCCAGGTGAAAGCCTCGATCACGTAGACCCAGCCGCGGTCCACGAGAAAGAGATAAGCGGCAAAGAACAGCACGCTGACGACCACGATGATCGTCGTATTCTTGACGTCGTGCGACGACGGGAATGACGTCTTATCCAGTTCGGCCCGCGTTTTCTCGATGAAATCGCCGACTCCGCCTTTTTTGTGTTCCTCACCCGGATGGGCGACCGCTTCTGACACTTTCTTTCTCCTTACTAACTGGCAGGGGTAGCAGGACTCGAACCCGCACCTAAGGTTTTGGAGACCTCCATGCTAACCATTGACACCATACCCCTGTGATCAGTGAATAGTTAACAGTTGATAGTGAAAAACCTTCCAGTACTTTTCACTATTCACTATTCACTTACTTGTTCTCTCTGTGCAGCCGGTGACAGCGGCAGCGACGGCAGAATTTATTGAGCTCAAGCCTGTTAGGCGTGTTCTTTTTGTTCTTTGTCGTCACGTAATTACGCTCTTTGCACTCGGTGCACTGCAAAATAATGTTATCTCTCGGCATAAATCCTCAACTGTCAAAATTCAGAGGTCAGAAATCAGCTGTTCAATAAGCTGATTTCTGTATTCTGTTTTCTGATCCTATTCCACTACTTCCGACACTGTTCCGGCACCGACTGTGCGGCCGCCTTCGCGGATGGCGAAGCGGAGGCCCTTTTCCATGGCGATCGGGGCGATAAGCTCGATCTCCATCTGGATGTTGTCACCCGGCATGACCATCTC
>DASYKW010000253.1:0-3173 GCA_035995005.1 Pyrinomonadaceae bacterium
TCGACTGCAAAAGCCCGCACGTGAAATGAAAAAGCCCCGATAATCGAGGCTTTCGTGGAGTTCAAGATGACCGTACCGCCCTTACTTACGTGCGGGCTTGTGCATTTATGCTGAGAACGACGTCCCGCAGCCACAGCCGCCGGTCGCGTTGGGATTCTCGAACGTAAAGCCCGAGCCCATCATATTCGTGGTGTGGTCGATCTGCACGCCGTTTAGGTACTGGGCCGAGAACATATCGACAAAAAGCTTGATGCCATGCTGCTCGAGCAGGAAATCGCCCTGACGCGACTCTTCCTCGACGTTGAGGCTGTACTGAAATCCCGAGCATCCGCCCGGAACGACGCGAACGCGAAGGCCCGCCGTTTCCGGCAGATCATCCTCGGCGGCAAAAAACTTTTGGATCTCGACGGCCGCCGTCTCACTGACGGTCAAATCGACTGATGGTGCTGCAACTGCTGACATAATGTTGTCCTGTCTCCTCTGAACCTTAGATGCGCCGAGCGGGCGAATCTTTACTTATTTGTAGATATTAACCGATTTCCTCACTAATGTTCAAGACGCATTCCAGCCCGACCCTCGAAGGCTTGCGACAAGCACCAGCAGTAACACGTTGAGTAGACCCGCCACTACTGCGATAACCCACACTCTGAAGAGTCGCTCTCGCGATAGGCTTTGTGCATACGAGGAAAGCACGGGTCCTTCATCGCGATCGTGATTCTCAAGATCTGGTATCCGAAATCGAAACAGAATGTATGCTAACCAAAGCCCCGTCCCAAAAACCAAACCGATGACAATAGCTATCCCTTTATCGCTCCATTCAGAGAGGAAATTGAAAACGTAGAGAACGTACTTTGGGGATGTCAGAACGAGTAACCAATAACCGAACTCCAACGCGAGAAGAACGTAGAAAAAAAGTCTTAGCGTCGGACGGTCATCCATCGCGTTCATGCCGCGACTAACCCACCTCCAATAACGCTCGTCCTTTTTCAGACTCTTATTTTCGTAAGCGTCTAGGCGTTTTCGCAGGAATTTTCTCGTTCTCTCAGGCACGCGACATTATTACAAGCTCTGGTTTCATCGCCTCGATCGAGACCTGCCGTGCGACTTCCTCGGCGACGTGGCGGAAAGCAGCGGATTGTGGTGAGTCGGGAGCCGAGACGACGACGGGAATGCCCTTGTCGCCGCCCTCGCGAACCTCCATTCCGAGAGGCACCTGACCCAGGAAATTCAGGCCGTATTCGTCGCATAGTTTCTGCCCGCCGCCCGTGCCGAATATTTCGTATTTATTGCCCGTATCGGGGGCGATAAAGTACGACATATTCTCGATGACACCGAGCACTGGCACGTTGACCTGCTCGAACATCTTCACCGCGCGTCGCACATCTGACAGCGAAACTTCCTGCGGCGTGGTTACGAGAACCGCGCCTTGAACCGGCACTAGCTGCGCGAGCGAGAGCTGAACATCGCCTGTGCCCGGCGGCATATCAACGATCAGGTAATCCAGCTCGCCCCAATTTACATCCGAGAGGAACTGCCTTACAACGCCGTGTAACATCGGCCCACGGAGGATCATTGGCTTGTCGGGCGGCACGAGCACGGCCATCGAGATCATCGTAACGCCGTGAGCCTCGATGGGTATGAGCTGATTATTCTCGATCTCGGGCTGACCGTAACCGGTGCCGAGCATCATCGGGACGTTCGGGCCGTAAACGTCGGCGTCCATAATGCCGACCTTTGCGCCATCGGCGGCGAGTGCGACGGCGAGGTTGACCGCGACTGTGGATTTGCCGACGCCGCCTTTGCCGGACGAAACGGCGATTATATTCCTGACACCCGCGATAGCGACGTTGTTCTTTATCCCGCGGCCCTGCGGCACCTCGGCGTCCATCGTGACCGTTACGCGGCTCACGCCCTCGATCGCAGCGACCAGATCGTGCCCCTGAGCTTCCATTTCCTCTTTTACGGGGCACGCGGGAGTCGTGAGGACGATCCTAAAGGCTACCTCGCCGTCCCTGATAACAAGATCACGAATAAACCCGAGCGTGACGATGTCTTTTCTGAGATCGGGATCGATTATGGTCGCTAAGGCGTCCAATACTGCTTGTTCTGTGACCTGGCTCATTATGACGAATCAATATCTGCGTACTAAAGTAAAAAGAGATTGTAACAAAACCGGTTGCGAATAGATGCTGAGCGAGACCGACTTACAAAAATACGAATTGATCCGAGCCGGACGCGCCGGCTTTTACGAGCAAAAGCGTGGACTGATCGCGGTTTGGGGAAAAGAAGCGGCCCAATTTCTCGACGGCCTGATAACGAATTCCGTCAAGGAGCTGAAGGACGGCGAGCAAATGCTCGCGGCGTTTCCAAACGTTCAGGGACGTTTGCTCGCGGTGGTTCGAGTCCGGCGAGACGGCGGAAGATTCCTCTTTGAGACCGAGGAGACGACACACGAGGCCGTATTCCAGAATCTATTTCGTTTCACCTTTGCCGGCGATTTCTTTGCCGAGGATATATCGGACGGTTTCTCGTACTTCGAGATCTTTGGCCCAAAAGAAGACGTTTACCATCCTGGGGTTGGCGAGCGTTTCGCCGGAGGCGTCGCTTTTGAGCTGCCCTACGGGGCTGGGTATTTCATAGCCGACGCTCTCGCGGGGAACTTTCATGACTTCCTCACGATGAAGGACCAGAATGACTGCCAAGAGGTGGATGGAGAGCTCTATGAGGTACTGCGTATCGAGTCGGGTATTCCAAAATACGGCGTCGACATGGACGCAACTACGGTCGTACCGGAGGTCGGGCTAGAGGGCCTGATCTCTTACAAAAAAGGCTGCTACATCGGTCAGGAGATCATCGCCCGGATACATTTTCGCGGTCACGTCGCAAAGCAGTTGACCGGGCTGATCTTAAACCCCCCTCCTGATGGTGTGGCCGAAGGCCGCCTTGGATCGCTGGTGGGCACAGATCTTACCTCGAGCGACGGCAACCCCGCCGGCAAGATCACCTCAGCTACATATTCGCCGCATTTGCAGAAGGTGGTCGCTCTGGCATCCGTCCGTTATGCGTATCTCGCGGGCGACACCGTTCTACACGCCGGTGATGTCGAGGCGGTCGTAACGCCGCTGCCTTTCATCTAAATGAGAGCGGTCCTCAGATTTACCTTTCTTTACACA
>DASYKW010000254.1:0-7476 GCA_035995005.1 Pyrinomonadaceae bacterium
CGCTTACGGGAGATGAGTGGGGCATTTGCCAGTTCAAGCATGTCGATCACCATTTGCGGCAGTTTGGGGTGTGACGCTCGATATGAAACTACTCGGCACGATCTTTTTTCTCGCCGTTCTCCCTACCCTAGCATGGGGCCAGGACACGATAACGTTACATGATCTAGCGTGGGATAAGGCGTCGCCGGCCGGGACGGTCGAGTTGACGATCCCATCCGAGGGCAGTTTGCTACAGGGCTTCTTATATCGAGCCAATGGCAAACAAAAACACCCGACATTGCTGTTGCTGCATGGATATCCGGGAAACGAGCGCAACTTGGATCTCGCGCAAATGGTCAGGGCACAAGGGTGGAACGTGATCTATTTCGACTATCGAGGATCATGGGGAAGCCAGGGGAAGTTTAGCTTTGAGAACTCGGTGCAGGATGTCGTGAATGTCGTAGCCTTCTGCGAGAAGAATCAGGATAAATATCAGATCGACCCGTCAAACATAGTGCTTTTTGGCCACAGCATGGGCGGCTGGGTATGTTTGAAAGCACTGCAAAAACTGCCTACGGTCAGGAAGGGCTTCGCGCTCTCCACCTGGAACATCTACTCAGATTTCAAGGACGTCAAGACCCGCGACCAGTTGATAGCGATGGTAAAAGATCCGAAGGCGGGCGTTCAATATATGGTTTTGAATACGCCGGTCGAGGACATCTTCTTGCCCGTTCTTGACAAGCCTTATTATTACGACGTAACAAATGATGCAGTGGCGCTAGCAGGAAAGCAGATCATCATGTTGGACGAGCACTCGGATAACAAGGGGCTCGCCGAGGCGATTCGCGGTGCGAATAAGACATTTTTTGACTACCAGGTTTGGCCGACAGATCACGGTTTCACTAACAAGAGAGTGTCATTGATGAATCTGGTTTTGTCGTTTCTCAAGAGGTAGCCGTTTCTGTGAGTATTTATAAGATCGGTCTAGGCGTTACCGGCGGGATCGCGGCTTATAAGGCCGTGGAGGTGATGCGCGCTCTGCAAAAGGCGGGCTGCGAGGTGTCGGTGGCGATGACGCGGCATGCGACTGAGTTTGTGCAGCCGCTGACATTCAGGGCGCTGACCGATAAACACGTGATCGTTGACGATTACGATCCGAAAAATCCCGATCCGATCGCGCATATCAACTTCTCGCAAAATATCGATCTGCTGCTGGTCGTTCCGGCGACTGCGAACATTATCGGGAAGTTTGCGAATGGTGTCGCCGACGATTTCCTTTCTTCGACATACCTCGCCACGACCGCTCCGGTGATGATCGCCCCGGCGATGAACACCACCATGTGGGAGCAGCCCGCGACGCAGCGAAACGTTGTCCAGCTCAGGGCGGACGGTGTGTATTTTGTAGAGCCGGTGGCAGGCGAATTGGCCTGTAAGACGGTTGGCACCGGGAAGCTTGAGGATGTGGAGAATATCGTTGCGCAGGCTTTGGCTCTCTTGTCAGGACCGGCAGCGGTAACGAGTGGGTTTGCCCAGTCTCGAAGAGAGAACCACCCCGTCGGCGAAACGCCGCCTCCCCTCCTTCATAAGGAGGGGAGCCTAAACGGCGAGCATGTTCTGATCACGGTCGGCGGGACACGAGAGGCGATCGATCCGGTAAGATTCATCTCTAATCACTCGTCGGGCAAGATGGGCTTTGCTGTCGCCGAGGCGGCAGCGGCTCGCGGAGCAGAGGTGACGGTCGTCGCGGGTGTGACGAGCGTCGAGCCGCCCGCCGGTGTCAGTGTCATTCGAGCGATCACGGCCGAGGAGATGCATTCGGCGGTCATGACGGCGCTGCCCGATGCGACGATCTTTATCGGTGCGGCCGCGGTCGCTGACTATGCTCCTGCGAACACCGCCGACTCGAAGATCAAGAAAGACGGCCGCGATGTAATGTCACTGGAATTGAAGAAGACGCCGGACATCTTGTCCGAGGTTTCCAGGTCGCGGCATGACGGCCTTCTCGTCGTAGGATTTGCGGCCGAGACCAATGACGTGATCGGTTACGCTCGCTCTAAAATGGAGAAAAAAGGCCTCGACCTTGTCGTCGCCAACGACATCACAAAGGAAGGTGCGGGATTTAACTCGGACACCAATATCGCGACGCTATTGACTCGCGACGGCGAGGCTGAGCTTGCTCTAATGTCGAAGAGGGAATTGGCGGAGAAGATCCTCGATGCGGTGTCCCGCCTACGTGCCTTGTCGGAGGCATAGTCTCCTCCGTTTGATCGTTTTGGAAATTGGCCGGCGAGACAATCCGCGCCGCTCTGCGAGGCGGCAAGTCGCGAAGAATGCAACAGGATTCTGAAATTGGTGAATTGATCGCGGATATTCGCGAGCGAGTGCTGTATATGCAGGAGCTCGGCGTGGACTCGTTGAGCGTTTCGCTCTCGGAGTCGCTACCGATCACCGCATCGCAGCCGGAGCAAAGGCCACCGTCCACCGACCCCATTTCAAATCTGAGATCTGAAATTCCGAATATTCCTGCGGTTGAAGCTCGGACCACGACCGAGCGGCCCGCCGGCTCACGGCTCGCGGAGCTGCCTTCGCTAAAAGCGAGAAAGCCGAGCAAATTCTTTGACAAATACAATCCGCTGGATGCGGGAGAAGACCGGAAACCATCGCCAGTGTCGCTGATGTCGGTTACGATGATCGAGATCGTTCCGGAGCGAGCAGATGTCATCGAGACGGTTGAGCAGATCCACGCCGAGATCGGTCCCGACTGCGCGCGATGTAAATTGAGTCAGCTCGGACGGACGCAGGTGGTGAACAGCGTCGGCAATCGAAATGCCGAGCTGATGTTCTGCGGCGAGGCTCCCGGCGCGGATGAGGACAAATATGGCGAGCCGTTTGTCGGGCGTGCCGGACAGTTGCTGACCGACATCATAGAAAAAGGACTACAGATGAGCCGCAGCGATGTTTTTATCGGCAATATTAATCGCTGCCGTCCGCCGGGCAATCGAGCGCCGGAGCCTGACGAGAGCTCGGTGTGCAAGCCATTTTTATTCAGAGAGATCGCAGTCGTGCGGCCAAAGGTGATCGTTGTTCTCGGTGCCACTGCGGCGCAGAATCTGCTCGAAACCAAGGTCCCGATCTCAAAACTGCGCGGTAGGTTTCACGATCATCTCGGCACAAAGGTGATGCCGACATTTCATCCTGCATACTTGTTGCGTGATCCGAATAAGAAACGCGAAGTTTGGGACGATATGAAAATGGTGAGGGATTATCTAAGAGAGGTATCCGCGAAATAGTACAAAAGAAGCGAAATGAAGAGAAAACTTGTAGTAGTCCTAGCGATCGTGTGTTTGCTCTCGTCTGTGGCGACGGGACAAAAGGGCGGTTTTACCGAGATCAAACAGCTACAGTCACCGCAAAAGCCGCGGCTTGGATTTATGATCCATGGCGGTGCGGGCGTAATTAAACGCGGCTCACTTACCCCTGAGAAAGAAAAGGAATATCGCGACAAGCTTACCGAAGTTCTTCGCGCCGGGTACAAGGCCTTGCAGGACGGCAAATCGAGCCTCGATGCGGTTGAGATCGCCATCCGAATGATGGAAGATTCGCCGCTCTTCAACGCCGGCAAGGGAGCCGTGTTTACGCACGACGGCAAGAATGAGCTTGATTCGTCGATCATGGACGGTAGAACTCTGGCAGCGGGAGCGGTCGCCGGGCTGCATCACGTGAAAAATCCGATCACGCTCGCCCGTGCCGTAATGGAAAAGTCGCCGCATGTGATGATGGCCGGAGAGGGTGCGGAGCAGTTTGCGAAAGAAAAGGGAATTGATCTCGTCGACGAAAAGTATTTCTGGACCCAGGAACGCTGGGACCAGCTGCAGAAGGTGCTGAACGAGGCGAAGCCGGCCGATCCTCCAAAAAAGGTCAGCGAACTGACCGATAGCGCACGCGATCTGCCGCAAAACCGCTTTGGTACCGTGGGAGCCGTCGCACTGGACAAGGACGGCAATCTTGCCGCAGGGACCTCGACGGGCGGGATGACCAACAAGCAGTACGGCCGCGTGGGCGATGCTCCGATCATTGGAGCCGGGACCTTTGCTAATAACAACACTTGCGCGGTGTCGGCAACAGGATGGGGCGAGTACTTTATTCGCTTGGGCGTCGCTCGCGATATATCCGCTCAGATGGAATACCGGGCATTGCCCGTGCAAAGTGCCGCTGACGTGGTGTTGGACAAGGTCAAGAAACTTGGCGGCGACGGCGGCGTGATAGTGATGGATAAGTTTGGCAATATGGGCATTTCGTTCAACTCTGAGGGCATGTATCGCGCCTATATCGGGCCGGACGGCAAGCCTGTGGTAGAGATCTACAAGTAGTGGCGTCCGCCGAGATAATCGCGATCGGCTCGGAGCTTCTGACGCCGACGAAAACCGATACCAACTCGCTCTGGCTTACCGCTAAGCTCAACGACATCGGCATCGACGTCAAGCTCAAGACGATCGTTGGCGATGATGGTGCGCGGCTTGAGGAGACGGTGCGGGACGCGATGCGGCGATCGGAAATCGTCATCACGACCGGAGGGTTGGGACCCACAGCCGACGATATCACACGCGAATGGACCGCGAAGGCCGTCGATCGTGGCCTTATTTATCACGAGGACATTGAGACACACCTGCGCGAGCGCTTTCGCAACTGGGGCCGTGAGATGCCCGAGATCAATAAACGGCAGGCCTATGTGATCGACGGAGCGGATGTGCTGCCTAATCCAAACGGTTCGGCTGTCGGCATGCTTGCAGAGATCGACGGCAAAATACTTGCCATTCTTCCGGGGCCCCCGCGAGAGAACCAGGCAATGTTCACCGAGCACGTGCTGCCGCGGCTGATCGGAATTGCCGGTGAGGTCTTTGTACGGCGACGGCTGCTGCGTGTGATGGGCGGCGAATCGGCCGTTGACGAGGTCGCAGCGCCGATCTACTCAAAATATCCAAATGTCGAGACGTCGGTCCTCTTTAACCGGAGCGAGGTAGAGATACACGTTGCCGCACGTGCGAGCACAGAGAGCGAGGCTTTGGTGACCGCCGACACCGTTGCAGATGAATTGACCGTTGCTCTTGGCCCATCTGTCTTCTCGACGAATGGCGAGACGATGGAAGAGATCATCGGCGAACTTCTGAAGGCGCGTGCAGCGACACTCGCGATCGCCGAGAGCTGCACGGGCGGCTTGATAGGCAGTCGGATCACAAACGTGGCGGGCTCGTCCGAATATTTTCTCGAGGGCGCGGTCACCTACTCTAATGAAGCCAAGATCCGGACGTTAAACGTTTCGCCCGAGATCATTGAGGTCCATGGTGCCGTGAGCGCCGAGTGCGCAGAGGCGATGGCGGCGGGAATTCGTGACCGAGCGGATGCGGACCATGCTATCTCAGTCACGGGTATCGCCGGCCCGGGGGGCGGCTCGCCCGACAAGCCCTTGGGCACGATTTTTATCGGTTACGCCGACCGGAAACGTGTTCGCTCGACAAAGATCGTCGTACCAGGTGACCGTTATTTGATCCGCTGGCGGGCCAGTCAGGCGGCGCTCGACCTTCTCAGACGACAATTGATACGCAATGTGCATCAAAGCACCTGAATTCAGGTTGCTTTTTAGCGCGGATATAACGAAAATGAGGTGATCTGGCTTTACCGAGGGTCGCCCCCGAGAAAACGGAACTTTGACTCGACCTGTCCGTGTAAAAATACGGCTCGACGCGAGCTTTCAGGCCTAACAACCGCAACACAGCTATGAAAAAACGGAATCACACTCGTTTTCTGATCACGCTTTTGCTGATGATCTCGCTTTTCGCACCGATCTCGACCTTTGCGTTCAACGGGGGCAAAGGGCACTTTCTCGAAGGGATGAAGTACGAGGCGGCTGAACAATGGGACAAGGCGTGTGAGGAATTTGCGCTCGCGGTCTCTTCAAATCCGAAGAATCCCGAATATCGCCTCCACCTCACAAGAGCACTCTTTAATGCCTCGCAGATGTTCATCAAAAAGGGAACCCTCGCGGCAAAAGAGAAGGATTATGAGGGCGCCTATAACGCGTTCCGTCGCGCGTATGCATTCGACCCGACGAACGAGCTCGCCAACTCGGAAATGGAGCGCATGGTCCGCTTGCAGAGGGCGGTACTCGACGGTACGTCAGATCCCGCAAAGAGCGATCCGAACACGCCGGGCGTGAAAATGCTGCCGACCGCCTATGTCCAGACTGCAGCACAGCAGCCTCAGGTGTCGCAAAAGCTTGAGAGGCTGCGTGACGTCCCCTTTCCGGCCGGCGTCGATATGCAGTTCATCATCAAGGAGCTTGCCCGCGATCTGGACCTCAACGTTCTTTTCGACACGGAGTCGAGACTTGAGGGCCGTAAGGTAAAGATAGAGCTGAAGAATGTGACCTCGGCCCGGGCTCTCGATTACATCTTTTTGCAGGAAGGGTTGTTTTTTCAAAAGGTCGGCCCTAGGACGATCATCGTTGCCAATCAGACACAGCGGACCAAATTCCAGCAGCTTGTACTTCGCACCTTTTATCTCTCGAACGCAAGTCCAAAAGACGTCGCAAAAGTGGTTCAGACGGCGATTCCTGCGCAGCCCGGCCGCAGTCAGACCATCGTCCTGACGGACGACTCGACGAACAGCATTACGATCCGCGACACGGCCGAGAATATCCGGTTGATCGGCAAGCTGATCCAGTCACTCGACAAAGACCGTGCCGAGGTGGTGATGGATGTTGCGATCTACGAGGTGAACAAGACCGACTTGATGCAGTTTGGCAATCAGATCGGGGTCGCTAGCGGGACTGGCGCAAATCTTAACAACATCGGCGGCGTCGGATTTCCGCTGATCCGAAACGGTGGCAGCAGCACGGTCACGCAGGCCCTCGGCTTCTCTATGCCCGGTGCTCTCGGTATCGCGTTCGGTCTGCCGACCAGCCAGTTTGCTGCACTTCAGACGAAAGGCAACACGAAACTGGTAGCTTCGACGCAGATCCATGCATTTAATAACGAAGATTCTTCGGCCCGTATTGGGCAGCGTGTCCCGGTGCGGTCTGCTACGTTCCAGACCGGAACGGTTAACACCTCAACGAACGGCATCGTTTCCGACGTAATCAACTATGAGCAGGTCGGTCTGACGCTCAAATTCAAGCCGCTCGTTTTCCCGAATCAGGATGTGCAGGTCGCGATGGAGATCGAGTCTAAGGATGTCGCCGGTGCACAAACGCTGACGCCGACGTTTACGGAACGCACGATCAAGGGCACGGCCCGGATCCAGAACAACAAGACACTTTTGCTCGCCAGCGTTGCTCAGGGCGTCGAGACACATGGTACGTCGGGCCTGCCGATCCTCGGCTTGATACCGATCCTGGGACGCCTTTTCTCGGCACCCACGCGTGACAATCGCCAGGTCGATATCGTGATCGCGGTGACGCCGCGTGTCATTCGGGCGCCAGCGATCCTGCCTGAAGACGAG
>DASYKW010000255.1:0-43250 GCA_035995005.1 Pyrinomonadaceae bacterium
GGCAAATACACGTACCTTCAACTTCCCGAGCGCATCGGTGATCGCGGACTTGCGACCGCCGAGCTGATCGACATGCGAGAGGTCTTCAAGACAAAGGGAAAGGACATCGCACTTTCCGATCAGATGCTCACCGCGATCGCCGAGACTCACGCCAAAGGCGAGCAGGTCATAATTCTCCTAAACCGTCGCGGCTTTTCGCAGTTCGTGCTTTGCCGCAGGTGCGGCGAGACGTTGAAATGCAAGAACTGCGACATCACGCTCACGTTCCACCGCGGAGCGAATAGGCTCGTCTGTCATTACTGCAACTACCGCGAGAATGTGCCCAAGATCTGCCCGCACTGCCGCAGCGAGTTTCTCTATTTTGTCGGCGAGGGCACTGAGAATCTCGAGGACCAGCTTCGCAAAAAATTCCCAACGATGCGGATCGCCCGCGTCGACCGCGACACGATGGCTCACAAGGGCGAGCTCGATCAGATCCTGCTCGATTTTGCCGCCGGGCGGCTCGATATGCTCGTCGGGACGCAGATGATCGCAAAAGGGCATGACTTCCCTAACGTGACCCTAGTAGGCGTCATTTCAGTTGATATCGGACTAGGTTTACCGGACCTAAGATCGGCCGAGCGAACGTTTCAGCTAATAACACAGGTCGCCGGACGGTCGGGCCGCGGTGCAAAGCCCGGCCGCGTGCTGATCCAAACTTACTATCCCGAACACTATGCCCTGAGACATGCTGTCAACCAGGACTACGACGGCTTTTACGCGGAGGAGATCCGCTATCGCGAACGCCTCGCCTATCCGCCGTTTTTTGTCCTCGCCAGCATCATGATCAAGCATCGTGACCACGCTCAAGCGATGACGAACGCAAATATCCTTCGCCGTTCGCTCGATGCCGCGAATCCCGAGCGCCGCGTCCGTGTCCTCGGCCCGGCCCCAGCGACCATCGGTCGTCTAAAGAACGAATTCCGTGTTCAGATGATCCTAAAGGCACAGTCCCGCCGAGCTCTTCGCGAAACGCTCGACGTCGCCCTCGCGGACGCCGAGGCCCACGGAGCCGAGATGCGACACATTTATGTCGAGATCGATCCTGTCAACCTGATGTAGACAGTGTCTAGTTTACTGCCTTTGAACTGAGCACCGATTCGCCCAATTTAACCTGCGCATAGACCTCGGCCAGTGACAGCTTGCAGCCGATCGAGTCGAGTGAGATCACGTCGTCGCGTTCATTGTAGATGCGATAGACCCACTGTTTTGGGCTTTGTTTGGCGTAGTGCTCGACACGCATCTCGTTTTGGTTGACGAGCAGGACCTCCTTGATACTCGGGATCGCAAGGAAGCCCTCGAGCTTTCGCGTGCGGTCGGTCGAGCGTGCCGCTCCAGAGAAAACCTCAACAACGAGGGTCGGGTTCTGAAGAAGCTCGCCGCGATTGTCTGCAAATTTTGGCTCGCCGTTGACGACGACAACGTTCGGAAAACATACCGAATTTTTCGCGACCGCGACCTGCATATCGCCGCCGTAGATCTCGCAATTCGCCCGTGAGATACGGTTGCCGATGGCAATGACAAAATTCGCGGTAACAAGATTGTTCCAGCGGTCTGCCGCCGGTCGTGCCGCTAGACGGCCGTCAAGAAGCTCGCTTTTTCCTATATCGCGACGCTCCTGCGGTTGAAAATTCTTCTGGGATTTGGAGTTGGATGATTGCTCTAAAGGAGACTGGTTCATAATGCGTGCTACTCCTGTGAGGGGTTAGGGCCGGGAAGAGGAGACTTCTGGGACGACTGTTTTTTGCGTTGGACGCTGATTGTCTGTTAAAAATAGTCTTACACATCGACACTCGCTCTCGCAAGGGAAATCAATGAAGCTTGCCGTTTTGGCCGAAAACACTGAGTCAACTATCGACCAAGGCTCCCCGGAACTTGAAATAACCTCGACCGCAGGACTCGATCTTGCAGGCCCCGGCGACGTCACATTCCTCGCGAATCCCAAATATTCGCCGCAGCTCTCCACTACAAAAGCGTCGGCCATCTATTTGAACGACGGTGTCGTCATCGATCGCAATGACATAGCCGTCTTGCGCGCAAAAGACGCCTACCTGGCTTATACGCACGCCATGCGGCTGTTTTTCCCTGAACCGACGATCCGGGCCGGCATTCACCCGACCGCTGTCATCGACCCCTCGGCCAGGGTTGCCGACAACGTCGAGATCCACGCAAATGTGGTCATCGGGCCAAACTGTACGGTCGCGGACGGCGTCCGCATCATGCCCAATGCGACCATCTACGCCGGCGTTATGATCGGCGAAAACACGACAATTCATTCCGGTGTCTCGATCCGTCAGAATTGCGAGATCGGACGTAACTGTATTATTCACAACAATACTACGATCGGTTGCGACGGCTTTGGCTATGCGAAAATGGCGGACAAGAGTTGGCTAAAGATCCCGCAGACCGGGCGTGTCGTGCTTGAGGACGACGTTGAGATCGGCGCGAACACCTCTATCGACTGCGCCTCGGTTGGTGAAACCCGCATAAAGCGCGGGACAAAGATCGATAATCTTGTCCAGATCGGCCACTCGTGCACCGTGGACGAGGATTCGCTGATATGCTCGCAAACCGGGCTTGCCGGCAGTTCTCACATCGGCAAACGCGTCATCCTGACGGGGCAGGTTGGCATCGCGGGACACTTGAAGATAGGCGATGACGTTGTTGTAACCGCGAAATCTGCTACATCTCACGATATCGAGCCAGGCAAGGTCATCTCCGGAATACCAGCCTTCGATAATCGCGAATGGCTCCGTTCGACCGCCGCGTTTCGCAAGCTGGGCGAGATGGCATCGCGTCTCCGCAAACTCGAAAAGAAAGTCTTCGGCGACCAGTAATAATGGGCAGAAAAGAGAAGATCATCGCCATCCTGTGCGTATTTTTTACGCTCGCCGCCGGTGTCCTGCATTACGCAGGGGCGAACGCCATCGTGGCCTTTGCTGTGACGGCGGCCGCGCTTGCCCTGCTCGCGGTGATCGTCGGTGACGCCACCGAGCAACTCGGTTCACGCCTCGGCCCGGGAGCTACAGGTGTCCTGCAATCCAGTCTCGGCAATCTGCCCGAGCTTTTTGTCTGTATCTTTGCCCTGAAGGCCGGCCTCGTCGGCCTGGTTCAAGCCGCCTTGATCGGCTCGATCCTCGGTAATGCCCTACTCGTCTTTGGTGTCGCATTGTTTCTCGGCGGGCTAAAGAACGGTACTCAAACCTTCCGCTCCGAGCCGCCGAAAATGATCGCGACGTTGATGATCATTGCGGTCGCGGCGTTGATGATCCCGACGCTCGCGAAAGAGCTGCACACGCCTGCCGAGGCTCACGTGGATAGCCTGGACATCGTGTGCTCTGTCGTATTGCTAATACTGCTCGCGGCGAACGTCTATTTCTCGCTTAAGGGCGACCCATCCGTTGCGACCGGGTCCGAGCACTCGGGCGGACCGGAATGGGCTCTATCGACGGCGATCATCGCTCTTGCTCTCGCCGGCGTAGGAGCCGCCTTCGTGTCGGATTGGTTTGTCGCGTCGCTAGAGCCGGTGATGCACGAATTCGGCCTGTCGCAAACATTTACCGGACTCGTCGTCGTGGCGATCGCCGGAAATTCGATCGAGAATCTCGTCGGCATTCAGTTCGCGTGGCGCAATCAGGCGGATTACGCCGTGAGCATCATGCTCAACAGCTCGCTGCAGATCGCGTTGGGATTGATCCCGATCCTGGTCTTGCTCTCTTTTGTCCTTGGTGGCGCCGTGTTAACACTTGTCCTGCCGCCGCTGTTGATCGCCGCTCTTGCCCTTGCGGCTATAGTCAACGCTTTCGTCGTCTACGACGGCGAATCGATCTGGCTCGAGGGCCTCGCTCTCATCGGCCTCTACTGCATCATTGCAGCGTCATTCTGGTGGGGATAGACCGCCTGTAGCCATCGCCCTCTCAGGTTGAAACGGATCAGCGCTTGTTGTCGAATATAAATACCATGACATCCGAAAAAGGCTACGACATTACGCCATTGACCCCTGA
This sequence comes from Pyrinomonadaceae bacterium, assembly GCA_035995005.1. Lineage (GTDB taxonomy): Bacteria > Acidobacteriota > Blastocatellia > Pyrinomonadales > Pyrinomonadaceae > OLB17. Next base: position 4,044 of record DASYKW010000255.1, read on the forward strand.
CGCGATCGATCGTCTCGCTGAGGACCTCAACGACGAGGAACGCCGCATCATGCTCGATCACGGGACCGAGCCTGCATTTTGCGGAACGCTGCTCGACAACAAAATGGACGGCGTTTATGCGTGCAGGTTGTGCGGACTGCCGCTGTTTGATTCAGGAAAGAAGTTCGAGTCGGGCACGGGCTGGCCTTCGTTCTACGCTCCGTTCGACAAGGAGCATCTCGTTAACATCGAGGACAACAGCTACGGGATGCGTCGCGTTGAGATCCGCTGCGCCCGCTGCGGCAGCCACCAAGGCCACGTCTTCCCCGACGGCCCGCCGCCGACAGGGCAAAGATATTGCCTTAATTCAGCGTCTCTCGACTTCTTCCCCGCGGGCGACGACATACCTCAAAAAAAATAAGGGAGCAGCCTCGGCCACTCCCTATACCAACCACGATCTCGCGACCGATCTACTGAGGCATTTTCCGGTCCTTAAACGCGTCAAATAGACGCGTGTGACGGCTCGTGAGCGGTATCAGCCGCCCACCGATGAACTCGTACTTGATGTTGGTTCGCGGCTCGAGAATGCTGCCGTCGGCGACGACGATATTCGCCATCTTGCCGACATCGATCGAGCCCATCTTGTCCGCGACGCCCAGGATCTCGGCAGGGTAAAGCGTAACGGCCTTTACGGCGTCGTCATACGACAGGCCAAAGGCTCCCGCGAGCCCTGCATGATACGGCAGATCGCGGACCTCAGGCCCTGTATCGCCGGTCGAGATGCAAAACTTGACGCCTGCTGCGGCCATTTTCGACGGTGCCTCGAACAGATAATCGTAGGGATCATCATCCTGTACTGGTAGAGCGTAGATGTTTGTGTAGATAACGGAAATGTTGTTCTTCTTGAGGTCCTCTGCCGCCTTCCAGGCATCTTGTCCGCCGAGGATAATGCCCTTGAGCTTCATCTCACCGACGAACTTTGCCACCGCCTTGATATCTCGCTCACGCTCGGCGGCGAAGATCACGGGCTTCTCGCCTCTCAAGTATGGGATCATCGCCTCGAGCCTCGGATCGTTAGGCGGGTACGCGAGCGTCTTGTCCTTTTCGTAAGCCTCGCGCGCCCGTGCGTAGTTGTCGGCATTACGGAACATTTTCTTGAGGTCATCGACGGCAGAATCGCGCCGTTTTACTGCCTCATTAAAATCTACCGGCTGTCCTCCCCCGCCAAATCCACCTCCGAATCCGCCTCCTAGGGCGATCCGCGGAAAGTTGACGACCAACCCGTAAACCGGTGTAACAGCCATTTCATCTGGAGTCGCACCGTTAAGGTTTATCACTGCAGAACGGCCGCCGATCACACCGCCGCCGGGGATCGACATGACCGTTGTAATACCGTTTATGCGGGTGACATTGATGTGTGCCGAGTCGGGATGGATACCCTTTATCGCCATCGCGCTCGCGTTATTGACCGCGACCTCGGTAAGGTCGACAGAGCCGGGCACGGCGAGCGTGATCTCGGCCAGGCCCATATTAGTCCCGGCGTCGATCATGCCCGGATACACGCTCAGACCTTTACCGTCGATGCGCTCCGCACCTGCAGGAACGCTAACAGCCGCACCGACCGCGGCGATCTTTCCGTTTTGAATTACGACAGTCCCGTTCTCGATGGTGGCTCCCGACACGGTCACGATCCTTGCGCCGACGATCGCAAATGTTCCTGCGCGACCGATGGCGTTTTGTTCAGTTCCATCATTCTGCGCCACTGTATTACTGAACAGCGTAGCTATCGCAAGAGTGATCAAAGCGAAGAACTTTGCTCTATCCACTTTCCACTTTGTACTCATTACTGGTTTCCTCCATCGTCGCCATGTTCGGCCTCGTCACGATCGGCCTTACGCCGCTCAGACGGCCGAGGCGGCGCGGTACCGCCGGCTCCCGGTGCCTTATTTACGTCCAGTTTCTCAAGGTCCTCGCGTTCCTTAGCCATTTGAATTCGCATCTGAGCGTCCTTAGCCCGATCAAAATAGACGTCACCCTCGATGATCGTTGTCTCGACCCGCGTCGTGACCTCAAACGGATGCTTGTTCCAGATCACGATGTCGCCATCCTTGCCGACCTCGATCGAACCCGTGCGTTTGTCGATACCGAGTTGTTTTGCGGGATTAAGAGTGATCATTTGCAGAGCGTCCTGCTCCGGCACACCGCCGTATTTCTCGACCTTCGCCGCGTCAAGATTCAGACGCCGCATGCGCTCGTCAGAATCCGAGTTGATCGACACGTTCACGCCATTCTTCCAAAGGATGTAAGCGTTGTACGGTATCGCATCGTAGGCCTCTAGCTTGTAACCCCAACTGTCGGTAAAGATCGACACGCCCGTTCCTCGCTTCGCGATCTCGGGAGCGATCTTATATGCCTCAAGTCCGTGCTGCAGCGTCGCGATCTTAAAGTGAAATTCATCGGCGAGCAGCATCAAATTCAAATGCTCATCGGAGCGATAGCCGTGGCAATGAACGAGACGCTTGCCCTCGAGGACCTCGACGAGCGGCTGCAGCTCGAGGTCGGTCCGCGGCTGCACTTTTGTCTTGCCAGCCTTAAAGTCATCCCATGACTTTTTGTAATCCTGAGCCCTAAGGAATGCATCGCGCATTACCTCTATCGTGCCCTGACGCGTTCTCGGATATCGGAGCGGCCGTGTCGGCTGGTTAAAGTTTGTCGTCTGACGCACGTTTTCACCCATCGCGAACTTGATCCCCGGCGGCGCATCCGGTATCGGATAATCCTCGACCGGATGGCCCCATTTGAACTTCACGGTGGTGTTCTGCCCACCGATCGAATTGGCTGACCCGTGAAGCAGGTTGGCGCTCGTCACGCCGCCCGCAAGTGCACGATAGATCGTGATATCGGTCGGATTGAGCATGTCGCGCGTCCGCACCATCGATGTCACCGAGTAAGCTCCCTCGTTGATCGAATCGAGCATAGAGTGCGAATGGCAATCGATGATGCCCGGCGTCACCCACTTACCGGTCGCGTCGATGACCTGCACGCCAGACGGCGCCGACAGATTCTTGCCGATCTTGGTTATCTTGCCGTTCTCGACGAGGATGTCCGTGTTCTCAACGGTTCCTTTGACGGCCGTCATCACCGTTCCGTTCTTGATCAGAACGCTGCCGCCCTTGCTCTGACTCAGCACGAGTGCGGGTGAGATCGCGAGCATCGCTGTTATTAAGAGAGAAACTATTGCTCTTCTCATTATTCTTTTTCCTACCGCCTTATGGCGTTCTTGTTCCTGAAAAGGGGGCCGAGCCGAGCGATGAGTCCATCGTTCCCGTGATCGAGCTGCCGCTGACGCTTCCGACAACGGTAACGTCCACGGTCTGGCCGCCGAGTTGAACGGTGATCACGCAGCTAAAGCCCGTCGCCGTGATCTTGCCATCACGAAGCGGCGTCGTGCCGAGCGCCGAGACCATCGTTCCGGTCAACGCGCTGCCGCTCTGAGCGAAGGTAAGCGTCGCCGGCAACGGCTGGCCTGGGATCTCGACAGTCACGGTATACGTGCCGGCGACATTCGCGAGCGTCGTGGTACCGCTCTCACCGCCACGCTGTCCTCCAAAGCCGCGTCCTCCGCCCGGTGGCGGTTTTACAGGCTCCTTCTGCTCAAAGACCTTGCCGTCAACGATCACCTGCGGGACGAATCTTTCCTTCGCGAAAACATCGCCTTTTACGATCGTCAGATTCGCGATCTTGCCCGTCTCGATCGAGCCGAGCCGATCACTGACGCCGAGTATCTCAGCCGATCCGAGCGTCATCGCCCGTATCGCGGCGTCGCGACTGAGACCGTTCTCGACGGCCTTGCCGGCATTTGTAAAAAAATCGGCAAGTGAGGTCAGGCCGCCGGATTGAAATGCGAGCTTGACGCCCATTGCGGCGAGTTTCGCCGGGCCCTTTGGCGTATCGGCCCTTAGTCGGAGGGTCTCGAGCGGCTCGGGATCGGCATCAGGCGAGCCCGCTGTGGTCCGTTTCGGAAAGTTCAGCGACAGCAGGACGGGAATGTTCGACGCCTTGAGACGGTCGGCGACCTTCCATGATTCCTGGCCCCCGGCAATGATGCCGTTCAGCTTGAACTCATTGATCATGTCGATCGCCCGAATGATCTCGCGTTCGCTGTTCGCGTTAAAGACGATCGGCATCTTACCGTTTACCACGGGAAACAATGCCTCGAGCGACTTGTCTGCGTCCGGACGACGCATTCCTTTCGGGTTGGCCTCGTACTGCCGCTGCAGTTCCTGCAGACGCTTAGCGTCAAGAAACATCTGCCTCAACGCAGCGAACGTACCCAACAGCGACTGTGGATACACGCCGCCGCCGATCGTCACAAAAGACACGTGCTCGGCAAACTCGGGCCTTACGACCATCGCCGCGACGTTTTCGCCGGCAAGGTCGATCACCGCAGACTGTCCGTTGAAGATACCGGTCCGTCCAACAGTCAAGGCCGTGGTAAATCCCGCGTTCCGGCTTGCCTCGAATTGCGATTCACCCGCCCGGATATCCTCGAATGACGAGTCCTCGGGCCGAAGCCCTGCGGGATAGTTCGAGTTGGACGAAGGTGTTGGCACGGTCGTCGGAGCAGTCTGAAACCCTCCGCCCGGGCCGCGACCTGCTCCCGGCGTTGCCTGAGCAAGCCCGAGGGTCGTGAGGGCGTCGATGAAGCCCGGATATACCGTCAGCCCCGTCGCGTCGAAAACCTGAGCGTCCGCCGGCGGTGTAATATTTGCGCCGACCGCGTCGATCAACCCGTTTCGAACGACGATCGTTCCTTTGTCGATGGTCGCGCCCGATACCGTTACGATCTTGGCGTTAGTGATCGCGTAGCTCTGAGCGCTCGCAGCCACGGGCGCGACGGCGCACACAGCAAGAGCGACAAGCATCGTTAGCTTTGATCTCATATCTTTAGATTGCAAAACAGGAACCGCTTAGTTTGAATATGCGATTACGGGAAGCATACAGAAAAGGTTTCAGCCGCGCAAAGCACAAGGCGATGCACGGCTGACGGTAGTCTTTGCTAACTGCTTCCTAAGCGGTCTTTTCCTTTTTGAGCAGCTTTTCCTTTCGCTCCACGCCCCATCGATACCCGCTAAGCTTACCCGTGCTCGCCACGACGCGATGGCATGGAATGACGACCGCGACGCGATTTGTCGCGCAGGCTCGCGCGACCGCACGTACTTTGTTTTTGTCGCCCAAAGCCTCGGCGACCTCGGTGTAAGAACGCGTCTCGCCATAAGGGATCTTTTGCAGGAATTCCCAAACCTGAAGCTGGAATGCGGTCGCCTGCAGGTCGAGCGGAAGTACGAGCCGCTTGTTGCGCCCCGCGAGATAGTCAATGATCGCCTCGACGGCGTTCTTGAGCCCCGCATCGTCCTGGGCGATCTCCGCATTTGGGAACTCGCTGTCGAGACCCTCTCGCAACGCCTCGTCGGTATCGCCAAACGTCACGCTGCAAATACCACGCGGAGTCCTCGCAACGAGCAGCTTTCCAAGCTCGCAATCGGTCACTACAAAGTTGATCTGCATTCCCTTGCCGCCCTTTTTGTATATCGCCGGCGTCATGCCGAGCCCGCTTGCCGCCTTTTCATACAGCCCTCGGCTCGACCCGTAACCGGCGTCATACATCGCCGTCGTCACATCGCTTCCCGCCCGTAATTCACTCTTAAATCGTTCCATCCTCTTTGCCTCCGCGTATTTTTTTGGACTTACCCCCAAGATCGCTTTGAACGTCCTCTGGAAGTGCGATGTGGACAGACCAAGCTCATCCGCGACAGCGTCAAGCGCGACCTGCTCATCCGAATCGAGCATTTCGCATGCTTTCAGCACAACCTCAACCTGCGGATCGACCACCTTTTCCCACTCGGGTTTGCAACGCATGCACGCTCTGAATCCCGCGTGCTGCGCCGCACCTACAGCGTCAAAAAACACGACATTCTCACGCTTCGCCGGCTTGGCCGAGCACGACGGTTTGCAAAAAATGCCCGTCGTCCTCACGCCAAAAACGAACGCACCGTTGAATCTCGCGTCTCGGTTTCTCACCGCCTGCCAAAGCACATCGCTTTCCATGTTTGAGAGTTTATACGCGGCCACGTGAGCGATTCTATCCGATTCCTGCGGTAGAATTCCTACTATGGAACGTATCGTGCTCTTCGATGGCGTCTGCAATTTTTGCAACGGTGCCGTCAATTTCATTATTAGGCACGATCCGCAGAGCAAATTTAAGTTCGCCCCGCTCCAATCGGAGTTTGGCGAGCAGATGAAGGCCAAATTCGGCATCGGCGACGACGTCGATTCGATAGTATTGATCGAAGACGGAAAGGCTTATCTACACTCAGCCGCGGCCGTTCGCCTCGCCCGCGGCCTTGGCGGCATCTGGTCGATCGGCTACACCGCGATCATCATTCCGGCTCCGATCCGTGACTGGTTTTATAAGCTGTTTGCGAAGTATCGCTATCGTCTTTTTGGCAAGCAGGACGTCTGCATGATGCCAACGCCTGATGTTCGAGCGCGATTTATCACGTAAAACTATTTCCATGAAAGCAACCTGGAACAACACCGTTATCGCTGAGAGCAACGAGACCGTCGTGGTCGAAGGGAATCATTATTTTCCCGCTGACTCTATCAAGACCGAGTATTTCACCCCGACCGAGACGCACACGGTCTGTGGATGGAAAGGCACCGCAAGTTATTACGACATTGTGGTCGATGGCCAGATCAACGGCGATGCCGCCTGGTATTATCCCGAGACAAAACCTGACGCAAAGGAGATCGAGGGATACGTCGCCTTTTGGAAAGACGTTGAAGTCACTGAATGACCTATTCCCTCGACACACTCGAATTCTCCCGCTTGCTCGACCTCGTCGCGCGTCAGGCGCAGACGCAGATGGGTGCGGCGAGGATTCGTGCTCTTGGGCCGCTGACAAGCCGTATCGAGCTCGACGCCGCATTGGCCGCGATCGAAGAAACCATCACCCTCAACGAGGACAAACAGGTCACGTGGTCATTCAGCGGTATGGAAGACCCGACCGGGAGCGTCGCGATCCTCCGCATCCAGAACGCCGCTCTGGAGCCAAATTCCCTGCTCGAGATCGCCCGCGTTTGCTCGGCGGCCCTGTTCGCCCGCTCGGCGATCCAACCTGAAAAGGAAAGCGTTCCGACGCTCTGGCAACTTGTCGAACACATCCCGCCGACGCTGCTCGCTGCGGTCAATGAGATCAACAAACGCATCCTCGCGGGCGGTGAGATCGACGATTCGGCATCGCCTGAATTGGCACGTCTTCGCCGCGAGATAAACGCACAGCGCCAGCGTCTGACCCGCTCGCTCGAACGCGCCATGAGCGCCGCCGGAAACGCCATCCAGGACGAGATCGTCACGATACGCAACGACCGGTTTGTTATTCCGGTTAAGTCGGATTTCCGCGGCAAGGTCACGGGCGTCGCCCACGGATTCTCGTCGAGTGGTAACACTATATTTGTCGAGCCGCTCGAGGCCATCGAGGCGAACAACGAGCTGCAAAACCTCCGCGGCCAGGAGGAACGCGAAGTCGCCCGCATCCTCTTTGCCCTGACCGAACAGCTCCGCGAACAGCTTCCCGCCGTCGAGTCCGCCGTCGACGCCGTCACTGAGCTCGACGCCGTCAAAGCCAAGGTCGAATTCGCCCGCAAATTCAACGCCGTGGTTCCCGAGATCACGGATAACGAGCTCGATCTGGTTGATGCACGGCATCCTCTGCTCGAAGACAATCTCCGTGTCAGTAGCCCGCACGTAAGTAAGGGCCAGCTGGGGGAGAGGTCAAGCTTAGGGCAACGTCGCGCCGCAGGCTCCCCTCCTTACAAAGGAGGGGTGGATTCCGACGCCGGCGACAGCGGCGTCGGAAGACGGGGTGGTTCTCTCCCAAGCAATGAGATAGTCCCCAACACCTTCGCCCTCGACGCCGAGCGCCAGGTAATGATCATCTCCGGTGCCAACGCCGGCGGCAAGACGGTCGTCCTCAAGACCGCGGGCCTGCTGAGCCTGATGGCGATCTCGGGCCTGCCGGTGCCGGCGAGCGAAGCCAAAATTCCCTTTTACCGCTCGGTCCTCGCCGACATCGGCGATCATCAATCTTTATCGGCGAATCTATCGACATTCTCGTCGCATATGTCGAACATCGCGTCGATGATCCGCGAGTGTGTCTCGCCGTCGCTCGTGCTGCTCGACGAGGCCGGGACCGGCACGGACCCTGAGGAAGGCTCTGCCCTCGGCGTCTCGATCGTCGATCATTTTCGTCGCACCTGCGGAGCTCACGTCATCGCCTCGACACACTATCGCGGGCTCAAGATCTACGCCGCGAACGATCCGTCGGTCGTCAATGCCTCGGTCGAGTTTGACGAGAAAACACTCCAGCCGACCTATCGCCTGCTGCTTGGTCTTGCGGGAGCGTCGTCAGGTATCGAGATCGCACATCGCTTTGGCATCGCCGACGACGTCATCGCCGCCGCACGCGAGAATCTCGACGTCTCGGCCCAGGACGCCGAGGCCTATCTTCGCCGCCTGCAAAACGAGACCAAGCATGCCGAAGACCTGCGCATCGCCCTCGAAGAGGAACGGGAGGCTGTCGCGATGAAGTACGCCAACCTCGACATCGACGCCGTCAAACGCGAAAAAGAGCGTCAAAAGGAGTTCGAATCGCAACTCGCCCAGGCCGTCGACGATTTTGACAAGCAATCCAAAGCCTTCCTCACGACCCTCGAGGACAAAGCCCTAAAAAACCGCCTCGAGAAAGAACGGTTGTCTCGCAAAGCTGAATTGAATCGAGCGGTTATGATTAAGCTGCAGGACTCGGCAACCCGTGGACGTGGGGACGCGGGAACTTCGACGTCACGGGTGTCAGTACCACCTGCGGTAGCGGGTGGTTCTGGTTCAGGCTCCCCTCCTTACGAAGGAGGGGAGGCCGGAGGCCGGGGTGGTTCTCTCGACAACACTATTCAAGTAGGCTCCCGCGTCATCACCACCTTCGGCAACATCGGCACCGTCGAGCGCCTCGACAAAGACGTCGCCGAGGTTCTGGTCGGCGGCATGCGTCTCCGCCAAAAGCTCACCGAACTCGAGCTTGCCGATCCGTCCGTTGCAGAAGCCCGCACGAAAGTAAGGGCACCCGCGGCATCTCAGAGGACAGGCCGTCCCATCGACGCCGCCGACGTCCCCGCCGAGCTCAACCTCATCGGCAAGACGACCGCCGACGCCGAGTACGAGCTTGACCGCTTTCTCGACGAGGCCTACATGTCCTCGCTCCCGCGCGTCCGTATCATTCACGGCTTCGGCACTGGCGCCCTAAAGAATTACGTCCACCACAAGCTGCGTGACCACGACCTCGTCGAACGCTTCGAGTTCGCCCCCGACTCCCAAGGCGGCCACGGCGCTACAATTGCGGAATTGAAGCAATGAAGTTGTTATCCCTGACATTGGTTCTCCTGTCCGCAGTGGGCGGCGCCGCTCAGGAGAAAGCGAAACTGCTAGACGAGTTCGGCGTACCCACCTGTGAGGAACTTCTTGCTCGAACCGATGGCTTTAGGACGGTTCTATTAGAGTTCCCAGCGGCAACCGGCGTCGTAATTATTTCGCGAGCCAAAGGCCTTAGGACTCCAGCTGATCGCTATCGCACTCTGATCGACAACACTCTTCGTCGCGCGGACTTTGACAGCAACCGTGTACAAATCTTTCACGGCGAGGAGGGTTCAGAAACGCATGGGAGTTTCTGGATCGTCCCGCCCGGTGCAGAGAATCCGGCAGGTGCTCGGGAGCTCTGGTCCCGCGGGGGGATTGTTGTTGACGTGTCCAAACCGTTTATGTTCGGCAGCGAGGACGAGACCGGGGTGTGTCCTACCCTTGTGCCGCGTGACTTTGCACGACTTATCAAGGAGAATCCCTCGGTAATCGGTAAGGTGATCGTTCACCCGGAGGTGAAGTGGTCGCCAGCGGCTATCGGACTTCCATGGATCGAACGACTGACAAAGGAATATTCTGTTCCTAGAAAGCGGCTGAGACTCATCTACGGAAAGCGAAGCAAAACCATCGGATATACCGAATTCTGGCTCGTACCTTCCCGCAAATAATGCTCTATCCCCAATACGTCATCGACGATCTTAAGGCCCGGGCCGATCTGGTGCGGCTCATACAGCCGTACGCGCCGGACCTCAAGAAAAAGGGGGCGAATTGGATGGCGTGCTGCCCGTTTCATCAGGAAAAGACGCCGTCGTTCTCGGTCAATCCAGCGAAAGGGTTTTACAAGTGTTTTGGCTGCGGTAAAGGCGGGACGGCGTTCAATTTTGTGATGGAGATCGAGGGGCTGAATTTTCCCGAGGCCATAAAACGCGTCGCCGAGGCGAGCGGCTACATGCTGCCCGAGCCCGTCGATGACCAGACTTACCAAGCGTCAAAGAAGAAGCGTGACGAGAAAAAGCAGCTTGCTGATCAGATAATCGAGCTAAATCAGGTCGCCCTCGAATTTTGGGAGGCCGAGCTTGCGAAAAAGAACAAGGACGCCAAGGCCGCTCGCGAGTACCTCGCATCACGCGGCATCTCAGACGAGGTCCAAAAACGTTTCCGGATCGGCTACTCACCCGACAAATGGGACGCGCTGATCGGCGTGCTTCGCGATTTCGGCGCCGACGAAAAGCTCATTGTTTCGAGCGGCCTTGTCTCCGTCAACGAGGAAAAGGAACGCACTTTTGATCGTTTTCGCGGCCGTCTGATGTTTCCCGTGCTCGATGTCGACGGCCGGCCCGTGGCCTTTGGTGCACGAGCCCTAAAGCCCGACGATCAGCCAAAGTACCTTAATTCGCCCGAGACGCCCGCGTATATCAAGGGTGAGAACCTTTACGGCCTTTTCCAGGCCAAGGACGAGATCCGCCGCAAGAAATTTGCGATCCTCGTCGAGGGCTATCTCGACCTTATAGCTCTCGCACAGTTTGGTATCCCAAATGTCGCCGCCTCACTTGGCACTGCCTTCACGCCCGAACAGGCCAAGCTTCTCGGCCGCTTTACAAAGCGGATCGTGATCAATTACGACGGTGATTCCGCCGGCATCAAGGCCGCACGCCGTGCGATCGAGCACCTTTTACCGCAGGATTTTGACGTGAAGGTCCTCGTGCTGCCCGACGGCATGGACCCGGACGACTTTATCCGCGAGAACGGCACCGATGAATACAACGCTCATCGCGGCAAGGCGGCAAGCTTCCTGCGGTTTGCCCTCGATTCGTCGGTCGCGGGCCGCAACATACACAATGCCCGGCAAAAGGCCGAGGCGATCGAGGAATTCCTGCCCGTCCTTGGTGCTATCCGCAACAACATTCAACGCCGTGAGAGCTTTGACCAGGCGATGAATTTCTTTCACGTCGAGGACGGCGGATTAAAACGCGAATTGTGGAATTCCCTGCCCACGGCCGGCGGTTCATTGCCCGCCGCCATGACCCAAAAGGTGGCGCGCGCCGCCCGTGCAAAGGTGACGGTCGCCGAGCGTCGACTGCTTGAGCTGCTTGCTCACGACGCCGAGTTGCGGGCCGTGATCGTTCCGCAGCTTGAGGAAAGCGATTATCGCGACCTCGCGACTGCTGAGATATTCGAGTGTTTTGTTGCGGTCCACGGCAAGGGTGCCGATATCACGCCCGAGACGCTTGCCGATGCGCTCACGGACGACGAGACTGCTGCCGATCTTGCGCACGAGATCCTCACGAGCAAGCCTCATCGTTCAAACGACGAGCCGATAGAACGCGTGCTCAAGGACGCGGAGGATTGTGTCTTTAGCCTGCGAGGGATGGCTATCTCCAACCGCGTCCAGGAGATCAGCCGCGAGGCCGCTGCCGCCGAGGCCGCAGGCGACACCGTGAGTGTCGGCGAGCTCGTGCACGAGCAGTTGGAGCTTGAGAAAATACGGCGCGAATTGGCCGGACGGACCGTAGCGATGTGATATAATTTTCGGTTTCACCGCATTGGCAGGAATTGCAACATTTCGGTCCTTTATATCGTTATTAACTATATTGCTGACAACGATTTAACACGCAAAACATCCAAACTCTTTATCACATATGCCTGACTACGACGAAAAAGAAGACCTAGTTGATCGCCTCGTTGCCCTCGGACGCCGAAAAAAGGGGCTGAGCCTCGATCAACTGCATCGCGAGCTGCCTGAGAACATGCTCAACCCCGAGGAGATCGAGGATGTTCTCGAGCGCCTCGAGGGTGCAAATGTTTCGGTCGCCGAGACCGACGCACAACTTTTGGAACGAGCCTCGACCATGGCTCTCGACGACGCTGAGGAAGAAGAGGCTGAGGACGATCTCGATCTCGACCTCTCGGCCGGCGTTCTGGACAAATCAAACGACCCTGTTCGCCTTTACCTGCGCGAGATGGGCGTCGTGCCCCTTTTGAATCGCGAGGGCGAGGTCGCCATCGCAAAACGCATCGAGCGCGGCCAGATCAAGACGCACAAGGCCATCGCGCGTTCGCCTATAGCGATCGAGAGGCTGCTCAAGATCGGTGAAGACCTGCAGGCCGGCAAGGCCAGCATTCGCGAGACGGTCGTCTTTAGCGAGCAGGCCGAGGTCAACCTCGAGGAAGATAAGGCCGAGGAGTATATGCGGTGGACGCTCGAGGGTATCGAGAACATGCGCCTCGCATATACCGAAGCGGTCAAATCGTGGAATTCGCTCCTTAAGGAGCAGGAAAAGGCCGTTCCCGGCAAAAAGAACAAGCGTCTGATGACGCTCCGCCACAAGGTGGCCCGACAGCGTCTTGAGGTCGCCCACGACATCAAGCACCTGAATTTGACCGAGAATTCGCGTCAGCGGCTCATCGCCGCTATCCGAAAGGTCGACGATGAGGTCAAAAAGGCCGAGGCCGTCGTGCGTCGCAACAAGACCAAGCTTGAGAAAAAGCCCGCTGCTCCTGAGAAAAAACTCATCAACGCGAAGATCAAAGAGGCAAAGGCCGTCATCGCCGATATTGAGCTGCGTTATCGCTTGCCCGCGGTCGACATCAAGCGCTCGTATACGACGATCAGCGTCGGCGAGACACACACGAATAAGGCCAAGCGCGAACTAGTCGAGGCCAACCTTCGACTCGTTGTATCGATCGCTAAGAAATACACGAATCGCGGCCTGCAGTTCCTCGATCTTATCCAGGAAGGCAACATCGGCCTGATGAAGGCCGTGGATAAATTTGAGTGGCGTCGGGGTTACAAGTTCTCGACCTATGCAACGTGGTGGATCCGCCAGGCGATCACGCGTGCGATCGCCGACCAAGCGCGCACGATCCGCATTCCGGTCCACATGATCGAGACGATCAATAAGCTTATCCGTACTTCGCGTCTGCTCGTTCAAGAGCTGGGCCGCGAACCGTCGAGCGAGGAGATCGCAAAGCGCATGGATATCCCGGTCTCAAAGGTCCGCAAGGTCCTCAAGATCGCGCAAGAGCCGATCTCGCTTGAGACGCCGATAGGTGAGGAGGAAGATTCGCATCTCGGCGACTTTATCGAGGACCGCTCGATAATGAACCCGGCCGAGAGCGTGACATTCTCTAACCTACGCGAGATCACAGACGAGGTGCTCGCGACACTCACGCCGCGTGAGGAAAAGGTCATCAAGATGCGGTTCGGCCTCGGCTCGACCGGCAGCGAACACACGCTCGAGGAGGTGGGCCAGCACTTTGCCGTCACCCGCGAGCGTATCCGCCAGATCGAAGCAAAGGCCCTTAGAAAGCTGCGTCATCCGTCACGATCGCGACGGCTCAAGGCCTTCCTGGAAGGCAAGCCGTAAACTTGAAGGCCGAGCATCGCTGCTCGGCCTTTTTCTTTGTCCAAGATGAGCGACTACGTCGCTGCCGAGCAGGATACTCGGCCTCGATCAAGATCGTCGAGCAGCTGCCAACGCGTCTTCGAGAGTCGCGACCTTCCCATCCAACTGCATCTCATAAACCGCATCGAGGATCCGTTTGAATTCCGGGCCTGGCTCCAAGCCCATTTCTATAAGGTCACGCCCCATAAGGATCGGCTGCGGTGCTCGCTTCTCTACCTGCAGCGACCGGACCTTTTCGAGGAACCATTCCTGAGCTTCAGACCCAAAACGTTTCTCTCGGGGCAGCCAGTCCGGATTGCGGCCGAGGCTGTCGGCCTTTGCGACGCGATAAAGGAGGTCGGTCTCGACCTTGCGTGCGAGCCGTCGAAAAGCCCCGTCGCCGACCGGTGACTTGGCCTTATACCAGGCGCCGGGGACTAGATGGTAACGCACGAGCTCGACGATCTGTTTTCTGACATCAAAACCATCAAGCGTGAAAATTCCCAAACGATCCAGCAGGGTCAGTGTCGGCTCAACGCCGGCCTCGTCGTGTCCGCGCGAGCGTGTGCGCCCGTCAACGAACTCGGTCGTCGGAGGCTTGCCGAGGTCATGGCATACAGCGCCAAGCATAACGGCGACCTGACGCGGATAGTCGAGCCCATCGATCAGCTTACGGGCCTCATCGGCGACCATCATCGTATGGACATCCACATTCCCCTCGGGATGCCATTCGGCCTCCTGGGGCACGCCAACGAGCGCCTGCAGCTCAGGGAAAAGCTGTGCGATAGTGCCCCAATCGTAGAGCAATTTAAGTCCGATCGATGGTCGCTCAGCCAGAAGCAGAAGCTTCTCGATCTCACCCCAAATTCGTTCTCGCGGCAGATCGGCGACTTCGATCTCCGAACACAACCTGGCCGTCTCGGCACCCACCGCAAATTCAAATCTCGCGGCAAACTGAGCCGCGCGCAGGACGCGCAAGGAGTCTTCACCAAAGGTATCAGCCGACACCATTCGCAGCAGGCGACGCTCGATATCGGCGCGTCCGTCAAAAGGGTCGACGATCTCGCCAGTTAGCGGATCCTGCAAGATGGCGTTGATCGTAAAATCACGCCGCCTGCAAGCCTCCTCAAATGACATTCCGGGATCGCCCTCGACGGTAAACCCGCGGTGGCCGGACCCGGACTTTCGCTCACGTCGCGGCAACGAAACGTCGAGGTGATTCCCGATCTTGTAAACCGCGAAGGCCTCCCCAACGACATTCACATCGCCAAACGCTGTCAGGATCTCGCGCAGCCTGTCGGGCTCGATCCCGTAAACCTCAACGTCCCAATCCTTGGTTTCCGGCGGTGGTGTAAGCAGCGGATCTCGAACGCAGCCGCCATTGAGCATCGCCTGCCCACCCGCATCGCGGACCGCGATGGCAAGGTCGATCACGCTCTGGGGAGTCTTCTTCATCTGACGTTCGCGAGCCATGAATCATCCCATTCAAAAAAGCCCGCTGTGGTCGGCTCTGTAAAGAATGCGGGCGGATATGGCGTGGCAAGCTCCGGCATCTCGTCCGTCGTAAAATATTCGAGCCGTGAGGACTCATCGTCCTGCGGCTTGAGCTCACCTGCGATGACCTCGCACGCGAATACAACGGTCGTGGATTCGACTACGTCGCCGTTTGGGTACTCGACATGCTGGTCGGGTGGACCGCCGACCACACCGATTATGCGATCCGGCCGGGCCACAAGACCTGTCTCCTCGAATATTTCACGAACGATCGCCTGGGCAGGCTTCTCGCCGGGATCGATCGCTCCGGCGGGTAAGCTCCAGATACCCTGCTTCGTTTTCTGGAAAAGAATGCGACCTTGTGCGTCGCGAATTATGGCCGCGACACCCGGCGATAATAGTAGATCGTTCCCGATCTTTTTGCGGATGTTCTTGATGTAATCGGATTCTGACATTACGCCTTTAAACGTAAAGCCAAATACTGCTCCAGTTGGTCGGTTGAAATACGCTCCTGCGACCAGGTATCCCGATCGCGGACCGTGACAGCTTGGTCTGCGAGCGACTCATGATCAACGGTCACGCAAAAAGGCGTGCCGACCTCGTCCTGACGTGCGTAGAGCTTTCCGATGCCGCCTGTGTCATCGTAGACAGTTCGCATCGCAGGCTGCAGCGAGTGTTTCAGCTTCTTCGCGAGTGTGACTATCTCGTCGTTATTCTTAGCGAGCGGCAGGACGGCTACTTTGATCGGCGCAAGCTCCGGTTTGAGCTTGAGAATGACGCGGGTTTCGCCCTTGTCGTTCATTTTCTCGGTGTACGCGTCCATCATAACAGCAAGAAGCGTACGGTTGACGCCGATCGATGGCTCGATGCAGTACGGGTAGAATCGCTCGTTCGTCTGCGGATCAAAATACGAGAGGTCGTCCGTCGAATCCGGATTGATCCGCTTTCCTTCCGCGTCTTCCGGCTTTTTCGAGTGAACGCGGAGGTCGTAATCGGTGCGATTCGCGATGCCAAGCAGCTCATCGAACTGCTTCTCCTCATCTTCACGTTCAGGGAAGAACCGATAAAGAAAGTCGACCGTCCGGTCAGAATAATGAGCGAGTTCCTCTTTCGTCTGCTCATAGTGGCGAAGGTTGCCGCTCGAGATCCCGAGGGTCGCGAGCCACGCGTCGTAGGCGTCGATCCACTCCTGGTGGATCCGCGGAGCATCGTCGGGACGACAGAAATACTCGATCTCCATCTGCTCGAATTCGCGAGTCCTAAAGATAAAATTCCCCGGTGTCACCTCGTTCCTAAAAGCCTTGCCGAACTGGGCTATACCAAATGGCAGTTTGCGTCGCGAGGTGTCGAGGACATTCTTAAAATTGATGAATATTCCCTGTGCTGTCTCCGGCCTTAGATAAGCAAGTGCGGACTCGTCCTCCTCGGCAGACGCGGCGCCGAGTGTGGTGCGAAACATCAGATTGAATTGCCGCGACTCAGTGAGATCGGTCGATCCGCAGCTAGAACACACGGCCTTCCCGTTAGCGTCGTGTTCGAGCTTGTCTTCCCGCAGACGCGTCTTGCACGAGCGGCAATCGACGAGCGGATCGCTGAACGTCGTCTCGTGTCCCGAGTATTTCCACACAAGACGATTAAGAATGATCGATGAATCCAGTCCTTCGATATCGTCGCGTTCGTAGACGGCCCAGTTCCACCAGCTCTTTTTGATATTGTTCGCCAGCTCAACGCCGAGCGGCCCGTAATCCCAGCTTGAACCGAGGCCGCCGTAGATCTCGGAGGCCGGATACACAAAGCCGCGACGCTTTGAAAGAGAGACGATCGTTTCGATGTTAGGTGCGGACATGAACGAGTAGTTTAGCGGGTAAAAGGGCGATTCGCCACGCGGACCCTGCGATGAGAGAGATCATCAGATCTCGACGTATGGTCCACTACCGGCCCGGTGTCCGCCTTCGTAGGACCCGAAACGCGGCGGCGAATAGTGGAACATTACATCTCCGGGCCGGATGAATCGCTCAGGCACCGCCAGTTCCCGCCGGACGAAAAACGCGTTGACACCCATCGAATCTGTCGCAACCAGGGCGTAACCTTTTTGCTCTCCCAATGCTGCCAGCGAAGCCAAACTCGCTCCGTAATAATTCGTCTGATCCCAGGTATGGTCCGGATCCTCCTTCATGACCCAGCGTCTGGGCGGACGATGGCTCGCGTTGTATTCCACGATGACGACCCGCGGAGACCAGCGCTTGATGGCTGCCCATACCCAGTAATCATTGCCGTCGATGTCGATGGAGAGAAGATCCGGCTCAAGAGGCACGCCGTTCTTCGAGAATATCTCTTCAATGTTCGACGATGCGACGATCGCCTGCCTGCAGGTCACATTGGGATACGGCTCGTAGTTTTCCTCCAACTGTGCAAAGTGTGCGGGATCGGCTTCCATAAAGAGCCCAGACCAGCCCTTCATCTTGACCAGACGGCCACAGTTGCACTCTATGCCACCTTCGACGCCAAATTCGACGAAATATCGATTCGTAATCCCGATCCTATGGAAGATCTCTTGAATGATGCCATCCTCGCCATTCTGCGAAAACACGCGGTGCTCATAGTCCGTCAGTCGCGTTGGGCTTCGAACGCGCAGCCGCTGTAAGGCCTCCTTTACCGCACTCATTAACATGTGCAACCGGAACATAGCTGTCACGTCCTGATCGTTTGGATGCGGCAAGATTATCAAAAAATACCATCCGCGAGCTATCCGGCGGCGTAAGCGCAAAAAAAGGACGAGCTCTTTTGAAGCTCGTCCGGAGGTCACTTGAGAGTGGAGTTCTACTGGATCGGCGGCGGGGTTGCTCCCGGCGGAACGATCCACATCTCGAACGTGGTCTTTTCCCGCGTGCTGCCCTTGACGATAGATATTCGCCTCGGGTCCCAGCCTCTCGTCTTGACCAGATAGTCGAGAGCGAGCTTCGACATTCGGTCATATGTGTTACGTCCTGTGCTAAGCCTGTCAGTGCCAGGATAGATCACGATGTAGAGCTGCGAGTCAGGCGTATTCTGTGCCTGGATGACGCAGTTGTCGAATCGCGCCTTGGCGTCGTCGGGCGTGCGTGCCTCAAATTCGTCGCAGCGGAACGGCTTACGCTCCTCGATGACCGGCGGAGGCGGGATCTTGGTGATCCGCGTCGGCACGTCGATCGTCTGCTTACAGCGATTGTCGTAAACGTCGTCGTTTACATCAAGCGAGGCCGTGATCTGTCCTTCGCCCATTCCGGTCGTATCGACCGTGATCGCGGGCGTGCCCAGACCGCTGGTTACGCGGCCGTTATTGACTCGCCAGCCATAGCGGATCGGGATCGGTGCCGTGCCATCGTTAACGGCACGAAATTCCGCGACCTGGCCTTCCTCGACAGTGTCGGGTCCCTCGAGATGGAAATTATATGGACACGGGCGAGAGATCGTTTCCTCGATGAGCTTGAGGCAGACGCAGTATTTGCGGTCGCGTCTGATCTCGATCTCGCGAGTGACGATCGAGCCGTTCGGTCCGGCGACCTCGATCGTGTGAATCCCCGGCGCAAGGTAAAAGTCCGCCGAGCTGCCAACGCCGCTCATGCCGGCATACTGGCCGTCGATCTTCACCGGGTAGGAGGCCGGCGTCGTCCGCACGGTCAATGTACCGGTGTTCTTGGGCCGCTTGTGCTCATTTGCATTGGCGGTGACCGCCGACAGTCCGAGCGTCAGGGCCAGCCCGATCACAAATAGGAAGTTGTATCTTGTTACTCGCATCTTTCGTGTCCTCAAAGTTGAACAAATGCGGCGGCCGCGAGTCTTAAGACCCGCGGCGCCTTGCATCATAACTCTATTCCGAGTCTTTTTCATCCGTCTCGCTGCCCTTCTTGCCGAGTCTGCGGCGGGCCGCGAGTCCGACGGAGGCCAGGCCGGTGCCGAAGAGCAGAATGGTGATCGGCTCAGGAACGGGCTCGGGCGGCGTTGGCGACGGTGTCATCGGGGGTGTCGGCGTCACTGTAGGCGTCGTTGTCGGCGTCGTCGTAGCCGTCGGCGTCATCGTCGGAACCGTCTGCGTCGGGGTCGGCGTGTCCTTTTTGCGCCTGATGATGATGAACGCAATGGGGATCGCGGCGAGACCGAGCAACGCCCATTTCGGGAAGCCGCGGTGATGATCGTCCTCGCAATCACAATAATCGTCATCGACGATCTCGCTCTTGGTCTCGGTGATCACGCGGCCGTCCTGCTTCTGGCCGTCCTTTTTGTCCTTGTCGTCGTCATCGCCGTCGCCGATCCGTGAATCGACGGTGCCGGCGAGCGCGAGCCGCGAGAAGCTGCCCGTCTCTGCTTTGCCCGGACGGGCGTTGACGATCTGGACCACCTCGTTGAAACGCACCGGTCCGGCGCTTACCTTAGTAAACCCCGCAAGAACCGAAGCGACGCAAACTGCCGAGAGTAATACTCTTAGATTAATGTTCTTCATGTCGATTACCTGACTAAACGGCATCACATGTGAAAACACACGATTTTCACAGTTGGTTGGCACTCACTGTCGAATTGGTTGTTGGGGCTGGTCCGGCAAATATAGCAAAAACTGTTAGGAAATGCACTCGTTTTTACAATTATTTTTGCTTAGTTAGCTCCAAAAACCCGCAAATTTCGCAAATTCAGAGGGAAAACATCACTAATAAGGGACGTATTCCAGATATTCCTGAATTATTTTCAAAAAACTTTCGCCGACCTAAAGATAAAAGACCGGCTACCACAAGATAGTGGTAACCGGTCTCAAATTCCCGCGTTATGCAGTTAAGTTTTATTCGCCGTCGCCCGAGCCGTCGCCCGCGGCTGAGCCCTTGGCCTTTTCTTCGGCAAGAATGGCCTTGCGCGAGAGCTTGACCTTGTTGCCCTCTTTGCCGATGCACTTGACAAGGATCTGCTGCCCTTCCTTGAGCTCGTCGCGAACGTCTTTGACGCGTCGGTCGGAGATCTCAGAGATATGCAGCAGACCGTCGAGTCCGGGCATGATCTCGACGAATGCGCCGAAGTCGACGATCCGCGAAACTGTTCCGAGATAGGTCTCGCCGATCTCTGCCTCCGCAGTGATCGCCTTGATACGTGCGATCGCAGCCTGTGCTGCCTCGCTGTCGTGAGTCGCGATCATGACGGTGCCATCGTCCTCGATATCGATCTTAGCTCCGGTCTCCTCGGTGATCGAACGAATGACCGATCCGCCCTTTCCGATAACGTCACGGATCTTCTCAGGATTGATGTGAAGCGTGATGATCCGCGGAGCATATGGCGACATCTCCTCGCGAGGTCCTTCGATCGTCTTCAACATTATGTCGAGGATGTGCAGCCGGCCCTTCTTGGCCTGCTCGAGGGCCTCCTGGAGGATCATCGCGTTAATGCCGTCGACCTTGATATCCATCTGCAGGGCGGTGATACCGTCGGCCGTGCCGGTGACCTTAAAGTCCATGTCGCCGTAGTGATCCTCGGCTCCAGCGATGTCCGATAGGATCGCGTAGCGATTACCCTCCATCACAAGTCCCATCGCGACACCGGCTACAGGCTTCTTGATCGGCACGCCGGCGTCCATTAGGCTCAGAATGCCGCCGCAGACGGTGGCCATCGAAGATGAGCCGTTCGACTCGGTGATGTCCGAGACGATACGAAGCGTATATGGAAAGTCAGCGTCATCCGGCAACACCGCGGCGATCGCGCGTCTGGCAAGATTGCCATGGCCGATCTCGCGTCGCGACGAACCGCCAAAACGTCCCGTTTCGCCAACCGAGTAAGGCGGGAAGTTGTAGTGCAGCATAAAGCGCCGCTTGACTTCGCCCTTTTCGAGGTCGTCCATATACTGCTCGTCGATCTTTGTGCCGAGCGTCGTGGTGACCATCGCCTGCGTCTCACCGCGGGTAAAGAGGGCCGAGCCGTGTACACGCGGGAGCCAGCCAACCTCACAATTGATGGGACGGATCTCTGAGAACTTGCGTCCGTCCGGGCGACGTTTATTCCCTAGCATGTCCTCGCGAAAGATCTTTTCCTTAAGCTTGCCAAAGGCCTTTCCGGCGGTCGCACGAGCACCGGGGTCGTCTTCAGGATAGCTCTCGATGACCTCTTTCTTTAGTGCATCGAGGCCTGCGTAGACCGCGATCTTGTCGCGTCCCGTCGAATCCAGAGCGGTGCGGAGCTTGTCCGACCATGTCTTTTCGACGTCAGCAACGATACCCTTGTCGAGCTCGGAGATGTGGAATTCGCGCTTCTCGATGTTGAGAGCCTTGCCTAGCTCCTTCTGCCATTGGCAGAGCCGCTTGATCTCGCGGTGGGCCAGCATAAGGGCCTCGACCATGATCTTTTCGTCGACCTCGAGGGCCTCGCATTCGACCATGCAGATTGCTTCTTCCGTACCCGCGACGACGAGATTAAGCTCGGATTCGCGACGCTCGTCAAAAGTCGGGTTGATCAGGTACTTACCCTCGATCAGGCCGACGCGAACGCCGCCGATCGGATTGTGGAACGGGATGTCCGAGAGATACAGGGCACACGATGCGCCTGTGATCGCAACGACGTCGGGATCGTTCTCTCCGTCGGATGAGACTACCGATGCGACGATCTGCGTCTCAAAGCGATAGCCGTCGGCGAAGAGCGGTCTTACCGGACGGTCGATCATACGGCACGTCAGAACTTCCTTTTCCGAGGGACGTCCCTCGCGGCGAAAGTAGTTTCCCGGGATGCGGCCGGCCGAGAATGTGTTCTCGCGGTACTCGACAGTGAGCGGGAAGAAATCCAGTCCTTCCCTTACAGTTCGACCAGAGACGGCGGCGACAAGCACCATTGTGTCTCCATATCGGATAACGACCGAACCATCGGCCTGTTTCGCGACCTTTCCGGTCTCGACGATCAGCTCTTTGTTTCCAAGCTTGATCGATTCATTCAAATATTTCTTTGTCATTGTTCCTTTAAAGCACAAGAGACGAGGGAGCATACCGTGAAGCTCTCTCGTCTCGTACTTAACTTAGCGTTAAATTGTGACGAAGATCCAAACTTGTCTTGTGCATTTTGTGCTGTCACGTTCAGCTGCCTTGGGACAATTTCTTCGAAAGGATCTCTATTTCTGTCTGGCTCGAAGAAGCCAATTTATCGACGAAGTCCAAGCTTCGCAATGATGTCGTGGTACTGCCCGATATCGCGACGCTTGAGATAATCGAGCAATTTCCTTCTGCGAGAGACCAATTGAAGCAAGCCTCTGCGGGAATTGTTGTCCTTTTTGTGCACCTTAAAGTGCGCTGTTAACTCATTGATCCGCTGCGTCAAGAGCGCGATCTGAACCTGTGATGAGCCAGTGTCCGAATCATGCGTCCGGTAATCGCCCACCAATTTTTCTTTTACTTCTTTCTCTGTAGCCATAAAACTTGCCTAAATAAGCCTCTCCTGTTGCTCGCAGTAACTCCGCATACTAGGTGCGGTAACCGCGAAGATTCTGAATAACTATGAACAGTAATTCCCTTTTATTATCTGTGATTTAGCGGAATTCGGCAACCGTCGAGCTAGTCGATCTCGTACTTGAATTCCTCCATGAACTTGGTGGAGAACTTCCCTGCACGGAAATTTTCATCCGCCATGATCTTTTTGTGCAGCGGTATCGTCGTCTTTATTCCCTCGATGACCATCATATCGAGTGCTCGCTGCATTCGGGCGATCGCGAGATCACGCGTGCGTGCATGCACGATGAGCTTTGCGATCATCGAGTCGTAATATGGCGGCACGACGTAGCCCGGATAAACGGCTGTGTCGACGCGAACGCCCGGACCACCCGGAATGTTGAACGCCGTGATCAGCCCGGGACTCGGAGTAAATTTCACCGGGTCCTCGGCGTTGATCCGACACTCGATCGCGTGGCCGACGATCTGGACCTCGTCCTGCGTGTAACCGATATTTTCGCCGGTCGCGATGCGGATCTGATTACGCACGATGTCGGCAAGCGTGACCATCTCCGTCACAGGATGCTCGACCTGGATACGCGTATTCATCTCCATGAAGTAAAAACTGTCGTCCTCGTCGAGCAGGAACTCAAACGTGCCCGCGCTCGAGTAACCGATCTCCTGACAAGCTTTAACAGCGACCGCGCCCATTCTGTCGCGAAGCTCAGGCGAGATAGCGATCGATGGAGCTTCCTCCAGAAGTTTCTGGTGCCGACGCTGTATCGTGCATTCCCGCTCGCCGAGATGAATCACGTTGCCGTGCTCGTCCGCCAGCACCTGTATCTCGATGTGCCTGGGACGCTCGATGTAACGCTCGATATAGACGGAGCCATTTTTAAAGGCGTTGAGGGCCTCGGTTTGAGCGAGTTCGAGATTGGTTGCAAGCTCGTCTTCGGAGCGAACGATACGCATCCCGCGTCCACCGCCGCCGGCAGCGGCCTTGATAATGAGTGGAAATCCGATCTCGAGGGCCAGTTTCCTTGCCTCGTCCGCGGACTCGATCGGATCGGGGCTGCCCGGCAGGATTGGAACGCCGGCCGCGGTCATTGTGCGGCGGGCCTCGACCTTGTCGCCCATCATGGCGATGACCTTGGGTTCTGGGCCGATGAACTTAATATTGCAATCGCCGCAGATCGTGGCGAATGTCGCGGACTCGGCCAGAAAACCGTAACCCGGATGCACGGCGTCGGCATTGGTGATCTCTGCCGCGCTTATGATCGAGGGAATGTTCAGATAGCTGTCTGCCGACAGATTGCCGCCGATGCAGACTGCCTCGTCGGCAAACCGCACGTGCAATGCCTCTCGGTCAGCTTCCGAATGCACGGCGACGGTCTTGATGCCCATCTCCTTACACGTCCACATGATCCGGCAGGCGATCTCGCCCCGGTTAGCTATTAGAACTTTGCGTATCTCACGCATAAAAAGACTTTAGCCACGAATTACACGAATAACACGAATTAACTCTCTAGCATTCGTGCAATTCGTGTAATTCGTGGCTAATTTATTTCTTAACTCCAAAAAGCGGCTGTCCGTACTCGACCGGCTGGCCGTTCTCGACGTAGATCTTGACGATCTCGCCGGAGATCTCAGCCTGGATCTCGTTCATTAGTTTCATCGCCTCGATGATGCAGACCGTCGTGTCGGGTGAGACATTGCTGCCCTCGCTGACGTACGAATCCTTGTCCGGTCCAGGCGAACGATAAAATGTCCCGACGATCGGCGACACGATCTTATGAAGCCCCGCGTCCGCGTCGATCAGAGCTTCTGCTGTCGGCCCGGATTCCGCCGTTGCTGCCGGAGCAATATTTGCCGCCAGTGCCGGTGCCGCCGTCATTTGCATAGGCGCAGCGGTCTGCTTGCTCAACCTAACGCGAATATTCTCGTTCTCGAACTCGAAATCGGTAAATCCGTGCTCGTTGACGAGAGCAGCAAGGGCCTGCAATTCGTCCATGTTGAACGACGCATCGGTCACCGACGTCTTGTCGCTTTTTTTCTCAGCCACTATATTGTCTGCAGCTTTTGCTGACCCCGTGTTATCGCCCATTTAAGGACCTCCATTCGGGTAGTCTATCCTTTTGCCGCTAACTCACGCGGATTGTCCACCAGCTCGATGACCGCCATTTCGGCGTTGTCGCCCTGACGCCGTCCGAGCTTGATGATCCTAGTATAACCGCCGCTGCGTCCACTATATCGCTCGCCCAGCTCGCTAAAAAGCTTTTGCACGGCGGCTACGCCAGCTGTTCTCTCGATCGGGTCCTTGGCCTCGCCCTTCTTACCGCGAAAGCGGCTCTGGGCGATCTTGAACGTGCTGTTGCCCGCGTGGAAGAATCGTGCGGCCTGCCGGCGGAGATGAACCTCGCGAAGCTTACCATCCTGTCCCTCGAGGCCCTGCGCTTTCTTCGCCAGCGTGATCACCTTTTCGACGAACGGGCGAAGTTCTTTCGCCTTGGGCACGGTCGTGATGATATGCCCTTTCTCCGAATTGATCAGGGAAGTAGCCAGGTTGCGCAGCATCGAAATGCGATGCTCCGTCGTGCGGCCTAATTTACGATGTGCTTTTAAATGTCTCATGACTGTTAGTCGTGAGAGTCCTGAGTGTCTTGAGAGTCTAAGAGCCGATCTTTAACGACTCACCAGACTCTCTTCACTCTCCAGACTCTAGTCGAGGTCCCGTCCCCCGCTGCCCGGGATCGGATTTCCCTGTTCGTCAAAGTCCATTCCAAAATCCAGACCCATGCCGTGAAGCATGTCCTTGATCTCGGTCAGCGACTTTTTGCCAAAATTCTTGGTGCCGAGCATGTCCTTTTCGCTACGGCGAATGAGGTCGCGGATCGAGCGGATATCGGCATTCTTGAGGCAATTATACGAGCGGACCGACAGCTCAAGCTCATCGACCGACTTGTCGAGCAGGTCGTTCCGCATAAGCGGCGGACGAGCGATGTCCTCGTACTTGTATTCTTCTTCCTCTTCCTCAAAGTTGATGAAGATCGACATGTGGTCCTTCACCAGCTTTGCCGCGAGACCGATCGAATCCTCGGGTTTCACCGAGCCGTCCGTCCAGACCTCAAGGGTAAGACGATCGTATTCGGTGTTTGATCCCTGACGCGTCTTGTCGACGTTGTAATTCACCTTCTTGATCGGTGTATGGACCGAATCGATGGGAATGTAACCCACCGAGAGGTCTTCGTCGTTATTGAACTCCGCCGAAACGTATCCACGGCCCTGCTTGAGACGCATCTCGACCGCAAAGCTGCCGCTCTGGCTGATCGTCGCGATGTGGATGTTGGTGTCCAGCACCTCAACGTCGCCATCCGCCTCGATATCGGCGCTTGTCACCGCACCCGCACCCTTCTTACGGATCGACAGTGTCTTGGGTCCGCCGGCGTGCAATGCAAAAGGCACCTGCTTGAGGTTGAGGATGACGTCGGTCGCATCCTCGACGACGCCCTTGATCGATGAGAATTCATGCTCCACGCCCTCGATCTTGACGGCCGTAATGGCCGCACCTTCTATCGAGGAAAGGAGCGCACGGCGAATAGAGTTGCCGATGGTCGTTCCGAAGCCACGCTCGAACGGCGCCGCGTGAAACTTGCCGTATGTCTCTGTCAACGAAGCCTGGTCGACATTGAGCCGGCCGGGCATTTGAAAATCTGTCCAATTACTGGTTGCCATAATTTTGTTCTTTTTAAATTGTCAGGAGCTGGCTTTGTCCCCGGATCGTCATCAGCAAGAACAGGACTCTTCTGACCCGGATACTTTGGCCAACTCGGCCTACTGATTACTTACTGTAAAGCTCAACGATCAGCTGCTCGTTGATATTTGCGTCGATGTCATCCCGCTTCGGCAGGGCCGACACGGTCACCGACAGATCTTTCCCGTATGCGTTGAGCCACGCGGGACGTCCGCGGCCGACTGCGGTCGACCATGCACCGTCCACATGCGTGTTCTTTTGCGTGCGGTCCTTAACGGCGACAACGTCACCGGTCTTTACCTGGAATGATGGAATATCGACCTTGCGGTTGTTGACCGTGATGTGCCCGTGATTGACCAATTGCCGAGCTTGTCGACGCGAGGTCGAGAAACCCGAGCGATATACGACGTTATCCAAGCGGCGTTCGAGGATGAACAGGAGGTTCTCACCCGTGACGCCTTTTTGGCGACGAGCTTTCTCAAAGTAGTTGCGAAACTGCTTCTCGAGGATAAAGTAGATGCGCTTTACCTTCTGCTTTTCGCGAAGCTGCTCACCATAGCCCTGGATCATCTTGCGACGGGCTGCGCCGTGCTGTCCCGGAGGGTTAGTGCCACGCTTCTCGATAGCGCATGAGGGTTTGTAGCAACGGTCGCCCTTGAGAAATAACTTTCCGCCTTCGCGGCGGCACAGACGGCACACCGCATCTCTATATCTAGCCATAATTTATTTTCTGCCTCCGCTTCTTAAGCGGAAAAGTTTACAGGCCGTGGCCCTTCTTCCTTTTGATATCGCTCAGATCAAATTTCAGATCTGAAGTTCCAAATAACAAAGATCAAACGCGTCTGCGCTTGGGCGGTCTGCAGCCGTTGTGCGGGATCGGCGTCGTGTCGCGGATGCTCGTTACGCGGATACCCGCCTGAGCGATCGCACGAATGGCCGACTCGCGGCCGCCACCCGGACCTTTAACGCGAACCTCGACCTCACGCATTCCAGCGTCGACAGCCTTGCGGGCCACTTCACCGGCGGCTTGCTGAGCGGCGAAAGGCGTCCCCTTTCTGCTCCCGCGAAAGCCGCGTGCACCCGATGACGACTGCGCGAGCAAATTGCCCTGCGTGTCTGTGATCGAGATGAGCGTGTTATTGAACGAAGCCGAGATGTGAACGATACCCATAGGTATGTTCTTTTTCTCTTTCTTCTTAAAGGTCTTTTTCTTATCGCCTGCTTTTGCCATATCAGCTTACTTCTTGCCCGGTGCTTTCTTCTTGGCCACGGCCGCTTTCCTCGGGCCCTTGCGGGTTCTCGCGTTCGTCGACGTGCGTTGGCCGCGGACCGGCAGACCGCGCCTGTGGCGAAGTCCGCGATAGCAGCCGATATCCATCAAGCGCTTAATATCCATCTGGACACGCTTACGAAGGTCGCCCTCGATCTCGCCTTCCTGGTCGAGGATCGTGCGGATCTTGTTCAGCTCGTCCTCGTTCAGATCTTTGATCCTGACGTCGATACCGATGCCGGCCTGGTCGAGGATCGCCGTTGCGCGCGATTTGCCCACACCATAGATGTAGGTCATTCCGATCTGTGCCCTCTTATTGGGCGGTAGGTCAACACCTGCTACACGAGCCATAATTCTCTATTATCCCTGTCTCTGCTTATGCTTCGGGTTCTCGCAAATGACGCGCACGACGCCCTTGCGGTGAATAACCTTGCACTTGTCGCACATCTTCTTTACTGAAGGCCTGACTTTCATAACTGCCTCTTAAACGCCCACCAGCCGCTATACGGCGAAAAGCCAACTTGCTGACTAGTTGGGCAAACTATTGATATTAACCGGAAAAGTCAGCGTTTTCAAGTCGCCACAGCGACATTCGCGGCCTCGGAACGCTGCTTTTTCTGCGCTTTGGTCAGCGTTAGAACCTCAGGCCCATCCGGCGTGACCGCCAGCGTGTGTTCAGCGTGGGCCGACGGCATCCCGTCGAGCGTTACCACGGTCCATTTGTCGCTTAATGTCCGTGTCTCCGCCGTGCCCAGATTGAGCATCGGCTCGATCGCAAAGCAATATCCCGCTCGAATTCTCTCTTTTGTGCCCGCACGCCCGTAATTCGGTATTTGCGGGGCCTCGTGCATTTGCCGGCCGATACCGTGACCCGTGTAATCGCGGACGATGCCATACCCGAATTTCTCCGCATGCTGCTGCACGGCCCAGCCTATGTCGCCGATCCGGTTATTAACGCGAGCGGCTTGAATGCCAAATTCCAGGCATTCCTCGGTAACCCGAATAAGCTGTTTTAGCTCGTCCGAGATCTCGCCAACCGGAAGAGTCATCGCGGTATCGCCGACAAAGCCGTCATAAGTCGCGGCCATATCGAGCGAAACTATGTCGCCGTCGTTTAACGGTGTCGTCTTCGAAAATCCGTGAACGATCTCATCATTCACCGACGCGCAGATTGCGTACGGAAATCCGTGATAGCCGATAAATGTGGGTATCGATCCGGCATCCCGCATCATCTTCTCTGCCGCGTTGTTGAGGTCCATCGTCGAAATGCCCGGCTCGACCATCCCGCGCAATGCCTCACGCACCTCGGCGATCAATTCGCCGACGGCACGCATTTTATCGAGGTCTTTTGCTGATTTCGCGATGATCATCTCTGTGCTTAGACTAATTTCCCCAATTCGGCGTAGATCTCCTCGATCTCACCAGTTCCGTCGATCTTGCTCAGGCGTCCGGTATCCTCGTAATAGTCGAGCAGCGGCTTGGTTAGCTCGTCGTAGGTCTCGAGTCTCACCCGAACTTTTTCTTCAAAGTCGTCCGCTCGATGCTCAAGCTCGGTGTCCGGATGCAGATCACATCGGCTCTCGACCCGCGGCGGTTTTGAATAAATATTATAGATCTCGCCACAAACCGGGCACGAGCGGCGGCCAGTCAGCCTCTTCATCAACTCGTCGCGCGGCACGTCGACCTCGATCGCCTGGATCTCTTTGCCCTGCTCTTTTGCGAGTTCCTCGAGTTGCTCAGCCTGGATCGCCGTCCGCGGATATCCGTCGAGTACGTACGTTCCTTCGCAGTCGGGGCGCGACGTCCGATCCCGCACAATGCGATATGTCACGTCGTCCGGAACAAGCTTTCCCGTAGCCATGATCGCTTGCACCTCGTGAGCAAGAGGTGTTTCCGCGGACTTCATCTCGCGAAACATATCACCCGTCGAGATCTGCGGAATGCCGCGACGCTCCTGCAAAAGACGCGCCTGCGTTCCCTTTCCCGCACCGGGTGCTCCTATGAGTACGATCACCTTGTCCATTAAAACTATTTGCCACAGAGAGCACAGAGACCACTGAGGGAAGAAATGCTCCTTTCTCGGTGGTCTCGGTAGTGTCTGTGGCTAAACTCTATTAGCTGCGTCGTCCGCGTAATCGCGAGCCGGCTCCCAAAAACCCCTCGTAATTGCGCATCACGAGTTGTGCTTCGATCTGCGAAACCGTATCCATCGCAACGCCAACGAGGATCAGCAGCGACGTGCCGCCAAAGTAGAACTGATATCCAAGTCCCGTCGGTATCCAGCTGAGGCCCGACGTACCGGTCAAAAAGTTATCGACCGCTGCACCGATCCACGGCAGCCTTGCGACCTTGAATCCACTCAGCAGCAACTGAGGGACAAACGCTACAAAGCAGAGATACAACGCGCCGACCGTGGTCAGTCGCGTCAGGATCGAGTTCAGGTAATCCGCCGTCGGAGCGCCCGGACGGATGCCGGCGATAAAGCCGCCGTGCTTACGCAGGTTGTCCGCCACCTCATCGGTGTTAAAGATGATCGTGATGTAAAAGAACGTGAACAGCACGACAAGCGAGAGAAACACAAGCTCGTAATACGGATCGCCACCATGAAACTGTTGGAAGAATGTATAGACCTTCGACCATGCCGAATCGGGATTATTGGGGTCCGCCGGGAATGCCGAAAACAGCGTTTGCGGCATCGCGAGCACCGATGACGCAAAGATCACCGGGATAACGCCGCCCATATTGATCTTGAGCGGCAGGCTCGTCTCCTGCCCACGAAATGTCTGGCTTCCGACCCGTCGGCTCGCGTAACTGATCGCGATGTTCCGCCTCGCTGACTCGACGTAGACGATCAGCGCGATCAGGGCCACGAGAATGACCACAAGAAACACGACGCCGATGATCTGCGATGTATCTCCCGAGCCGACCCGACCGGATATCTGCTGAAGTCCCCTCGGAAGACCGATGACGATACCTGCAAAGATAAGCAGCGAAATACCGTTACCAACGCCGCGTTCGGTGATCTGCTCACCGAGCCACATAACAAAGATCGTTCCGGTCGTCAGTGTTACGACGATCATCGCGGTCGCCCACCACGTTCCGGGAATAATGTTGTTACGCGAGAGCCATGTCGAAACAAAGAACGTCTGGACCGCGCAGAGGACGACGGTGGAGTATCGCGTCCACTGGTTCATCTTCTGACGGCCGACCTCGCCCTCTTCCTGGATCTTTTTCATCGCCGGCGAGAGCACCGGCAAGAGCTGCATAATGATCGACGCCGTGATGTATGGCGTTACGCCAAGCGCAAAAACTGAGATCGTTCGAAAGTTGCCGCCCGAGAATAGGTCGAGCACGCCGAGCAGCGTTCCGGCGACCTCGCTCCAGACCTTTTCCAGCTGAGCCGAGTTGATGCCCGGAGCCTGGATGTGTGCGCCCAAACGATAAACGGCCAAAAGCCCGAGCGTGAAGAGGATCCTCTTCCTCAGCTCCGGGATCTTGAACATGTTCGAGACGGCTGTAAAAAACTTCTCCATATTTTTGTTTTGAGTTCCGCTTTTGAGCGGTCTCAACACAGAACATGTGCCTGCTAGAGCAGGTACTCAAATCTATGCAGCGGCTTCAGCAGCCTTAACGATCGCCGTGGCGGTGCCGCCGGCTTTCTCGATCTTATCCTTTGCCGTTTTGGTAAAGCGGTGTGCCGAGATCTTCAGGTCCTTGGTGACCTCACCCGTGCCGAGTACGACAAGGTCGTGCTTTGCCTTTTTGATAAGGCCGCGCTCGTGCAGGATCTCAGGCGTTACCTCGTCACCAGCCTTAAAGCTTTCCTCGATCTTGCCAAGGCTGATCTCGATCCACTGCTTCTTAAAGATATTAGTGAATCCGCGCTTGGGCAGGCGACGCTGCAACGGCATTTGTCCACCTTCAAAACCGATCTTTTGACTGTAGCCCGAACGCGACTTTTGGCCCTTGTGGCCTTTGCCGGCAGTCTTACCGGTTCCCGAACCGGGACCGCGGCCGATACGCTTTTTCTTATGCGTCGAGCCCTTGGCCGGATGTAAATTGTTGAGTGATAAAGCCATTTCTTCCTCGTAAATCGTGAGTCGTGATCGTAAATCGACTTTCGATTCACGATTCACTTTTCACTATTCCACAATCCTTAACAGATGCGGCACCTTGGCCACGATACCGCGGCTCGCAGCCGAATCCTGCAGCGTGACCGTCTGGTTGAGCTTGGTTATGCCGAGGCTCCGGACGATCTCCTTCTGCTTTTTCGCGTAGCCGATGCTGCTGCGGTAGTACTGGATCTTGATCTCGCCGCCGCTTGTGATTTCAGTCTTCTTTGCCATAACCATGAGTTATGAGTCTCTTGAGTTCATTGGGTTCCTTGAGCCTTAACTCAACGAACTCAGCGAACTCGATCAACTCACTAAACTATATCTTCGAGCTGCTTGCCCCGGATCCTTGCGACCTCAAGGGGATCCTTCATACGCGTCAGGCCGTTAAAGGTCGCGCGGATGACGTTGTGATTATTATTCGAACCAAGGATCTTGGTGCGAACGTTGTGCACGCCGAGGCTCTGCAGGATCGCACGCACGGCGCCGCCGGCGATAACACCTGTTCCCGCCGCTGCCGGCTTGAGCATCACGCGACCTGCGCCATACTCGCCGATCATCTCGTGCGGAAGAGTACCGTCGATAAGCGGCACGCGGATGAGGCTGTTCTTTGCAGATTCGATCGCCTTTTTGATCGCGTTAGGCACTTCCTTTGCTTTTCCAGTCCCGAAACCGACGTGACCTGCTTCGTCGCCGACAACGACCAACGCCGCAAAGGACATGTTCTTACCGCCCTTAACAACCTTGGTGACGCGGTTGATCGAGATAAGCTGGTCCTTCAGGATCAGGCCCGCGGGTGAAATCTTCTGCTTACTTTTCATTGGTCTCTTCCTGCTTTGCCGGTGTCATCTCGTGCTTGTTGAGTCCTGCGTCGCGCGTAGCATCGATCAAGGCCTTGACGCGACCGTGATAGACATAGCCGCCGCGGTCGAATACAACGCTCTCGACGCCCGCACCGATCGCACGCTCCGCGATCGTCTTACCGACGGTCTTTGCCGCCTCGACGTTGCCGCCCGATTTGAGGCCAAGCGCCTTCTCGGTGGTCGACGCCGTTGCGAGCGTAGTACCGCTGCGGTCGTCGATGATCTGCGCGTAGATGTGATTTACGCTGCGAAACACCGCAAGCCTCGGTCTCTCGGCAGTGCCGCGAACTTTCTTACGAATGCGGCTGTGCACGCCCTGGCGAATATCTGCTCTGCTCTTCTGTCCCATAATTCCTACTTACCGGTCTTTCCGGGTTTCAGTCTGTAAAACTTGTCAGCGTAACGAACGCCTTTGCCCTTGTAAGCATCCGGCTTGCGAAGGCGGTTGAGCTCAGCCGCGACCTGTCCGAGCATCTGCTTGTCGATGCCGCTAAGCGTGATCGTCGTCTGATACTGATTGATAGACGTCTTGGTGTTCACACGCTCGGTCTTCGCATCGATGCCCTCAGGCAGTGGATACTCGATCGGGTGCGAATAGCCCAAAGCGAACAGGATCTTCTTGCCCTGGACCTCGGCCTTGTAACCGACACCGACGATGTCCATGTCCTTTGTAAAGCCCTCGGTAACGCCGACCACGGCGTTATTCGCAAGAGCTCTCGCCAGCCCGTGAAATGCCGCCTGATCGTCGCTCGCACGCTCAGCTGTCAGAGTCCCCTCTTCCTGCCTGAACGTAACGCCCGACGGGATCGGCGTTTTGAGCGTGCCCTTAGGACCCTTGAATTCTACTTCCGAATCGCCGATCGTCACGGTCACACCGGACGGAATGGGGATCGGTTTTTTACCAACTCTTGACATATATTTGCTTGGATTGGCTGACTAGGCTTTTGCCTCGCCCTTCATCCTTTAATAGACCTGTGCGAGTATCTCGCCGCCCACGTTCTCTTTCCTCGCCTGCTTGCCGCTCATCAATCCCTTTGACGTGGACACGATGTTGATGCCGTAGCCGCCGAGGACCTTTGGGATCAAGCCGGATCCGACATACACACGCCGGCCCGGGGTTGAGACCCGTGCGATGTGCGTGATGGACGAATTACCTTTCGTGTCGTAGCGAAGATTAATACGGATGACGTACTTTGGCCCTTCGCCCTTGGTCGCAAAATTGTTGATGTAGCCCTCTTCCTTGAGGATCCGGGCGACCTCCATCTTGAGCTTGGAACCCGGGATATCGACGCGCGGGTGATTCGCAGCTATTGCATTGCGAATTCGCGTGAGCATATCGGCTATTGGATCTGTCATTTCTAAATAAACTCCGTATTCTTATGGCGGTTCGGCCTTTCACTGGCCGCCTGCCGTAATCAAAAACCTACCAGCTGGATTTAACGACTCCCGGGATCTGGCCTTCTAATGCGAGCTCACGAAGAGCGATACGCGAGATGCCGAATTTCCGCAGGTATCCGCGTGAACGCCCGGTCTGCGAGCAGCGGTTGCGTACCCGGCTGGGTGATGCGTCGCGCGGCATCTTTTGCAGCTTGATCACCGCCGCGTCGACCTCCTCGGGGGTAGACTTGGGATTATTGATGATCTTTTTGGCCGCCGCACGGCGCTCTGCGTAGAGCTTGACCTTCTCTTTGCGGCGATTGTTGCTAACTACTTTGCTGATCTTTGCCATCTTCTTATTGTCTAAAGGGCATTCCGAGCGCTTTTAACAGCGAACGGGCCTGATCGTCGTTCTGTGCGGTCGTCACGATCGAGATATTCATTCCGCGGGTCTTGTCGACCTTGTTAAAATCGATCTCCGGAAAAATTAGCTGCTCGCGGATGCCGAGCGTATAGTTGCCGCGGCCGTCGAAAGCCTTGCCCGAGATGCCGCGAAAGTCGCGAACACGCGGCAGAGCGACCGAGATGAGCCTATCGAGAAACTCGTACATTCTCTCGCCGCGAAGGGTCACCATCGTGCCGATCGCCATTCCCTGGCGAAGCTTGAAGGCAGCGATAGACTTTTTGGCCTTGGTGATCACGGGCTTCTGACCGGTCACAGCTTTTAACTCATCCGCCGCTACGTCCAGGATCTTTGCATTGGCACTAGCCTCGCCGAGTCCCATGTTGACGACGACCTTCTCGATCTTGGGGATCGCCATCGGGTTCTTAATGTCGAACTCCTTGGCGAGCGCCGGAGCGATCTCTTTTTTATATTTGTCTCTTAATCTGGCCATTGTGCTTTCCTTGTTTGGGTCTCGACTTCACGCCGTTTCCAAACCAAAACTATTTAGTGTCAACGTCGGCTGCCGGTTCCTCGTCTTCGATCTCGGCTTTTGGCTTTCGCTTGTAATCGTTCGTCTCCGGCATGACCTTGCCGCTTGCGGCAACGCGGACCTTTTTGCCGTCGCGCGTCTCATACTTAACACGAGTGGGCTTACCCGAATCCGGATCGATCAGGGCAACGTTCGAGATGCTCACCCAGGCTTCCTGCTCGCGGATGCCGCCTTCGCGGTTGAGCTGCGGCACAGGCTTTACGTGCTTCTTGACGATCGCCGCGCCCTCGACCTTTACCTTTTGATTGCGGGCATCGACGCCTATCACTTTGCCGCGATACGGCTGGCGCTTACCCTGGTTGTCATAGCGGTTGTATTCCTTCCCCGCAATGAAAACGACCTGGTCGCCCCGCTTGATCCTGCTGTTAACTGTTGCTGTCTTTGCTTTCATCTCTCTTAGATCACCTCAGGTGCAAGGCTCACGATCTTCATAAAGTTCTTTTCGCGAAGCTCGCGTGCTACCGGACCGAAAACACGCGTTCCGACCGGCGAACCGTCATCCTTGATCAAAACCGCGGCGTTCTCGTCAAAGCGAATATAGGTGCCGTCCTTACGGCGAACTTCCTTACGCGTGCGGACGATAACCGCGTTATAGACCTTGCCCTTTTTGGCCGTTCCATCAGGCGAGGCCTCTTTGACCGTCACCTTGATCGTGTCGCCAAGCCGTGCGATCTTTGCAGTCGAACCACCGACGGGCATGATCATCACAACGCGCTTCGCCCCCGAATTGTCTGCGACCGCTAACGAGGTCTGCATTTGAATCATAACTATCTCCAATTCGTTGAGTTTCTTGAGTCATTTGAGTTGTGAGTCTCAACGAACTCAATGAACTCAATAGACTCTCAACTTAAACCGCCGCCTTCTGAATGATCTCGACCACGCGCCAACGCTTTCTGGCAGAGAGCGGACGGGTCTCAACGATCCTCACCTTGTCGCCGATCTTTGCGCCCGTCTCGTCGTGAGCCATAAATTTCTTACGCTTCCTGACGTACTTGCGATAGACAGGATGCTTGACCAGGCGATCGACGCGAACGACCACCGTCTTGGTCATCTTGTCCGACGAAACTATACCGATCCGCTCTGCACGTTTGTGCACCTTTGCAGCCGGAGGCGTCGCGGGTCCCGTGACAGCGCTAACGACATCCGCGGCGGTCTTGCCGATGGTAACAGCGACAGTCTCGAGGGCACCGGCGGCCGCGTCGACAACCGTATCGAGGATCGAACCCTCTTCGGCCGGGGTTTCGGGCTGCTCCGCAGGCTTAGCTTTACGAGCTCGTTTGGGAGCTTCGGCCTCAGCCGCACCGGCCTCGACCGCCGTTTCATCGACGGTCGCTTCCGTGTTCTCGCTCGCCGGCGTAATTTCGTCTTCTGCTTTCTTCTTTGGCATCTTGTTCTACTTTGTTTCCGCGCCCTTCGCCACTGCTCCCTTGTTCTGAAGCAAGGTGAAAACACGTGCAAGCGTCTTTTTCTCGCGGCGAATGTCCTTTACAACCTCACCCATCCCGAGCGTCTTGCGGAATTTTAACCGGAAGAGCGATTCTTTGAGGGCGTCGGCCTGATCTTTGAGTTCATCGACGCTCATGTCCTTGAGCTGGTCGATCTGTTCTTTGCGTTTCATCTCTAAACAATGCCTCCCTCGAGGTCTGCACGCGAGACGAACTTCGTCTTGATCGGCAGCTTTTGTGCGGCCAGCATAAAGGCCTCTTTTGCCAACTCCTTATCGACGCCCTGGATCTCGTAAAGCACGCGGCCCGGCTTTACAACCGCGACCCAGTGATCGGGAGCTCCCTTACCGGAGCCCATACGAGTTTCAGCCGGCTTTTTTGTGATCGGCTTATCAGGGAACATGCGGATCCAGATCTTGCCGCCGCGTTTGACGTGACGGGTCATGGCGATACGAGCCGCCTCGATCTGACGGTCCGTGATCCAGCCCGCCTCCAATGCTTTTAGTCCAAAGTCACCGAAGTCCAGGTTTTGGCCGCGCGTCGCCTTGCCGCGCATGCGCCCTTTCATCACCCGGCGGTGCTTGACCTTCTTTGGCTGTAACATATCTTCTTCCTTCCGGTGTGCGGCTGCCTATTGCCGCTGCCTAACTCTTAAAAAATTACCGTCTGTCGTCGCGACGCGGCCTGCGATCTCTCATCGCACCACGCTCGACCTTGACCTCGTTCATCGGGTCCGACGTCGTCCCGCGTGCCATCGACGCATTCGGGTCGAGGATCTCGCCTCGATAGATCCAAACTTTGACGCCGATGATGCCGAACGTCGTCAAAGCCGTCGCAAATCCAAAATCGATGTCGGCACGCAGCGTATGCAGCGGCAGACGGCCTTGGAGGTTCCACTCGGTGCGGGCGATCTCGGCACCATTGAGGCGGCCCGCGATCATCACCTTGATACCCTGGGCCCCAAAACGCTGCGATTCCTCGATCGTCTTCTTCATCGCACGCCGAAAAGCAATACGCTTCTCAAGCTGCTGTGCGATCTTCTCAGCCTGAAGCTGGGCGTTCAATTCCGGATGCTTGATCTCGAGGATCGAGATCATCACCTCGCGGCCGGTCTTGCGTGTCAGGTCCTCGCGGAGCTTATCGATCTCGGCTCCCTTGCGGCCGATGATGATGCCCGGACGCGACGTGTAGATCACGATCTTCAAACGGGCCGCGGCACGCTCGATATCGATGTGCGAAACGCCGCCGCCGGCAAACTTCTTCTTCAGCTCGCGCTTGATCTCGAGGTCCTCGGCCAGAAACTGTGCATACTCCTGCTTGGCGAACCAGTGCGAATGCCAGTCCTTGTTGTAGCCGACCCTAAAGCCGTATGGATGAACTTTCTGTCCCATATTTAAGTCTCAGATCTCAAATCTCAGATTCGAGATTCGGCCTTCGCCTATTGGCGTTCCAACTCCTCGTTGGTGTCTTCCATCTTCTCGTCGGCAGGCTTTTCCTCATTCAATGCTGCCGTGGTCTGTGTCTCGATATTCTTCGCGTCCGCAACCTCAGCGTCGGCTTTGGCAGCCTCGACGGTCGCGACCTCTATCGGAGTTTCGTCGACCGGCTGTGCCGCCGCATCTGCAGCTGCGTTCATATCCTGAGCGGTCGGCTCGACAGGCGTCGGCACGAGCTCATCCGGAGCGTTCACGATCGGCGTCTCCACTTCCTCAGCCTTAGCCTTTTTCGACTCGGCCTTCTCTGTCTTTGGCTTTTTAGCATCCTTGGCGGCCGCCTTGCCGGCTGCTTTCGCCGCTAGCTTCTTGCCGACCGGTCTCGTTGCCATCGACGCCTCGATCTTAAGTTGCTTTTCGGTCTTAGGCTTATCGTCGCTCGTCACCTCGATGGTGATATGGCAGTAATGCCTCTGCTCGCGATACGCACGGCCCT
This sequence comes from Pyrinomonadaceae bacterium, assembly GCA_035995005.1. Classification (GTDB taxonomy): domain Bacteria; phylum Acidobacteriota; class Blastocatellia; order Pyrinomonadales; family Pyrinomonadaceae; genus OLB17. The sequence goes on from DASYKW010000255.1 coordinate 42,534, forward strand.
GCGGAGCTGGACGCATACGGCTGCGATGCTTGTGCGGGCCCATGTCTACGAAGCATGTCCTCACCCATAGATCGTCAGGATCAATCGCGATGTTCTGCTGCTCCGCTTTGTACGTCGCGTTCGCTATGGCCGAACTAAGGCACTGGGCGATCGGATCGGCAGCACGCTTGTCCGTGAACTTTAAGATCGAGAGAGCTCGCGAGACGTTCACGCCGCGGATCAGATCGATCACGAGCCGCGCCTTTCGCGGGCTGCCCTTTAGATATTTTGTCTTTGCTACAGCTTCCATTTCTTTAGTTTGCTGTTGACCGTTGGCGTCCGCGGTCGGCCGATGCCTACCGCCATTGCCTACTGCCTACCTTCTTTTCGCCATCTTCTCCGCTTTCGTCCCCGGGTGACCCTTGAACATCCGCGTCGGCGAGAACTCCCCAAGCTTGTGGCCGACCATGTTCTCGGTCACAAAGACCGGAATGTGGCGTTTACCGTTGTGAACGCCAAAGGTCAATCCGACCATGGTTGGCGTGATCGTCGAGCGGCGCGACCAGGTCCTGATCGCCGGCGGCTTTGGCCCGCCCGAGTTGATCCTCTGAAGCGCCTTCTGGAGGCTAAGATCGATAAAAGGTCCTTTCTTAAGTGAACGTGGCATATCTAAATTTCGGATCTCGGATTGCGGATTGCGGATTCTCTAGAACCCAGCACCTATCACCTAAAACCTAT
>DASYKW010000256.1:0-18740 GCA_035995005.1 Pyrinomonadaceae bacterium
ATACTCTGCGTCGAACAGCTTCGAGATCGTTCAAGAACTCGCAGCCGACTACGTGAGCAGCCTGCAGATGGTGCGTGACGAAAACATATACGAGCGGCCAATCAAACTCCGCTCAGAATTCATTCGGCGAAAGGTTGAAAGATCGAGTCTATCGGGCGAGTTCAAGCAATGTTTTTTGGAAGCCGCGGCGGAACTGAAGCTCCAAGACAATATCAACGCGAATGTCACAGAGGTTCAGCGCAAAATCAAGACCGACGGACGCGTTAAGAATATCAACGTCGCGCAGACCGTTCAGTTCGAGAAAGAATATGCTTACCGGCTAGGCGCTAAGCAGATCAGTGACGAATACGGAGATTTCGTCGCAAGACAAACTCGACCCTACATGCCGAAGCGTTCGGCGAACTTCATCAAGTCCTCGATTCGCTCGTGGTTCAAGACCACATATGATCAAGGCGACGAAGATCGGATAGCCCAGATCGTAATCCAGGGCAACAATCGCCCCAAGTTTCTCAAGGTAATCGAGGTAGCGAAGGACAAGTATGGACAACTCCCGACGCGGGAGGATGAAGTCGTCACTAACCTGGAGTGGCAAGTTCCGGACGGCACTACCATCTTCAAGAGCCACTACGTTGAGTTACCAAAGTCGAAAAAATCGATCTTAAAAGAGAAAACTTCGGGCCTGTTCTTCATCAACAGAAACTCCGCCGGGAAAGCAGATCTTTCCTCTCCGGAAACCCGCTTTATCGACTCCCTCGAGGACTCCGACAGCGAAACGCAGTGGTGGTTTCGAAATGGGACAAAAGACAGCAAATACTTCAGCATCGCATATAAAAAGCCTAGCGGCTTCGCCTACGGCTTCTATCCTGATTTCATAATCAAAACCAAGAAAGAAGTCTTGATCGTCGAAGTAAAGGACGACGCGTCCTTTAGCACGGACAACTTTCTAAAGCTGCGATCCGGCAAAGAGTACGCTCGGCGCGAGGATCATCACGAGAAGGTACGCCTCTATCTTTTGTCACCTGACGACTTCGACGGGTTTTTCAGACACATCAAGAACCAGGAGCTTGATTTATTTACGTCCTTGTATGAGGACCGCTTATTGAGATGGGCTAGAAGTAGCCAAGTTGTTCTCCAGCACACCGAGGAGAAGAGCAGTGAGGACACGGAACTCCTTGACTATTACGAGCAGGAGTTCGCAAAGCTAGTTCACGAACTTGAGGACACACAACTACAGAAAGAGTTGCTGGAAATCGATCTTCAGCAAGCGAAGGAAAATCTCAAAGCAATCGGCTCGGCTACGACGACCGCACCCGCAGGTCGGAGGATAGAAATCACCAAGCCGTTCAACCTCTGCATTCTTGGCGAGGTGACGGATGAGGCGCTCGTAGTGCAGGAGCTACAAGCCTATTTCGCCAAGCATTCGCTCAGCACCAACGACTGGAGCGTGAAGTTCGTCAATAATCTGAAGCTCCAGAATGCCGATGTCCTGCGGTCGCTTCAGCGAGGCAAATCAAAATTTGACCTTATAGTCACCGGACAGATACACCATCACGCCGGCAAGGGGAACAGTAAGGCGAATCTTTTGTCCGAGCTAAAGAACGAGAAATACATTCCGCATCTTGCCGCCGATCCACGAACGGCTTTGACACCCTCGAGATTGCTGGAGTCGCTCGAAGAGTATTTTAATGAAACGCCGCCGACGGATTAACCCCTGCGATGCCTGAGCCTGAGTCCTAGCGTGAGCTTTCGTAACAAATTCAAGATACCGGCGGAGGTGTTGACGGCGATACGGGAGCGGGACCGGGCGTGTGCTTATTGTGGGAAGGCGATGGTGTTTCCGTATGAGCGGGCGAGGTGCTCGGACTCGGCTACGATCGAGCATTTGAATCGCGATGGGCCATTCGACTGGCCGGAGTGTCAGGCCGAGGACCTCGTTATCTGCTGTTCGGCCTGTAATTCAAGCCGCGGGCAAAAGCTGCTCACTGATTGGTTTGCCTCGCGCTATTGTCTTGATCGAAAGATCACTGCGGAAACGGTTTCGGATGCGGTAAGGGAATATCTGCGGCGGACGGTAGGTTAAATTTTCAAGCTGGTAGGCGTCCTGGGGAGGGGCCCCGGGTTGACAGGTCGGTTAGAATGCATTTCCCGAGAGCTCCCGTAAAAAACGTAGGGTCAGACACTTCGATTCATACCCGGCCCCTTTGCCATCGAGGCTTTGGGGCCGGGCAATTCTGTGATCTTGCGGCAATGTTAGCTAAGCTACAAAGGACATTGAGATCCTGTCGTAGCGTTGGGCAATGCCACCTTATACAGTCCTCAAGGTCTCTAAGAATTCTGATATCCCCGAAGTAATGGGCGAGTGGGAATCGGAAGACGAAGCAACCTCGTTTGCTGAAGATGCCCGTCAGTGCGATCCCGACTGCGAATACCTCGTCGAACGGCCTCCGGGGCTGCCTCCAACCGATCAAGTCGTACATTAGACGAAAGAGCACCGCGATTCTTGCCCGGTCCCGTGCTATCGAAAATTCCTCTTGACATAGCGTTGCATCTGTGATATGGTATTTCTCCCTTGAAAATAAGGAAACAAGTCAATGATGTTGCAAGTACCAAAAAAGGAGTTTGACAGGCCGCCGCCGTGAGGCTGGTGAGCACCTCGACCGCCTCCCGCTTTGCGGAGAGCGGATGCGCGCGTGGGTGAGGATAGGTGTGCCCAGGGCCCGCCTGAGCCTCGCCGGACACTCGAAGTGTGCCCAAAATGCGGTCCTGCCGACATACGGGCGATGCAACTTTGAAAATCTACTTCGGACTTACTCTTTGACCTGCTGACTGATGACTACTGACTACTGAATGCCGACTGCTGTACTCTGTCTTATGCTCAACGCTCCAACCAACCTCGTCGCAAAGGTGGTCAGAAAGGGCCTGAATACGCTGGCCTTTGAGGGTAACAACCCCGGCGGGCCGCATGCGTCGGTCCGCTACGAGATCTGGCGGCTGCACGGCGACACCGCGCCGTTTGCGGTGATCGCGACCGTCGAGGGCGAGGGGTTTGACGACACCGACGCGACGCCCGGCGAATATTACAACTACAAGGTCCGCGCCTTCGACGGCGACGAGGCTTCGGAATTCTCTAATGTCGCGGTGGTGTACGGAAGCATCTAGGCAGTGGACAGCGGACAACTGTCAGTTATCCTTTAATTCGTGTATCCAAAAGGCAATCTGATGATCCCGGCGTCGCATGGCGAGCTGGAGGCGATAATAAAGTCCCCGGCGACCGAGCGAAGAGGCGTTGGGCTTGTGTGCCATCCGCATCCGCTCGGCGGCGGGACGATGCATAACAAGGTCGTCTTTCGTGTGGCAGCCGGTCTGGTGGACGCTGGGCTCGAGACCGTGAGATTCAACTTTCGCGGCGTCGGCGCCTCGACCGGCGAGTACGGCGATGTCGCGGGCGGCCGCGAGGACGTCGCCGACGTACTCAACTACATCGAGCAGCATTACGCCGGCGAAGACCTGACGCTCGCGGGGTTTTCGTTTGGGTCGCGGACGGCGCTCGAGGTGGGGTTTCGAGATCCCCGCGTCGCACGACTCATCTCCATCGGCACACCCGTCGACAAGTACGGCGATTATGATTTCCTCGTCGGCGTCGAGAAGCCGATCCTTTTTATCCACGGCGACAGGGATGAGTTTGGCTCGATCGACACGCTTCGCAGCCTCATCGATCAGATCCCTCACGCCGAGGTAAAGATATTTGAGAATTCAGGGCACTTCTTTGACGAGCACCTGAACGAGCTACGAGACGTGGTCTGCGAATGGGTGACCAGGCAACTGACAAACTGATAACTGATAACAAATGAGTGAAACGCAAATAAGAGATGCGGCGATTCGGCTTACGATGATGCCGCGAGATACGAATGCGCACGGCACGGTCTTTGGTGGGATCATCCTGAGCTATATCGACGTCGCCGGCGGCGTGGAATCGATCCGGCATACGCGACACAACCGCTTTGTTACAGTCGCGATGAAGGAAGTGATATTCCACGAGCCGGTCTTTATCGGCGATCTCGTGAGCTTTTACGCGAGGACGCTCAAGGTCGGGAATACGTCGATCACCATCCACGTCGACGTCGAGGCCGAGCGATTTGGTACGCCGGGCGTTGTCGTGAAAGTCACGGAAGCAGAGGTGACGTTTGTGGCGGTAGATGAGACCGGGAAGAAGGTCGCGATCCCGCCGCGTCAGAATTGACGCTCGTATTTCTCGGGTTCTTTTGGCAGTGATATGGGCAGCCAGTAGGAATCGGTGGCGGGCTTTTTGAGCTGGAGCTTGTCGCGGCCGACTAGGTTATTCAGCAGCCGCATCGGCGTAAAGAGCAGGTAATAGAGGGCCGCGATGATAACGCGGCTCATGATATTGCCCATTACCCACGCGATCGAGAGCCAGACCCAATAGAACGGCAACGCGAGCTTTGTTCCCGTCAGACCGGTCGCACCGACGACCAGGCCGATGCCAATGAACCAAAGCCCGGCGGTCTTGTTTTGGGTGAATATTCGCTCAAACGGCCAGAAGTATTTCACCAGCCCGATCAGCACAAACCCACCCATAAAGACGCCGCCAAATGAGCGAAGGTCTTTCGTTTTCGGATTCCAGTTGAGCTTGACGAGGGACATTTAGAACAGCGTGTAGATGAACGGTGCGGCTGCACCGCCGCCGACGGCGCCGAGAATGATGAGGCCGGCGAGCAGCAGGACGGCGATGATGATCGGCGTCATCCAGTAAGCCTTGTGCTCACGGATAAAGAGAAACAGCTCTGAGACGATGCCGCGGCGTTTTGACATAAAACTTCTAGTCGAGCTTGAACTCGCGTTTGTATTCCTCGGCTCCCGGCATCTCTGGTTGGTCTTCCTTTAAAAGAATTTGGTCTTCGAGCACCAGAGCGTCCATGTCCGTAAACATAAACGTCCGATACGCCTCCTCAGGCCGGCAAACGATCGGCTCACCGCGTATGTTGAACGACGTGTTGACCACAACGCCACAGCCCGTCAACGCCTCGAAAGCCTTGATAATCCGATAGTAACGGCCGTTCCGTTCGGGGTCAACGGTCTGTACGCGGGCCGAATAGTCGACGTGCGTTATCGCCGGCAGATCGCTGCGCGGAATGTTGAGACGCTCGATGCCGAAGAGCTTTTCCTGCACAGGCGTGAGGACGTGGCGAATGCTGTCCTTCACGGGTGCGACCAGCAGCATGTACGGGCTCTCGGTATCGAGATCGAAGTAATCGGACACTCGTTCGGCAAGACAGCTCGGGGCAAAGGGCCGGAACGACTCGCGAAACTTGATCTTGACGTTCATCTTGGCCTGCATCTCGGGGTTTCGCGGATCACCGATGATCGATCGGCCGCCGAGTGCGCGGGGGCCAAATTCCATCCTGCCCTGAAACAGGCCGACGACCTTTCCTGCATCGATGAGCTTCGCGACGCGGGTGCACAGATCGTTCTCGTCGTGCGTCGTGTATTTTGCACCCATCGCATCGAGGGTCTCTCGGATCTGTTCGTTGGAGTACCGCGGGCCGAGGTATGAACCGGTCTGCGTGTCTGGTTTTTGCGGGACGCGCGGATTGCCCATTATCTGGTGCCAGGCAAACAAAGCTCCACCGAGGCTGCCGCCGGCGTCACCTGCCGCGGGCTGCAGCCAGATATTTTTGAAAGGGCCCTCACGCTCGATGATGCCGTTCGCAACGCAGTTCAGGGCGACGCCGCCAGCCATACAGAGGTTGTCGAGACCGGTCTCGGCGTGAACGTGCTTGACGATCCGCATCATCACGTCCTCGGTCACCTTCTGGATCGAGGCCGCGATATCCATGTGAAATTGCGTGAGCTCGGCATCCTCGGCCTGCCGCGGCGGCTGGCCAAAAAGGTCGTGAAACTTCTCGCTCGTCATCGTCAGTCCGGCCGAGTAATTGAAATACGACTGGTCGAGCCAGAACGAGCCATCTTCTTTGATATCAATAAGATAGTCGCGTATGAGCGACTCGTATTTGGGCACACCGTATGGGGCGAGACCCATAAGCTTGTACTCGCCGGAGTTGACCTTGAATCCCGTGTAATACGTGAACGCGCTGTAAAGCAGCCCGAGTGAATGCGGAAAACGGATCTCGCGCATCAGGTCGATCTCGTTTCCCTTCCCGACGCCCCACGTCGTCGTGCTCCATTCGCCCACACCGTCGAAGGTGATGATCGCAGCCTCCTCAAATGGTGACGGAAAAAAGGCGCTCGCGGCGTGAGAGCCGTGGTGTGTCATGAAATAGATAGGACCTTCGTAAAGGCCGTCGAGGCCCTTATCGATCTCCCGCGGCAGGAAGAGTTTTTGGTTCAACCACAGCGGCAGGGCCATCATGAATGACCGCAGTCCGAACGGAGCGTACGCCATGTACGTCTCCATCAGCCGCTCAAATTTAAGGAAGGGTTTGTCGTAAAAAACGACTGCGTCGAGTTTGTCGGGTGTCAGACCGCCCTCCTCGAGACAGTATTTGATGGCGTTCGTCGGAAATTCAAAGTCGTGCTTGGTCCGGGTAAACCGCTCCTCTTGCGCGGCTGCGACAATACGCCCGTCAATGACGAGCGCAGCGGCGCTGTCGTGATAAAAGGCCGATATTCCCAGTATTGCCGTCATCAGAATGCCAAGCTCTAGAGAGTAACTTTTTTTCCTCGCTCATTCACTTGCAAGACGCTGTCCTGTGTGACAAATTCGAGAGACAGATACTTTTTAGGGGGAATTAATGCCACAAATAAAGGCTGAGACTGCGAATGGCGAGATTGCCTTCGAGGCTGAGGCGGGTACCAAGCTGGTGCTTGCGATCGAGGATCAGGGGATCGACATACTTCACCGGTGCGGCGGGAATGCTCGATGCACGACATGCCGCGTAGAGGTGGTCACGGGCGATCCGGGCCCGATCGGCGAGGCTGAGGCCGCTATTCTGTCGACGAAAACGGACTTGAATGAGCGGACGCGTTTGTCTTGTCAAATACGTATCGCTGACGATCTTACTGTTAAGGTCATCAATCAGGCGAGTGTGATGGGCATCGATGCCGGTCCGCGACCCGCGGATGTAGACACGCCATAGTTTTTGAGGATCCGAACAAAGGGAGGAACTGATGTTTAATAATTTTTCAATGACCGAGCTCGAAGTTGCCGAGGCCCACTGTGACGGACCGTGCGGTGTCTACGATCCAGCACAGGCCCGCATCGAAGCAGAGTCCGTTTTGCAGTTGACCAAAAAGATCCTGGATCTAAAGATGCCCGACGGCGGCGATCAGAAAGCGAGCGCGGCGTATCAAAATACTCTGACCCGTTTTATCGTCATCAAGGAGGAGCGGGCCGAGCTCGCCAAGCATCATTTGCTTGTCCTTTGGACCGACTATTTCAAGCCGCAGCATCTCGAAACCTATCCGGAGCTGCATGATCTGTTCTGGAAGTCGGCGAAGCTTTGCTCAGCCGTCAAGCAGGAGATCTCGCTGGAGCACGCCCAGGAATTGATGGACAATATCAAGCGCGTTCACGAGATCTTTTGGGAGACAAAGGGCAAGGACGTCGCGTGGTTTACCGCGTCGTAAACCGTTTATCAGTTTGTTGAGGGCGGGCCGAATGGCCTGTCCTTTTCCTTTTCAGAATGCGTCAGGCGGATTGGAAGGACCGATTATTGCTGAAACTCGGACGCCTGCGGGCGGTCCGCGTCACCGGTCATTCAATGCGGCCGACCCTTAAGGACGGCGACGTGGTCCTCGTATCACGCTCGACGCGGCTCACTGTGGGCGATATCGTACTCGCCGATCATCCCTTTAAGCATGTAACGGTGGTAAAGCGTGTGACAGCGGTGACGGGCGATCGCTACGAGCTGCGCGGCGACGACGCAAGCGAGAGCTCCGACAGTCGTACCTTCGGCACCTTATCGCTCAAGGATATTCACGGCAAGGTCGTATGCCGACTCGACGGCGCGGGCTAGTGGTTTCTCTTCTCGCCAGCCGGAATCGCAACGGTGAGGCGGTTCTCTATCGGCGGGAGCGGACAGGTTGCAAATGACGTGAACGCACACGGCGGATTCTCCGCCTTGTTAAAATCGAGCTCGACCTTTCCATCCTTTGGCATCGGGGCATAGAGAAAGCGTCCGGCACCGTACGTCGTCGTTCGGCTCGTCAGATCGCGAAAGATAATAAAAAGATGGTCGTCCTCGATGACGGGCATTAGCGTGTACTCTTTGCCGTTGATCTTGAAGCGGATGAGTCCCGGCGCTTTCTCTTTATAGTTCCCGCCAAGAACGTTCGGGATCATCACCTCTTTTGGTTCGGGATAAGGTTCGAAATCCGCGTTTATCTTGTAGCGAGAATCTACCGGGTACCATTTTTCACCTTTGAAATTGACCAAGCCGGGGCTCTTGCTGTCCTTGAGCCGAATGCCGAGTTTGTTCTCGCGTTTGATCAGGTAAAAGGTCTGGCTGCCGACCTTGATCTGATTTGCGGGGCCGGGATCGTCGGGCGTGAGGGCCAGCGGAGCAATGATCGCCTCGCCCGTCATCACGGAAACGGGCGGCTTGGTCGACATCGCCGCGATGCCAGGGGCGACGATGAGGACGGCATCTGTGCCATTCAGGGTTATCTCGCCAAACTTCCCTTTTGGAAAATTACTCGTAAGCTCAACGTCGTATCTCCCGCCGGAGCCGACGGTGTTCACGCCCTGCTTGAGCCACATCAGCCCGGCGACGGTGAGCCATCCGTTATCGGTCCGGAGGTCTTTTTCGTGCTCGGAACGCCACTTGGCGATCTCTGTATTATACGAGGTCTGAGCGTAAAGGCTTGCGCCGAGCAAAAGGCCCGCAAGGGCGATGAGCAACAGTCTTTTCATACAGCTTTGATGATACGCCCGCCTCACGCGTGCATGATAATTCGCAAATGAAGTGAGATAATCGTCTCTTATGATCGAGGAGAAGGTCCTTGTACAACAATTCCTCAACCGCAAGGAGCGAGTGCGGTTGAAAAAGCCTGATTGGCTCAAGATCAAGCTCGGCGACCCGCGCAACCAGAACGCCGTGCTTGAGCTGATCGACGGTCTTAACCTGCACACCGTCTGTCAGGAAGCGAAATGCCCTAACATTTTTGAGTGCTGGACGGATAAGACCGCGACATTTATGCTCGGCGGCGATACCTGCACGCGGCATTGCGGCTTTTGCGCGGTCAACAAGGGGCAGCCAATGGACCTGGATCCGCAGGAACCCACACATGTTGCTGAGGCCGTAAAGCATCTAGATCTAAAGCACGCAGTCATCACGTCCGTAAATCGCGACGATCTGCCGGACGGCGGCTCTATGCACTGGGCCGAGACGATCACTCGCGTTCGCGAGATGAATCCTGAGTGCAAGGTCGAGGTCTTGATACCGGATTTTAATGGTGACGAATACGCCTTGAACAATGTCCTGTCTGCTCGCCCGGACGTCCTCAATCACAATACCGAAACGATCGCCCGGCTTTATCGCCGCGTCCGCCCCGATGCCATTTATGAGCAGTCGATGGAGCTGCTGACGCGAGCCGCGCACTTTCGCGACACGCAGAGCCCCAAGATGAAAACAAAGAGCGGCATCATGGCGGGACTGGGTGAAACGTTTGAGGAGGTTGTCGACCTGATGCGCGACCTTCGCAAGGCATCCTGCGACATCATGACGATCGGCCAGTATCTGCAGCCCTACGAAAAACGTCTGCCTGTCGAACGATATGTAACGCCCGAAGAATTCGCAGAATGGAAACAGATCGGCGAGGCGATGGGATTCAAACATGTAGAATCGTCGCCGCTGACGCGCAGCTCCTATCACGCCAGACAACAAACCGAATCCGGCAATGCCATCTGAGAAGCCGCGCCTCTGGGTCGTCTGCGAGGTCTACTATCCCGAGATGACATCGACGGGATATTACCTGACGGCCATCGCTGAGGGACTTGCCGACACCTTTGATATAAAGGTCATCTGCGGCCAGCCAAACTACTCGCGCCGGGGCACCAAGGCGGCCAACCACGAACTCCATAACGACGTCGAGATCTTTCGGGTGTGGAGCACTACGCTTGATAAGAATGTAATCGTCAACCGCCTTGTGAACATGCTCACGATCGGGACCGCGATGCTGGTCAAGGCTTTTCGCCATTTTCGGCAGGGCGACCGTATTCTCGTCGTCACTAATCCGCCGAGTCTGCCATTTACGATCGCTCTTCCCGCACTGCTGCGCGGAGCAAGCTACAATTTGCTGCTTCACGACGTATATCCCGAACAACTTGTAGCTACAGGGCATGCACGGCCCGACTCGTCGATCGTCAGGCTATTGCATGCGTGCAATAGCTGGCTTTACAAACACGCGACAAGGATCATCGTCGTTGGCCGGGACATGCGCGAGCTGATCGCGACGAAAACGTCCGGGCTCGATATACCGATCACTGTCATACCAAATTGGGCGGAACTAGAGCTCGTCGAGCCGAGGGAGCGTGTCGGCAATGAGCTTTTGCGGAAGTTGGGCATCGAGGACAAGTTTGTATTCCTCTACGCCGGCAATCTCGGCCGCCCGAACGATATCGAGACTATCGCCGCCTGCGCCGACCTGTTGGGAGACGATGATCGATGTCATTTTGTTTTTGTTGGTGACGGTGCAAAGAAGAAGTGGCTCGAGACGACGATCCGGGAGCTCGGCCTAGAGAACATCTCTATCGTGGGTCCGAAGCCGCGTAATGAGCAATCTATATTCCTTAACGCGTGCGATGTCGCGCTGATCTCACTGGTGCCGGGAATGTGGGGCAAAGCCATGCCGAGCCGTACTTACAACATACTCGCGGCCGGTAAGCCGATCCTGGCCCTTACCGATGACGGTTCGGAACTCGCCCGTGTGGTTGATGAGGAAGCGGTTGGCTGGCATATTCCCCCCGGTGATCCGGAGCTGTTGAGATCAACGATCGTCGAGATCCTCGAAAAACGTGATCAGATCGCCGGTATGTCGGCACGCTCACGAAACGCCGCCGTCACAGAGTATTCTGCCGAGGCAGCGATCGCCGCCTACAAAGATGTCCTGAAATGAATGCGTTGGGAGCGCTTAGTGTCCGGCGGTCAAGTATCATAAAGAAAACGCTCATTCCAGGGAGGCAGCAACATGACCGATGACGACAAGAACAAGGCGATCGAGGTTTTGAATAAGATCCTTGAGCTCGAGCTCGCGGGTGTCGTGCGTTACACTCATTATTCATTAATGGTTTTTGGCTACGGCCGCATTCCGATCGTTTCGTGGCTAAAGAGCAACGGTGACGAATCGTTGATGCATGCGCAAAAAGCCGGTGAATTCGTCACGATGCTCGGCGGACATCCATCCCTCAAGATCGGTCCGCTGCTCGAGACCCACAAACACGACATCGGCGACATCCTTAGGGAAAGCCTGGAGCAGGAAAAGTCCACGCTCGAGGCCTATTACGAGCTACTTCGCCTGAGTGAAGGCAAGTCTGTCTCACTTGAGGAATATGCCCGCGAAATGATCCTCCTCGAGGAGTTGCATCTCGACGAGGTCAACAAGATGCTTCGCAAGCCCGGCGAGATCGCGCCTTTTACGGAATAATGGGCCTCATTCTCGAAACGAAGCGATTGAGGCTACGCGAATTAGAGGCGGACCGCGATGCCCAGTTCGTTTGCGAGCTGCTCAATACGCCGAAATTTATAAAGTACATCGGCGATCGCGGCGTTAGATCAACGGACGACGCGCGCGACTTTATTGCCGATCGCTACGCTGCGAGCTATCGCGATCACGGATACGGGCTTTATGCGGTCGAGACGCTCGACTGCACGAAAGTTGGGATCTGCGGGTTCGTAAAGCGAGACTACTTCGACCATCCTGACATCGGTTTTGCTTTCTTACCCGAACATGAGGGCCGTGGCTACGGCAAAGAGTCGGCAGCTGCGGTCATGCACTTTGGCCGAGAGAAGCTTGGTTTTACTAAGGTCCTCGGTATAACGTCGCTTGATAACGAAACGTCCGCCGGGCTCCTCGTAAAAAACGGCTTCCAGGACGACGGTATCATCGAGCCGCAGGGTGAAAAGCTTCGGATGTTCTCCTATACTTTCGACCAATGAGATTTGGCCTCATAGCGGGGAATGGCCAATTCCCCTTTCTTGTCGTCGATGGCGCCCGCCGTGCGGGTGCGGAGCTTGCGATCGTTGCGATCAAAGAGGAAACGGATCCAAAGATCGAGGCGAGCGATTTTCCGGTCAAATGGGTCGGTATCGGCCAGCTCGGTAAGATGATCGGGTTTTTTAAAGACCAAGGCGTCGAAAAAGCGATCATGGCCGGACAGGTCAAGCACGTGCAAATATTTTCCGGAGCTATGCCTGACATGCGAATGGTCAAGATGCTTTGGAACCTGCCGCGGCGGAATACCGATTCGCTCATTGGCGGCGTCGCGGGCGAACTCGCCAAAGAGGGCATCGACCTGATCGACTCGACATTCTTTGTCCAGGACCACCTCGCCCACGCAGGAACGATAACAAAGAGAAAGCCCAGCAAGCAGGAACTCGAAAATATCGAATACGGTCTGCTTATCGCGGGGGAGCTCGCACGGCTCGATCTCGGACAGACCATCGTCATTCGTGGGAAGGCTTGTGTCGCGATAGAGGCGATGGAGGGTACGGATGCCACGATCCGCCGTGCGGGTGACCTGGCAAACGGCAAACTGACCGTCGTCAAGGTCGCAAAACCCGATCAGGACATGAGATTCGACGTTCCGGTCGTTGGAGTCCCGACCATAGAGGCGATGATCGAAGCGGGAGCGACAGGTCTCTCAGTCACCGCGGGCAAGACCCTCATATTCGACCGCGAGGAAATGATCGACCTGGCGGACAAGCACAAGATCGCGATCGTTGGCTCGTGAGAAACCCTTTCGATCGAAATTCCGTAGTATCCAGTTCGACACACAGGTTGGAGAATAAATGAGAAGAACATTTTTTGCGTTTTTTGTCCTGGTCGCACTCGTCGGCCAGTCGGTCGCCCAGGCGGCACTTAAGATCAGTCCGGTAGAGCGAAAGTTCGCTGAGGGCGTCACGGCAAAGCAGTTGAGCGACTATCTATACTTCGTCGCCTCGGATGAGATGGAGGGTCGCGACACGCCCTCGCGTGGGCTCGACACGACGGCCAAGTTTATCGCGATGAATCTATCGCGTTGGGGCTTTAAGCCCGCGGGTGATGACGGAACGTACTTTCAGAAGATCGCGCTCCACCGGGACACGATCGATGCGACCGCGACGACCGTGACTTTCGGCGGCCAGGCTTTCGTCTATGGACAGGACCTGATACGAGTTTCGGAGAACCACCTGCCCGCGACACCGATAGTTTTTGCCGGTAACGGCTGGATGATCAAGAGCAAAAGCCTTGACCCCTATGCCGGTCTCGACATTAAAGGGAAGCTCGTAGCCGTCCTTTCCGAGGGTCCGATGAGCAGCCGCGTAGCCGTCCCGCTACCGGCTGGTGTCGCTCAGGCGGATCTGACGGGCGCTCGCGGAATAGACTGGGCAGATCCTGTCACCTACGGCCGTACTCACGGGGCCGCCGGAGTCGTGATCCTGCCGTCTAAATGGGCCGCCGAGAACTGGAATGTCCTCCTCGGTCAGTTTGCACGAGGCCGACTTGTGGTCGACAAATTTCAAACCGCTCCGGCCGCTAGTGCGGGAGCGACGCCCTTCGCGGTGGCTATAGCATCGCCGAAACTCGCAAACGCTATATTTGCAGGCGAAACCGGTGATCCGATGAGCGGATACGCAACGTCATTCACGCTTACTCCGTCAAAGGCGTTGTCCTACATGGTCGCCACCAAGCCGGAGGTGCTATCCACCCAGAACGTCGTCGCCGTCTGGGAAGGCTCCGATCCGAAACTCAAGGATGAGATGGTTGCGATCGGCGCTCACTACGACCACATCGGCATCAGCCTCAATCCGTCTCTTCCGGACCGCATAAACAACGGTGCGGATGACGATGGGTCGGGTACCGTTTCGGTGCTTTCCATCGCTGAGGCTCTCGCTCAGGTTCCGCGACCAAAGCGCTCGGTGCTTTTTGTCTGGCACTGCGGCGAGGAAAAGGGCCTGTGGGGCAGTGAGTATTTTAATAAGTTCCCGACCGTCGATGTCAAAAAGGTCGTTGCCCAGCTGAACATCGACATGATCGGCCGCAGCAAGAAGGCCGGTGATACCGAGCCTAAGGACAAGGACCTTTCAGGCGAGAACGCGATCTACGTGATCGGCAAGGACATGATGTCGTCGACGCTCGGCAACCTCGTAAGCGGCGTCAACGCGGGCTATCTTAAGCTCGATTACGACACGCGGTATGACGATCCTAAAGACCCGAATCGCTTCTTCTTCCGATCGGATCATTTCAACTATGCGTTGAATGGCATTCCGATCACGTTCTGGTTTGACGGTGTGCACGTCGACTATCACCAGCCAGGCGACGAGCCGCAGAAGATCGACTATAACAAGATGGAAAAGGTCGCACGCACGATCGCCATCACGTTGTGGAAGCTGACCGATATGAAAGATCGTCCGAAGATCGATAAACAACTGCCGCCGGAGCTCACGCAAAGGTAAGCAAGGTCAAAAGTATGCAAAAAGGCAAAAGCGGGACCCTCGTCTTTTGCCTTTTTACCTTTACCGTTTTACCTGCGTAAGCCGGTACGCCTCAGACTTACTCAATCCGAATTCCTTTGCGGCCTGTTTCAGGGCCGCTTTTTTGTCGAGACCCTCGGCTTCTATCTGTGCGACGCGTTGTTCGAGGGTCATCTCCGAGTCAACAACGACAACGCCCGCGCCCCGATCTATGACCAGCACGATCTCGCCTTTGACGGTCTTGTTGACGAATCGTTGAGCTAGCTGTGACAAGGTTCCCCGGGCGATCTCTTCGTGAAGCTTTGTAAGCTCGCGGGCAATGCCTGCCGGACGGTCGCCAAGGACCTCGGCACAATCCGCGAGCGAATTTGCGAGGCGATGCGGCGTCTCGTAAAAGACGATCGTCCCCGGGATCAAAGCACACTCCTCGAGGCGTTTGCGCCGCTCATTCTTTCGCGACGGTAGAAAACCGCCAAAGTAGATCGAGTCAGTCGCGAGTCCGGACGCTGTCGCTGCCGCAACAAAAGCTGCCGGCCCGGGGACGGGAACAACATCAATTCCGGCTTCTATCGCGAGGCCCACGATCCTGAAGCCCGGATCGCAAATGCCCGGCGTTCCAGCGTCCGAGACGACCGCAATGGACTCGCCTTTTAACATCCGAGCCACCAGCTGAGGAGCACGTTCGTGCTCATTATGCTCGTGATAGCTGGTTGTGCGATTCTGCACGCCAAAATGCGTCAGCAGCTTTTGCGTGTGTCGAGTGTCCTCGCACGCGATGACGTCGACGGTCCGCAGGATCTCCAAAGCCCTCAAAGTGATGTCCTGAAGATTGCCGATAGGCGTCGCAACGAGATAGAGCGTGCCAAGCATATCGCTAACAATAGCATTCAATAGAAAAGGCCCGCATCCTTCGGGACGCGGGCCTTCCGTTGTTGTCAATTGTCCGTCAGGCTAGAAGGGCCACCAGCTTGGCCGATTGCTCCAACCGCCGTTGTTTCGCCCCCCGTTAGTGCGGCTGTTACGGTTGTTTCGACCATTGTCGTAATATCCGCTGCCGCCGAGGGCCTGCAGCTCCGAGCGGACCGACTGCCACATATTCTGGGTGTTATAGCTGATACCCGAGCGGCCGATCATACGATCCATCTCGGACCCGAGCTGCTGAACACGCTGGATCTCGTTATAGTCACGCCCGTTGCTGTCGAGGTTATTTACCGCGTTGCGAAAGTCCCTCGCGACCTGATTGATCTGGTCCTCGCGACGGCTGCCGTTGTAACGACTGTTGTCGAGATCGCGATCTAGCTCACGCTGGAACTCACGCGTGCGATTTTTGAGATCGCGAATGATCGATCGCTGATCACCACCATTGCCATAACGGCCATTATTGCCGTAACTGCCGTTATTGTTGCCGCCATTCGGGTAACCGTACCCGCCATTTCCATACTGTGCCGAAGCGATGACCGGCAAGCCGACGATCATCAGGGAAAATGCCGCGATACCGATCCACTTATTAATTCGATTCATTGTTGTCTCCTAGATAAGAACGTCACGCAATGAGTTCTTGGCCATTGCTCCGCACGGAGTATGGCAACGAACGTGCCAAACCTCTTCGTATAGAGAATGCAAACAATAAACCCTCTGTTTCCAGAGGGTTATAGGCTCGTAAATGGTTGACGTCTGTGGACGGAACGTGCCGCCGCCACACCAATGTAGCAAAACGTTTAGGCTAATGCGGCAGATGGTTTGACGCGTGAGCCGCAAGGGCATTTGCCGCACAGATGCGGCCGCCAGTGGCAACCTTGCCATCGAGGGCCGGAAGCTTATCGACGGTGCCGAGAAGGCGTTCACGGAGCTTCTGCATCGTGATCCCAGGTTCATTTGCAATCACGAGAGCCGCGACACCTGAAACATAAGGTGTCGCCATGGAGGTTCCGGACGCTTCGCGATACGCGTCGCCGAGCCAGGTGGACACGATCGCCTTGCCGGGAGCGGCGACATGCACGGTTTTGACGCCGACGTTCGAGAATGATGCGAGAGTATCGCCGCGGTCAAGGGCCGCGACGCTGATCAGCCCCGGAACGTTGTAATTCGACGGGTAATGCGGCCAGCGGTCGTTGTTCGAGCCGTCGTTACCGGCGGCCGCGACGAATAGAATCCCCGCATCGCTCGCGGCCCGGATCGCGTCCTCAAGGGCCCTGGAACTCGAATTCGATCCCCAGCTCGCGCTGATAATGCGGACGTTGACGCCGTGTTTCTTGCGGTCGACGACATAATTGATCGCCTCGATCGCAGCGGCGGTCGAGCCCGAGCCCGATCGGCCCAGAAACTTAAGAGGCATTATTTTTACAGTTTGATTAATGCCCGTGACGCCGATGCCGTTGTCGCCCTCGGCACCGATGATACCGGCGCAGTGCGTACCGTGGCCGTTATCGTCCATCGGATCGGCCAGCTTGTCGTCCGCATTGAAGCCATTGAGATCGTTCACCGTGCCCAGCTCGTCGTCCGTGTATGCCGGAACGCTCGCCGGGCGGATCCACATATTCGCACGCAGGTCCTCGTGTGTGTAATCGACGCCGCTGTCGAGCACAGCAACCACAACCTCATCGCTGCCCTTTGTCGTTTCCCAGGCTTTGATCGCGTCGAGATCGGCGCGGTCCTTGCCGCCATTGCCGCCGAGATTATTCAGTGCCCACTGGTCTGCAAAGAGCGGATCATTTGGCGCTCCGGCAGCAGGCGTTCGAAGAACACCGTCGTCGAAATTCAAGTCGTCTTTTTGGATCGGATCGTCGAGTTTGATCTGAAAATTCGGCTCGGCGTAAGCAACGTCACTCATGGAGGCATATTCTTTTGCCACGGCCAGCGGATCGGCGTTATCGAGGTCATCGATCACCGAAAGCCCCTGGACCGACTCGATCTCATCGGATAAGCGGTCATGATGAGCCAATGCAATGTCTCGAATGCGATCGAGCGTCGTGCCGGGCTTGAACCGCACGAGAACCTCTGGAATGCCGTTTGCCGGTGCGGTATTTGTCGGTGCGACCGTTGTCTTTACGATCGGATCGCTCTTCAACGCCATTCTCCAGCGTTCCATCTGACCGAGAACGGCCGCGAACGTGATCAAAACTACTGCCAAACCGACATGGATCCAAATATTACTGCGGTTCATGATACTGCTCCGAAACTTAATCTAAGACGTAGTTTACTCCCTCAAAGTTGTGCAGGCGAAGCTGATATTTGTCAGCACGATAATCGTACCGCTTGCCGCTGGCGTCAAGATCGATCTGCCAGCCGCTTGAGATCATCTGAGCCGCCATCTCACCCGCGATCGGAGCTCCCAAGACCATGTCCGGAAAGTCCCGCTCGCGTACGCTCTCCACGATCTCCTTCTCACTAATATTCAAACGCGCGGCGAGGTCGCTTTTTGCACGAGCGACCGCGGATTCCTGTGAAAAAGGCATAACTCGATTACGTTGTTCGCGAGCCTAAAGTTCCTCGTCTGAGGGTAAAGTTTCTCGTGATCTCTACGATCGAGGGCACGATGAAGGTCGCACAGGCAAAGCCGAGGAGGCCACCGGTTAGCACGCGAGAGAGATGCGTATTTTCCCAAATTCCGAATATCGTTAGTGACCAGTCGATTGCGGCAGGAACGCAAGCGAAAAAAAGCCAGACCTTTGGCAGCGGATCGATCGTGTCCACGACTCGCCAAAGCGGATAGATGATAAATCCGATCAATATGCCGAGATAGATCCCAAAGCATCGCGAGCACACGCCAAATTGCTCTCCCGCGACGTGAAACGATCGCTCCGGGGTCTGATGGCAAAGATAGCTAAAGAACGAGTAAATTGGCGAGGAGATCGCGGTGCCGCCGTTTGCCTTTGCGATCGGCGCCGCGAGGATGAGAGCAACCCAGAAGGCCACGACCGCGAGTCCAGCAGTCCACACACGCCAAGCCTGCGCCCTGAATCTGCTTGCGATATCTAAGGAAACGTAGTTTTCCCGGAACTCATCCACTGATCAGCCTGCAGCGTCAGCCTTTGCGTCGAGGGCCTGCTCGGTCGCAAGAATGTGGTGCGTCGTTTGAATGACGGTGTC
>DASYKW010000257.1:0-2961 GCA_035995005.1 Pyrinomonadaceae bacterium
CGCGCGAGTATTATCAACGTGCATTAGACTGCCTTTCGCGATTTCACCAGAGCAGGATCGAGCCGCGTCAATCGAATATTCGCGACGATGTGCGAGCCTTTTGGAACCTGATCGTGACCCTGGGCATTCGCGATAGGTCGCGAATGCAGTTTTGGGGATACTTTTACAAGCTCCTTCGGCATCATACCCGCGACTTGGCCCATGGCTTGACGCTCGCTGCGATGGGTTACCACTTTAGGCAGGTAACCGAGAAGTATTGCGACTGAGTGAGCCCTAAAATCGAGGCCAGGCTTCGGGCGTCGTAAGTAGTGAACGCGACGCATGGCCTTGCAATTTAAGCCATATGGTGGCACTCTGAGAGTGCCGAATACCCCCTCGAAAATGAAAATTCTGCTATACAATCCCGATAACGGGATCACTCGTAATTTCATGCCGCACCTGTGGATGTTCCTTCTGCAGGCACTGACTCCACCCGAACACGAGGTCATACTGATCGACGGAAACGCCAAGGCAATGTCGCGTCCGGAGCTTGTCGATCTTTGTCGTCGCGAGAACGTCGGCCTGGTCGGTATCGGCTCGATGACCCGCATGGTCGCCCGCGCCTATCAGGTCGCGGACTCGCTTCGCGAAGCCGGGATCAAGGTCGTTATGGGTGGTCCGCATGTCACCGAGTGTCCTGACGAAGCACTAGGCCGCGACGGCGGCCCGAGGCACGTCGACGCCGTTGCGCTCGGCGAGGCCGACGCAACATGGCCCCTGATCGTGGCTGACGCGGCACGAGGCGAGCTCAAGGAAGTTTATCAACCGGTAACCGACGACAAGGGCAACGACGAAAAGCCGACCCTGCAGCCATATCCCCACATTCCCTGGGAAACACTGGATCTAGAGCAGTTTAGTCTAGTTCCGGGATTCCTAAAGCCATTGCTGTCGAAATTCGGCGCGGGCTGGGGCAAATTCTTTGTGGTGCCGGTCGAGACCGGGCGCGGGTGCCCATACGGCTGTGAGTTTTGCACGGTCACGGGATTTTTCGGCGATTCCATAAGGTTTCGCACGAACGAGAGTGTCGTAGACGAGCTTCTTCGCCTAAAGGCACGCGCCCGCAAGGAACGCGGCCAGATGGCGGTCTTTTTTATTGACGACAACCTTGCGATCAATAAGAAACGCCTCAAATCATTGCTTCGCGACATCATCGCGGCCGACGCTCAGTTGCCGTGGGTCGCACAGATCAGCGCTAATCTTCTCGGCGACGAGGAGCTTGTCGACCTGATCGCCGAATCGGGAGCGAAGTGGATCTTTATCGGCATGGAGTCGATCGACCCGGCGAACATGGCCGACGTCAACAAGAACTTCTCAAAGCCCGAGAACTACCAGGCCGTGCTCGACGGTCTCGCGCGCCGCGACATTTACGCGATCACGTCGTTTATCTTTGGGATGGACAACGACACTGTCGGGGCAGCTACCCGCACCGTGGACGAGATCGAGAAATGGCCTCCCGGTTTGCCCGTCTTTGGGCAACTGACGCCGTTTCCGGCAACGCCGCTCTACACCCGTCTCCAAAAGGCGGGACGGCTCGAGCGTCCGAAGCATTGGTTGGACTTCGCTCAATTTGTCATGGCCCATAAACCGGCGAAAATGACCATCGAGGAAGCCCGCCGCGAAACCATCTCTGCCTGGGAGCGGAGCTACAGCCCGGAACGTAATCTCGAAGTGCTCGAATCGATCCGCGACGCGCCGATCGCGACACGCATCGGCCATCTGGCCGCCAGACTCTTTTTCCGCGGCATCTACTTCCCTCAGATCGGCACGCGCGCGTGGCTGAGCCTGCTCTTTGCCAATCGCCGGGCACTTGCCTCGCTCACGCGTGAGGGCCTCGGAACCTGGCGTCGGGCAAAACGCCGCCGCCGCATCGAAGGGCGCGTGGCCGTCACAACGACTCAATAACTCTTTCTCTTTAACTCTTCAACGGATACCGGCATTTCACGCTAAAATAGCCGGGATGCCGGTTCCTTTTGTAGAGTTTCAGGGTAATAAGCGGCTCCTTTGGATCGCCGAGGAATGGGTGCGCTACGCGCCCATTCTGGCAGAATGGGCGATGAAGCGGCTCGTGAACCGCCGCGATGTCTGGAGTCAGTACACGCTCAAGGACGGCAAGATCGGCGTCGTGATGCTCCCGATCAAGGAGCGTCGCAAGCTCGGCACCGACATGGTGACGATCCAAAAGCTGGAGCGACACTTTGCCGGCAAGCAGCCTAATCACCTTGTCGGTATGTTTTCGATATCGGACCACTCGACATGTAAATGGCTGGCGATCGACATCGACCTTCATGACGAGAGCGTTCCGAATGCCGATGAGATAATCGAGGCAAACAAGACTGCGCTGTTTGCGTGGGCCAACCGTTTGCGCGATCAGGGAATGGACCCGCTGGTGATGGACTCGAACGGTGTTGGCGGATATCACATCTGGCTTCTCTTTGATAGGGAATATCCGCTCGCGGATGTTTACGATTTTGGCGAGGCTATACGGTCGGAGTGGCAGGACTTTAACCTGCCTCGCAAGCCTGAGATGTTCCCGCCAAAACGCGAGGTCGGGCCCGACGACTTGCCTTACACACTTCGGCTGCCGGGCAGGCACCATTCGCGGCCGCACTACACACGGATCTACAACTTTGAATACGCTGACGAGGCCGAGTGGCTTGATGGCGGCGAGGCGATCGAGGCGATGCTCGCGACGCGTCCGTCAAAGCTGCCAAAGACCAAGCGAAAAAAAGAGAAACCTCTCAAACCCGGCCGCAGCGATGTCACACCAAGAAAGGCGTCGAAGACAACGCAGGTTGCCGCGAACCGCCAGCGCGTGTGCGTCGATCTTGACGGCGTTCTAGCTAGATATGAAGGTTGGGTCAGCTCCGATCACATCGGCGACCCGCTGCCGGGAGCAAAGGAATTCGCGGACGAGCTCAATGA
>DASYKW010000258.1:0-1889 GCA_035995005.1 Pyrinomonadaceae bacterium
CGATCGTTGCCGCAGCGCAAAAGGGGTTGGAAGAATGGGGCTTTGGCTTGTCGTCGGTGCGGTTTATTTGTGGGACGCAGACGATCCACAAGGAGCTGGAAAATAAGATCAGCGAATTTCTCGGCACCGAGGACACGATCCTTTACACATCGTGCTTCGATGCGAACGGCGGATTGTTTGAGACCGTGCTCACCCATGAGGACGCGATCATCTCGGACGAGCTGAACCACGCGTCGGTGATCGACGGCATTCGTCTAAGCAAGGCGCAGCGATTTCGATACAAGAACAGCGACATGGCCGATCTCGAGGCCAAGCTGCAGGAGGCGAGCAGCGCAAGATTCAGGATGATCGCGACGGACGGAGTTTTCTCGATGGACGGTTACATAGCGAAGCTTGATGAGATATGCGACCTTGCCGACGAATACGATGCGATGGTGACGGTCGACGACTCACACGCCGTGGGTTTTATCGGCGAGACGGGACGTGGGACGCACGAATACTGCGGCGTGATGGATCGCGTGGACGTGATAACCGGAACCCTTGGCAAGGCCCTCGGCGGAGCCAGCGGCGGCTATACGAGCGGCCGCAAGGAGATCATCGAGCTGCTTAGACAACGTTCGCGACCGTATCTTTTTTCGAATTCCGTCGCACCGCCGATCGTCGCCGCGTCCTTAGCGGCCATCAATATGTTGAGCGCGTCGACGGAGCTTCGAGACAAACTCGCGGACAACACGCGGTATTTCAGGGAGAAGATCGCGGCGGTCGGGCTCGATGTTCTGCCGGGCGAGCATCCTATCGTGCCGGTAATGTTTGGCGAGGCTCAACCGGCGGTCAAAATGGCCGAATCGCTTCTAGCAAAAGGTGTTTACGTAATTCCGTTCTCGTTCCCCGTGGTGCCAAAAGGCAAAGCGAGGATACGGACGCAGGTTTCTGCTGCTCACTCGAAAGACGATCTGGACTTTGCTGTGGAGAAATTTGCCGAGGCGAAGAGGGAAGTTGGGATCTAGTTAGAAAGGCATCTCGCCTTTATCGGCGAAAAGCTCAACCATCTCGGCGGACGTTATGACCGGAACGACCTCGAAATCAACAAGATCGCCCCAGTTCTTTATCCATTCCTGAAGCAGGATAGGATCGTCTGTTTCCATCACTTGGAAACAACGATCCATCCCAACTTCGATCCAGCTATTTACGTATTTCAGCCCATCGGGCATCAACCGGCCTTGCTCCGCAAACCTCTTGTAAACGGGTCGCGGATCTCGGTCCCTAAAGTGCTCGATGATCATGAACAGCATCGCGTGTTTAGTGCGATGTTGCTGCTGCCGGCTGATTCTTTGAGATCGCGTCCTTCGCCTGCGTTGCGACGGCAGCGAAGGCCTCGGGCTGCTTTACCGCCAGGTCGGCGAGCACCTTACGGTCAAGCTCGATACCGGCGAGGTTCAGGCCGTGTATGAACTGCGAGTACTTCATGTCGTTCAGACGGCATGCCGCATTGATACGAACGATCCACAGCTTGCGAAAGTCCCGCTTTTTTAACTTACGGCCCGTGTAGGCGAAGTTGAGTGCACGCTCGACCGACTCTTTGGCCGAACGATAAAGCTTTGACTTTGTCCCGCGATACCCCTTGGCGAGGGCCAATATCTTTTTGCGCTTCTCTAGGCGCTTGTTTCCACGTTTTGCTCTAGGCATTTCTCTACTCCTTCAATATCCAAAAAGAATTTAGTCCCGGCCGTACGGCAGCATCTTCTCGACGCGCTTCTGATCGCCCTCGGACACTAAAGCGTCAATATCAAGATTGCGCTTACGCTTACTGGTCTTTTTGGTCAAAATATGGCGGGCGTGACTGTGTCCACGTTTAAACTTCCCGCTCGCCGTCGAGCGAAAGCGTTTTG